>NZ_JASFZF010000071.1:0-60086 GCF_046055765.1 Lutibacter sp. | reverse complement strand
AGGAGAGGTGCCAGAGTGGTAATGGAGCAGATTGCTAATCTGTCGACGGGTAACTGTCGCCAGGGTTCGAGTCCCTGTCTCTCCGCATTTTTTATTTTTCGGGGTGTAGCGTAGCCCGGTTATCGCGCCACGTTTGGGACGTGGAGGCCGCAGGTTCGAATCCTGCCACCCCGACAAAGTAAAAATAAACCTAAATAGGGTCGCATAGCTCAGCTGGATAGAGCACCTGCCTTCTAAGCAGGCGGTCGAAGGTTCGAATCCTTCTGCGATCACCAAAAAACCTACTAAATATTTAGTAGGTTTTTTGGTTTTAAACATTTCTTATAATGGCGTAATTTCTTACTTTATAGTTGTAAACTTAGTACCAATACCATTTAAATTTATTGAGGTAGCATTTAATAGTTTGTTATTTTAACTCTGAATACAAAGCTACAAGCTAAATAAATTGGTTTATAATTAAATATAACATGTAAAAACCAAGGGTTTCTTACATCTTAATCTGGAGTATTAATTATGTTTATAATTTTCTGCAAGTAAGTTTTTAGTTATGTATAACTAAAAATAAGTAAAAACATCAGTTATAAAATCAAATACTTTTAATAAAAGAATAGTTGAAATTAATTAGCATTAAATTAAATAGGTAGGTTATTATCTTATAACGTTTTTCACTTACCAATTTTTTTAGGATCTTTCATATTTTCGTCCATTTCCTTTTTTAAATCAACGGCAAGTATGTATATTGATAATTTACTTCTTAAAAAATACAATATAACAACTACAGCTACAGTAATTGGTACTGCGTAAATAAATTCTATTTCGTCAAAATAATCTTCGCTATCATTTACAATTGAAATTAATTGAAATAAATAAACCATAATAGGGATACTTAATGCATGTACCCACCAATGCTTGTTGGTTAAAAACCAAATAACTAAAAGTATGAGGGGGACAAATTTAGCAAAAAAAGAATATATGTAAGTTTGAACGCTAGGGTAGTAACCCGCTTTTAATGTTCCAAAAAGAGTTTTTATATTTTGTGCATCTGGGTCTATGCTTTTATATAAATATAAAAAATAGGGGGTAGATATTATAAGCAAAATTATTAAACTGCCAACTAGTAAAGATTTTCCTTTATTGTTTTTCATTACTGGGGGTAAGTAAAAGTATTGATTACAAATATAGAAAATTATATTTAAATATTAAACATAATTAAAATAAGCACAAAAACCACAATAAAATTATTGTGGTGTATATAGTAATTTATTTATTTTTAAATACTATCCGTTTCTTGGGATGAAAACATCAGCTTTTTTAATAGCTGTATTATCATTTGAAGTTGCGCTTAAAACAGTAACTGCAACAAAAGCAGATACCATAAGCAATCCGAAAATTAATTTTAAATTTTTCATTTTTAGTAAGAATTAAATGATTAGTAAGAGCATCAAAGCTACATTTAATCTTACAAATTGGCAAAAAAAAGTACTGTTATTTTTAAAATATTTTAAAAATAAAGGGTTTGAAAAGCTATTTTACTCTTATTTTTCAAGGGTTAACGAGTGAAAAATAAAATTTAAAATACTTTTAATTTTATAATATAAAACCTATATTTTGGAGATATTTAAAAGCTAATTTTGATATTTGAACAATAAAATTGGGTATTTTATTAACAAAGTTATCAACAAATTGCAAACCCTCTCCGTAAAAATTTGCAAAAATAGGGACGCTTTTACTTCGCAAATATATAAATAAATATTTAATATATGCAAATTATTACTATAATATTACTGTTTATTATTAAAAACGTGTATTTTATTTAGAATTATGAGTTTGAATATATGGTTGCTTTGTGACCTCTTGAGAAGCCTATTAAGCAAATTCCAAATTCTTTGGCAAAGTCAACAGCTAAGGTAGAGCAAGCTGAAACAGCTACAACTATTGGGATTTTGGCAATAAATGCTTTAGAGATTATCTCGTATGAAACTCTACCACTGACCAACATACAATTTATTTCTTTTAACTTATTAGAATTTAATAATTCGCCAATTGCTTTATCAACGGCATTATGGCGACCAATATCTTCCTTTAAACTTAAAATTTGATAATCTTTATCAAATAAAGCAGCAGCATGGGAGCCTCCAGATATTTCAAAAATTTCCTGTTTTTGTTTCATTTCAGAAAATAGTTGTTTTAATTTTTTAAAGTCGAATGTAATTGTATTTGAAAGTTTTTCACCTTTAAAACTAATATCTTCTAACTTTTGCTTACCACAAATTCCGCAAGATGAAACAGAAAGAAGTGTACGCTTATTTAAATAACCTTTGCCAATATAATTTTTTGGTATGGTTACGTTAATAATTGAAAATCCATTTGCTTTTTTTTCTTCAATATTAAATTCTAAGTTTTTTGAATTTTTATAAATATCTTCAGCAAATAGCAAGCCTCTAATTAATTCATAATCATCACCAGGAGTTCTCATAACTACTGTATAAGGTTCTGAATTAATATTTATTTGTAAAGCAGCTTCAACAACTAATGCATCATTTACTTTTTGTGGATTGCCATTTGTTATTTGTAAACCTTCGTAGTTTATAGTTTGCATTAGTTATATTTTTTCAAAATCAACGGCTACAACTTTGTATTCTGGAGTTAAAGTTTCCTTATCTCCAACACTTCCTGTGATTATATTGATAAATACTTCAGGTTGATGAAAAGTAGTTCTTAAAACGCCTCTTTTTACGTTTTTAGAGTATTTTATTGGGATATGAACACTTCCTCTATCGGAAAATATACGTACTATTTCATTGTCTTCAATTCCTTTGGATTTTGCATCTCTTGGATGAACTTCTAATATATCTTTTGATAAAATAATTTGATTATCAGTTCTGCGTGTCATAGTTCCAGAATTATAGTGTTCTAATTCCCTTCCAGTAGTTAAAATAAATGGATATTTTTTTCCGTGTGAAATAATTTCAGGTGTTTCCTCAAAATTAAAATGATGAAAAGTACCAATGCCTTTCTTAAATTCACCATCAATATGAAGCATTTTTGTATCTGAGCCATCTTTTTTAATAGGCCATTGTAATCCATTTTTACCCAATCGTTCCCAGCTTAACCCTTTCATAAATGGGATTACATCTGCAATTTCTTCAATTACTTTTGCGGCATCATAAGTTACACCTGTAGGTTGATTGTATCCTAATTTACGCATTACATCTATAATAATTTGTCCATCAGGTTTTGTATTTCCAATAGGCTCAATTACTTTATTTACGCGCTGAACTCTTCGTTCTCCATTTGTGAATGTTCCATTTTTTTCAAAATATGAAGAAGCAGGCAAAATTACATCGGCCATTTTAGTAGTAGCCGTCATAAATAATTCCTGAACCACTATTAATTCTAATTGTTCAAAAGCTTTTATACTGTGATTTGTATTTGGATCAGTCATTATAGTATCTTCTCCCATGATGTACAATGCCTTCAATTTTCCTTTAATTGCTGCATTTAACATTTCAGGAATTTTCAAACCTTCTTGTTCTGGCATTTTTTCAACACCATATTTTTCAGCATAATATTTTTGAACTTTTGAATCATTTATGTCTAAATAACCAGCTCCCTGATGTGGTTGTACGCCCATATCTGCTGCTCCTTGCACATTATTTTGCCCACGTAAAGGATTCAATCCAACACCATTTCTACCTATATTTCCCGTCATCATTGCCAAATTTGAAAGTAACATTACAGTTTTACTTCCTTGAAAATGCTCTGTAACTCCTAATCCGTGAAATTCCATAGCATTGTTTGATGAAGCATAAGCTATAGCTGCTTTTCTAACTAAATTTTTAGAAACTCCCGTAAGTGTTTCTAATTCATTCATATCAAGATCAATCACATGATTTTTAAATTCCTCATATTTTTCGGTATAAGATTCAATAAAAGATTTATTTATTAAACCTTCTTTAATGATGTAATGTGCCATCATATTTAAAATAGCCACATTTGTTCCTGGTCTAATTTGTAAATGATATTGCGCAATTTCAGCAAGTTTAGTTTTTATTGGGTCTACAACAATTGATGTAACTCCTTTCATAAATGCTTGCTTAATTTTAGCTCCAGTAACTGGATGCCCTTTTACAGGGTTTGCACCAAATAGGAAAATAGCATCGGTTTGTTTTAAATCTTCTATTGAATTTGTTGCAGCACCAGTACCAAAAGATTGTTGCATTCCATAAGCAGTAGGAGCGTGGCAAACACGTGCACAACCATCGATATTATTAGTCCCAACGGCAACGCGAATCATTTTTTGCATTAAATAATTCTCTTCATTGGTTGCTCTTGAAGATGAAATTCCACCAATAGAATTTGCTCCATATTTATTTTTTATATCAATTAATTTAGTTGCAATAAAATCATAAGCTTCATTCCAAGTAACTTCTTCAAATTTTCCATTCTTTTTAATCATTGGTTCACGTAACCTGTCTGGATGGTTGTAAAATTGGAAGGCAAATCTTCCTTTTAAACACGTGTGACCTTCGTTTACTTCAGCATCTTCAGGAGCTTGAATTCCTTTAATTTTACCATCAATTACTGAAACATCTAATTGACAACCAACACCACAATACGTACAAGTTGTTCTTACAGTTTTATCTGCAATTAAGGTTTTTGTTTCAAATTTATCGGTTAAAGCTTCAGTAGGGCATGTTTGTACACAAGCACCACAAGAAACACAAGCAGATTCGTTAAAAGTAGTATCAAAACCTTTAATAATATTGGTTGCAAAACCACGGCCGCTCATTCCTAAAATCATTTCGCCTTGAATTTCTTCACAAGCTCTAACACATCGAAAACAATTAATACATTGTGATAAATCGGATTTTATATATGGATGTGATCTGTCTGGTTGAATATTTAAATGAGTAGAACCTTCGGGGTAACGAACGTTTGGGATTCCAATTTGCGCAATTGTTTCTTGAAAAGGTGTTGCTTTTTTTCCTTCAGAAGGAAATATTTTATCAGCAGGGTAATCGCTTAAAACTAATTCAACTATATTTTTCCGAAGCCTTTTTATGCTTTCGGTATTATGATAAATATACAAACCTTCTGAAATTGGAGTATGACACGAAGCCATTGTTTTTGTAGGTCCATCTTTTTCACGAGCAACTTCAACTGAACAAACTCTACATGAACCAAAATTCTCCAATCTATCATCTTGGCACATTGTTGGAATGGCGTTTTTATCCTTTTCAATTCTTCTAACAAAATCTAAGATGGTTTCACCTTCATTAAATTCGTACCCAATATTATTTATAGATGCTTTCATAGTGTTCTAGTTTGAAGTAAAATATTGTTTCAATTCATCATCAAAATACTGTAAGGCATTTTTTATAGGAAGTGGAACACCACCACCTAATGCACATAATGAACCTATTTCTAAGGTTTCCAATAAATCATCAAATAGTTGACGATCAATTTTATAGTTGTTGTTTTGAGCTTTTTTAAGTAGTTCCATTCCTCTAAATGAGCCAATTCTACAAGGATAACATTTTCCGCAAGATTCATCAGCTGTGAATTCCATTAAATGCTCTAGGAATTTTATCATTGGAAAATTTATGGGAATTGAAACAAAACTAGCGTGACCTAATAAAAAACCATTATTATTTAGCGATTCAAAATCTAAAGTTAAATCGGGAATTTTGTGCATTGGAACAATTCCACCAAGCGGACCACCAATTTGGAATGCTTTAATTTCTTCTTTAAAACCGTTTCCGTATTCATAAAAAATAGTATGTAAATCAGTTCCCATTTCTATTTCATACATTCCAGGTTTATTAAAAAAGCTGTCTAATGAAACTAATTTTGTGCCAGTTGATTGTTTTGTTCCTAAATTAGCATAAGCATTTCCGCCATTTTCTAAAATCCAATGAATATTTGCAAAAGTTTCAACATTACTTAATACCGTTGGCTTTCCAAATAAACCGTATTGTGTAGGGTATGGTGGACGAACACGTACTTCGGGTCTTAAACCTTCAATAGAGTTTAATAATGCGGTTTCCTCACCACAAACGTACGAACCTTGCCCACGAATTATTTTAAATCTAAAATCACCAATTAAATTTTTGGTTTTAAGTTCTTCTATAGCTTTTTTAACTTCTCTAATTGAATCTGGGTATTCGCCTCTAATATAAAGTACTCCAGTATTTGCCCCAACAGTTAAGCCAGTCATGTACATTCCGAAAAGCACTTTATGTGCTTGATTTTCCATTAAATACATATCTGAATATGCTCCAGGATCACCTTCATCAGCATTGCAAACTACATATTTTTGTATGTTATCCTGAGCGGAGTCGAAGGGTTCTTTTATTACAGCATCTAACTTAAACCAAAATGGAAATCCTGCACCACCACGACCTCGTAAATTTGAAGTTTTTATTTCTTGAATTACGTGTTGTGATTTGTTACTAAATTTTTCAGATAGTTTAAAAAATGTTGAGATATTTTTAATTTTTGAAGTTAAAATTGGTGTAGTGTTACAAGCAATATCATAACTATTTTCTTGTTGTTTTTTTTCTGAAATTATTGCAGTTAATTCTTTTTCGTTCGAAGCGGAATACGTTTTTCCATCAAGCATAAAAGCATTATTTGTGTGGCAACGGCCAACACAAGCAGCATGGCCAATTTCTTCTTTAGAAAAATGTTTTACTATATTTTTATGAAGGTTGCTTTGAGTTTTGGCCGTCATACAGGCTGTTCCACTGCAAATATGAATTTTTTTAGTTCTGTTTTCTTCTCTTGTGAAATCGTAAAATGAAGCTGATCCAGCAATTACGGAATCATCGATTAAAAATCGTTTTGCTAATTTTTGAAAATCATCTTTTGAAGCATTTTTTTTAGATAAATCTGCTATATTTTCAAATAAATTATCATCTAATTCTTTTCTTGATGAAAGTGTGCGTATATTTTTATTTGCCATTTTACATTGAATATAATTCGGTTAAAAATACTAAAATTATTTGTTATGAAGTTCTTATTTTAAACCTTTTCACAAATCAAAACAATGTGTCTATTGTTTAAATTAGTTGTGAAAAACAGGTATAGATTACCTCCATCTTTAAAATTAATTTTTTTGCGAATTTGAGCTACAGTTTCCGGGAAATTACGTGTTGTAATATTTGCTTTTTTTAAAGGAATAAATTTTGTTAATTCCTTTTTATTATATGAGGAAATCTGTTTAATTTTAAAGGTTCTTCCAGGGAAGTCTATTAAATTATTGGAAGTATATAAATGTGAATGTTGATGCAATTTATCAAGTTTATAATGCGTTGAAATTTGTTGAAAAGCACCTGATTTTAAGATTGCTACATTTGGTTCATAAATATATTTTTTAGGCTTGGAATAATTAGCTAAAGCAATTGAGTTAAAATTAAAATTAAAAGTTTGTATACTTTTTTTAGTAATATTAATTGTTTTATAATCAATCTGTTGAATGTAATTTTTTTCTAGTACTAGTAATAATTCTTTTACTTCATTTTCAACAGCAACTACATGAACTTCTTTTACAAATTTTAATTCATGAATAGCACTTTTAATATCTAAAATTGGTGAAATTTTCAGTAAAATATTACCTGTGTATTTAAATAAAAACTCTAAATTTTTAGGAATGTTAGGAAGACAATCTTCTAGCAAAAAAACTTTTCCTTTTGCGTCATTTCTTCTTGATGGATCTGCATAAATCCAATCAAATTTTGTATTGTTTTTTTCTAAGTATTCAAAACCATCTCCAACATAAGTTGAAATATTTTTTGAATTTAAAATCCCTAAATTGTATGTCACAATACCTGACAATTCTTTATCTATTTCACAATGTGTTATATTTTTAACCTTTTTTGAGAAATAATACGAATCTACTCCAAATCCACCTGTTAAATCAATTAAAGTATTTCCAAATACTAAATTTGCCTTATATTTTGCTGTAATTTCAGAGGAAGTTTGCTCAATATTTAACTTTTTAGGAAAGTAAATATTTTTTAAAGAAAACCAAGTTGGTAATTTTTTTTCGCATTTATTTTTGGCTTCAATTTGTGCTGCAATTTCTTGAATTGAAACAGCTTCAAACGAACTTCCTTTTAAAATAAGTTTTGTAATATCAGATTTTAAATTGGAGTTTATAAAATCTTGAATTTCTATATGTAATATTTTAGTATTCAATAGTTTGAGAGCTTAATTCAACAAGTTTTGTAACTGTTTTCCAGTTTCTTGTGGTAGCATCTATTTTTAATTTTCGTTCAAATAAATTGTTAGTCAATTTAGTTTTGGCAGCGCCAGTTGGCAAGTACAAATAAATGGATTTTTCTATTAGTTTGAAGTCGTCTTTAGTATTTAAAACAAGCTCTTCAATTTGAGGAATATTTTCTAAATTTGGAATTTTTTTTAGAAAAGTTACACTTAATTTAGTTATTTCAATAGTACTTGTTTCTAGAAAAGGGTTTGACTTGAAAATTATTCCTAATTCATTTTTTGTGATTACTATTACTTTTACATCGTAACCAAATTTTATTTTAACTGCTTCAATAATACTATTTTCAATTTTCGAAATATTATTTTTTGTTGATGTAAAGATTACATTTCCACTTTGAATATAGGTACTTACGTTTTTAAAGTTTAAACCATTAAAAAGCTGTCTCAATTCAATCATTTTAATTTTATGATGGCCTGAAACATTGATACCTCTTAAAAGCGCGATATAGGTTTTCATTTGAGTTCTTAATTAATCTTTCTTATCTCCTATTTTTGTTCTCTTTGTTTCTTTAGGATTTTCTAATAATTTTTGGAGTACTTCATAAATTTCACCAAATTGATTGTTGTATTGTAATTCAATTTGTTGAATTTTAGTTAGAAGTTCTTCATAATTAGTAGCCAATTTTCTTAGTTGCACAAAAGTATCTATTATTTGCAAACTCATTTTAATAGCATTATCACTATTTAAAATACTAGAAAGCATCAGTATTCCGTGCTCAGTAAATACAAAAGGAGGGTATTTTGAATGTCTTCCTTGTTTTAAGGACGCATATTGCGACCTTAAAGAAGCATATTCTTCAGTCGTAAGTTCAAACATGAAAGAGTTTGGGAAACGATTTATATTCCGTCTGACTTGTTCTTTTAACCTTTTCGTTTCTACTCCATAAAGTAGTGCTAAATCTCTATCTAGTATTACTTTTTGATTTCTAATAAAATAAATTTTATTTGTAATTACTTCATTTGTGATTGCAATTTCTTTTTTCATAGCTTATTATTTTCATAAATCTTTAGTCAATGATTTTACAATTTTATTATCTGATAAAAATGCTTTTAAAATTACTTTTATTGCTGTGTAGGTTGGTACAGCTACAATCATTCCAGTAACGCCAAATAATATACCACCAATCATAATTACTAAAAATATTTCTAATGGATGCGATTTTACACTGTTTGAAAAAATTAATGGCTGACTTAAAAAATTATCTATTAGTTGTGCAATAACATACCCAATCATAACATAAATAGTTGTTGGTAAAATTTCTGTTTGAAAATCTTGCCCTAAATTACTGCTCATACTTAAAAATAACATAATAAAACCGCCAATTAAAGGGCCTACATAAGGAATTAAATTTAACAGCGCACATAAAAATGCAATAACAATAGCATTTTCAATTCCAAAAATAACAAGGGTTAAAGTATAAATTACAAACAATATAGTGATTTGAAAAACGAGTCCAATAAAATACCTCGACAATAAATTATTGATGGTTGATAAGGATTTTTTTAGTTTATTTTCACTTTTATCACTTACCATTACATAAATGGAATTTTCCATAATATGGGTATCTTTCATAAAAAAGAAGGTGATAAAAATAACCGAAAATAAGCCAATACTGATATTACCAACTGTACCAATAACCGAGTTTAGTAGGTTAGGAATTGCAGTAATATTTTTAAATAAATCGGCGTGTTTTAATTCGTTTAAAATATCAATATCACGTGCTAAAAAGTAATCATTTATTTGATTTAATAAATTTTGAATATTAGATTGAAGTTGATCAATATTTAGTAGTGATAAGTTTTCACCTTGTTTCACAATTAAAGGTATAAACATGCTTATTAAACCGCTTAAAATTCCCAAAAAGAAAAACATTGTTGTAATTACAGCTAACGTATTTGGAAATTTTAATTTCATTTTTAAAAAATGAATAATTGGGCTTCCAATTAAAGAAATTACTGCAGCTATTGCTATATAAACAAGAATTGATTGAATACTATATAAAAAATAAAATAGTATAAAAACACCTATAATAATAGCTAAAGCTTTTAATATTCCATTTGTGATAGCGTTTGATTTCATTAGTATAAGTTTCTTATAAAGATATAAATATAATTAAAATCCGGCAGCCTTGTCATCACCTCTGTAATCTGCACCACCTTCTAATTTTCCGTTTGGTAATACTAAAATAGCATCTACTTTTCCAAGAATTCTTGAATTTTCTTGATGTACGATATAACCTTTTTCTTGTAATTTCTCAACGAGTGGTTTCTCAAACCCTTTTGGTTCAAAAGTAACAACATCTGGTAACCATTGATGATGAAATCTTGGAGCATCTACAGCTTCTTGCATTCCTAAATTAAATTCATACACATTTAGAATTGTTTGCATTACAGAAGTAATAATTGTTGAACCTCCTGGAGAGCCAACAGCCATATAGAGTTTATTGTTTTTTTCTACAATTGTTGGTGTCATTGAACTTAGCATACGTTTTTCTGGTTGAATTGAATTTGCTTCTGCACCTATTAAACCAAACATATTTGGTACTCCTGGTTTAGAGCTAAAATCATCCATTTCATTATTTAATAAAAATCCGCCTTCAGAGACTAACACTTTAGAACCATAAGCCCCATTTAAGGTGGTGGTTACCGAAATGGCATTTCCAAATTTATCGATAATTGAGTAATGTGTTGTTTCATCACTCTCATATCCAATAATATTTCCATGTTTTACTTTTGATGATAGTGTTGCTTTATCCCAAGAAAAGTCGGCCATTCTTTTTTGAACATATTTACTTGAAATTAAGGTATCTATAGGGATCTTTACAAAATCAGAATCACCTAAGAAGAAAGAACGATCTGCAAAAGCTCTTCGTTCAGCTTCAGTTATTAATTGAATTGTTTTCGCGGAATTATGTCCGTATAATTTTATGTTATATGGCTCAATAGCTTTAAAAATTTGAGCATCACAAATTCCCCCACTTGATGGAGGTGACATAGAAATGATTTTTAAATCTTTATATGAAAATTCAATAGGGTTTCGCCAAACAGATTGGTAATTTTCTAAATCTTGCTGCGTAATAATTCCACCTAGTTTTTTAACATAATCGACTAACAAATCTGCAGTTTTCCCTTTGTAGAACCCATCTCTACCATTATCTCTAATTCGCTCTAGTGTTTGTGCTAATTTTGGGTATTTTATAGTATCGCCTTCTTTCCAATCCTTATCTAAAAACACCAATTCTGGATTTACTTCAGAAAAATAATGACGATATTTTGCAAAGCTTTTAGCTTGTTTTTTGGTTACAATTACCCCTTTTTTTGCTAAATCTATGGCTGGTTGAATTAATTCTGAAAAAGGTAATGTTCCAAATTTTTTATAAACGTTAGCCATGCCATCAACGCTTCCAGGAATTCCAATAGCCATAGCACCTAAAGTGCTTTTCCCTTTAATTATATTTCCTTTTTTATCCAAATACATATTTTTGGAAGCTCCTTTTGGGGCTTTTTCTCTAAAATCTAAGGCTCCAGTTTCTCCATTGTTTTTGCGATACACCATAAACCCACCACCACCAATGTTACCAGCAAAAGGGTAAGCAACTGCTAAAGCATAATGTGTAGCAATCATGGCATCAAAAGCATTTCCTCCATTTTTCATTATTAAAGTGCCAATTTCACTAGCTTCAACTCTTGCAGAAACTACCATGGCACTATCTGTAACAAACCCAGTAATTTTTGGATTTTCTATTTTTTCTGAGGTATTATCTTTACATTGAATAATTAAAAATGCAATTGTAATAAGTAGGATAATTTTTTTCATGTTGCGAGTAATATAGTTGTTTTTTCTTCAGTGAATTTTTCTAATTCTTTAAAAAAATGTGTAAAATCATTTTCAAATTCTGTATATAATAATTTTAAATCTTCAATGGCTAAATCCATTTTAGAAATACCTTTTGTGCGCTTATTCATGCCTTGTAAAATACGTTCAATACCATTTAATGAAGCATAAGCAACCAACCAGTTGTATTCAATCATATAAGGTAATATATGCTGAATTTTTGCTGGGAAAGTTTCTTTATTTTCTTCAAGAAAAGAATAAACACTATCTGCATATTTTGCTAATGAAATCTTTGAGTAGTTATTCCAGTTTTTTGCCAAAAAATGATCGTATAATATATCAATAATTACACCATCATAATGGTTATAACGTTCGTGTAATCGTCTTTTGCTTTTCCTTACAATTGGATGATTATCAGTGTAGTTATCTATTTCTCTGTGTAGTAAAATTCCAGCTTGAATTTCTTTGGGATAGTCTGCATGTCTTTTCCCTTTTACGGCATCAGCAATAAAATTTCCAATAAGAATATTTTTATTTTTTTTTGAAAGATATAAGTGTGCCAAAAAATTCATGAAATAAATTTAAACAATGATACAAAAAAATCCGCTAAAAGCGGATTTTAATTATTATATTTTATGCTGTTTTAACTGTTTAGTGTCACTAATATTACAAGCATTATAATATATTCACCTTCTTCTACACCATCAATAGGAGTTAAAATTCTAGCTAGGTTTGGTAAAGACATTTCAATAAGAATTTCATTAGAATTTAAATTACCTAACATTTTTGAGGAAAAAGGAGAGTTGAAATATTTGTAGGTTTGTATTCGTTGAAATTTAAGAATAAATTTGATGAGGTGGTGTAGGTAGTTTTTATTCTAATCGTTTTAATAAGGTTTTCATCAATTCCATTAAATCAGTTTTATTTTTATACTCAATATTGTAAGTTGAACTTCCTGAAGCTGTTGTTGAATATTCTGATTTTTTTTTACGTAAATATATAATAGGCTTTCCTTTTGCACGAGCATATCCAATTTCTATTCCTACGCCAATTGATTTAGTTGTCAGTTCTGCTATTAGAAAATCAGATTTGTCAATCTCAAGAAATGCTGTTTCCATCATTTCCTTTTCCTCATTTTCTTTAAAATTATATTTATCTACAAATGAAAGTAATTCAATATTATTCATTTTACATAATTCGATTAAGCTTTGAACTTCTTTATCAAATAATTTTCGGTTAGAATAACTTATTGCTAAATATGCTTTTTTCATTTTTCAGGACGGGTCAGATTTGTTACCAACTGGGCATTACTTACTAATAGCCTTAATTATTCTTTCTGGATTAATCAAAACATCTCTCATTAACAGTTTATATGGAAATTCTTTATATTTAGAAGATTTCTTGAAACTTCCTAGTATTTTTATTAATGACGAAGCAGTTAGCAATGATAAATCCAATTGACTATCAAGTTCACAATCTTCTATAAAATCATCACTAAATTCAGGTGCAACTAAAAGCAATTTTCTAACTTCAAATTCATTTTTATTTGCTAAATCATAGTAAGCTTTCAGTTGTCTTGAAACAGAAGAAAATTTGTTATATCCACTTTCTTTTACTGTTTTACATTCTATTATCAATAAATTATTATTGTCTAAATTGATAAGAATATCCATTTTATCTTTTTTCGTATTTATCTTTTTTCTTAATTTTTCATCAACATTAAATCCTAGTTGAGTAAAAATACTTTTAGTCAATTCCTCAAATTTAATTCCTAGTTCACTTTCTTTTATAGCAATTCCATTTTCTTTTAAAGCATTAAGGTTTCTGAAACCGATATTTTCATAATTTTCTAAAAATAAATTTTCTGAATCTTTATAATTTTCTAAAGTATTTAAAACTTCATCTCCTCTCGAACTTATATTATTTTCTTTACAAAATAGAATTAAATCCTTTTGAGGAATTAAATCTAAAATATCTCTGGGTTTTATGTTATAATCTAATAAAAATTCACTTTTTAAAACAAATTCTTCGTCCAATTCAAAAGCAGCTTTTATTTGTGTATTTAATTTTGGTAATGTATTATTAAGGTCAAGCAACATTTTCTCAAAACCGTTTATTGAAATTCCTACTTTTTCATCTTTTTCACGATTTTCAAAATATAATATTAGATTTTCAATTTTATCTTCAAGAGTTGTTCCTTTTAAAATTGTATTTGTATTTGAAATTTTTTCCCAAAGTTTATTGAGGTAATTCTTTTTATCATTTAAAAAAGTATCTTCTTTATAAATATCTGATGATAAAATAGTAGATAATTTTATTCCATTTTTAATAATTTCATTTATTTTTTCTTCTGTACTTAATGACCTTTCAATATTATGTTTTTTTGCAATTAAATTAATTTCAGGACCTCTTAAAATTCTTAAAATTCTTCTCAAATATTTATCTGCAACATCTTTACCTCTTATTTTTCTTAAAATTCTAACAATTTCATCGGCTACGTAAACTTTTCCTTGTTTTTTGGAATAAAAGACAACTCCAATATTTTTCAAATTATTAATAATGTCACCAATGTCCATTCTTTTTGGAGGAATAACAATGTAGTTTATAAGTTTTGTTTCTACTTGTGATAATTCTAATTCTCTCGATAAAGTTAATAGAATTGAAAGTTCATCTTCAGTTATTTTAGCGTCTCTATTATTTGAAATATCATTTGTGAAAGCAATATTTACACAGGATTTATAAATTCTATAATCTCTTTTTCTATTACTTGACAATTCAGATTTTTCATCTTGAATTGATTTTTCAAGTTCTTTGATTTTTTTCTTTAGAGATTTTAATTCGTTCTCATATAGTTTGGAAAACCAAACTTGTTTCATAATATTATTTCCATCTTTCGTAATAATATCAATTAAAATATCTAATTGTGATGAAGTTTCTACAAATTCTTCTCTAATTGTTTTCTCAAATTCATCTTCTATTAATGAAAATATTTTAGATATATTCTGGCTGTCAACTGATTTAAGTCCTTTGTCTGAAGAACTTAAAATTTTATCTATTTCCTTAAAGTTTTTTGGTTTCTTTGAAATTATATTATCAATTATTTTAATAAATGAATTTTTTTCAAGTGAGCCTAAATTATCTAAAATCTTTTCAAGTTTCATTTTTTAATATTTGTTTAATTATTGTTGTGGTCGCCTTGTTGGTAACGAGTTTTTCTATGATTTGTGCGCCTAAAAATCGAAGATTTTTCGGTGGTAGCAAATCGTTAGTTGAATGTTTGTCGTTTATATTAGTTCAAATTTAAGCATAAATTATATGAGGTGTTGTAATTTGTAGTTTTCAGTTCAATTTTTGTTTTTAGTCAAATAATTTGATTGAAATACAATGTTTAATCAATAATTAGTAAGGCAATGTAGTTGCGATATCTAATGTAACTTTCTCATCACTCAATTTGCCATAAATTTTGCCAGTTTTAATTGTTTTTCCATCATAAATTATTTTGGCATCTATATTTGAATTTAAATTATTAGACTTAATCGATAAGGAGACAGAATCTCCTTTTTTACCATTAAAAGATTTTTTCCAATTATTACTAGTAATTGTTTCTTGCATTTTATTTCCACTTTCATCTAAATATGAAACTTCAAAATTTTCATTGCTAGTTGTTACTTCATAAACTACAACGGGATTATCAGCTTTCTTGACACATGAAATATTCAATAAACCAATAAATAGAAATGAGATAGATAATAAATAAACTTTTTTCATTTTCGGGTAAATTATTTTTTCCGTTTTTTAAAATGGTCTCTGGGCTCCATTTATTTTTGTTTATGCGTTTCAATAATCACTTTCAATTTGTAAAAAAAAATCTGAACTTTCTTTGTTGAAATCTTAAATTGTAAAAATTCTCTTTCTGTTTAGGTTTTCCGTTTTAATTTTCAAAATCCGCAATTTTTGTTTTTTTGTTTAAAATTCAGATAGCTTCTAGTTTAAAAAAATGTTTTTCTACTATAAATTACACCAAGTTATATAATTATATTTAATGATGTGATTCCATCATATTTACGCAATAACATCAATAATTATTGCTTTTATGGGTGTACTAATTTACTAAAAATAAACCTTTTAAAAGAGTAATATAATCTCTATTTTTTAACTAAAAAAAACCACAACTAAAAAAGCTGTGGTTTTTAAATTAATTTTTTTTATTTCTAATGTTAACTGTTTAACATCACTGGCATTACAAGCATTGTAATATATTCACCTTCTTCTACACCATCAATAGGAGTTAAAATTCCAGCTCTGTTTGGTAAAGACATTTCAATAAGAATTTCATTAGAACTTAAATTACCTAACATTTTTGATAAAAAAGGAGAGTTGAAATATTTGTAGGTTTGTATTTAGTTTAATTGTAAGCATAAATTTTATGAGGTGTTGTGTGCTGGCTTTTTTTAATTCGGACGTTTATATTCCAAGTCAAATGTTATTCGGATTTTGCTGATATGATATAAATCACATTATATCCTGGACCTAACGTCGTACAAAGTAAAAATTCATTATCTTTTGGCTCTCTGAAATCTACTTTTATTTCTTTTCCTTCCTCTTTAAATTCATTCGGTAAATTTATCTCATAGAAAGTATTGTCGATTGTATTTGGTAATCTTGTAATATTTTCATTAAATTTTATTAGAAATGAATCTCCACAGTCCAATCCTTTTCCAATTACAACAGCATTAAATAATTCATTGTTATCGTCATCATTATTACAAGAAATTAATAAAAATGTAAATCCAATTAATATTAAACTAATTTTTTTCATAATTTAAATTTTTTGCTTGCACACACCAAGTTATATAATTATATTTAATGATGTGATTCCATCATATTTACGCAATAACATCAATAATTATTGCTTTTATGGGTGTACTAATCTACTAAAAATAAACCTTTTAAAAGAGTAATATAATCTCTATTTTTTAACTAAAAAAAACCACAACTAAAAAAGCTGTAGTTTTAAATTAAATTTTTTATTTATTTCTAATGTTAGCTGTTTAACATTACAGGCATTACAAGCATTGTAATATATTCACCTTCTTCTACACCATCAATAGGAGTTAAAATTCCAGCTCGGTTTGGTAAAGACATTTCAATAAGAATTTCATTAGAACTTAAATTACCTAACATTTCAGATAAAAAACGTGAATTAAACCCTATTTGTAAATCGTCTCCTTGATATTCACAAACTAAACGTTCTTCTGCTTTGTTTGAATAATCAAGATCTTCAGCGGAAATATTTAATTCCGTTCCAGCCATTTTTAATCTAATTTGGTGTGTGGTTTTGCTAGAGAAAATTGAAACACGTTTTACCGAGTTTAAAAATGTTCCTCTATCTACAGTTAATTTATTTGGATTTTCTTTTGGAATTACAGCTTCATAATTAGGGTATTTACCATCAATTAATCTACAAACTAATACTACATTATCAAATGTAAATTTTGCATTTGCATCATTATATTCAATAGTTACATCACTGTCTGAACCAACTAAAATACCTTTTAATAAGTTTAAAGGTTTTTTGGGCATAATAAATTCAGCTGCTTCACTTGCAACAACATCAGTTCTAGCATATTTCACCAATTTATGAGCGTCAGTGGCTACAAAAGTTAAGCTATCAGTAGAGAATTGAAAGAAAACACCGCTCATTACAGGTCTTAAATCATCGTTACCGGCAGCAAATATTGTTTTTGAAATTGCTGTTGCCAAAATTGAACCAGGAATAATTGTACTACTAGGAGATTCTATAGAAACTGCTTTTGGAAATTCGTTACCATCAAAATAAGCCATATCGTATTTTCCTTGACTAGAGCTAATTTCAATATTATTTTCTTCAGTTTTAAAAGTTAAAGGCTGGTTAGGAAATGTTTTTAACGTGTCTAATAATAAACGTGCTGAAATTGCTACAGAACCTTCAGTATCAGACTCAACATCAATAGTTGTACTCATAGTTGTTTCTAAATCCGAAGCAGATATTTTTAGTTGATTTTTATTTAATTCGAATAAAAAATTGTCTAAAATTGGAAGTGTATTACTGTTATTAATTACGCCACCTAAAACCTGAAGTTGCTTTAATAATTGACTACTTGATACTATAAATTTCATGTACGATTATTTTAATAGAATGATTTACAAATATATTCTAAATATATTGTTATAAAAAAGATTTTTATTAACAGTTTATTACTATTTCAAATGTAGTTTAATTATTGATATTAAAACAGTAAAACTTAATTTTTTAAAAGTTATAATTATGTTAATTAAGTAGCTTAAAAATAAGAAGTAACAATAATAATTTTATGGTTGTTTTACTACAAAAAAACACCTCAAAATTGAGGTGTTTTTTTAAAAATCAATCTAAAAAATAGTTTATTGCTGCCATTCAGCAATTGATTCATTATTCATTTTAACATAATCAGAATTTCCAGCTTTTTCAGCACCGGCTAATGATTGTTTGGCAGTTTTAATAGCACCAATTTTGTCGCCTAAATCAGCCTGAATTAAGCTCATTCTACGTAAATACCAAAATTCCGGGTTGTCACCTTCTGTTGCTTTTTTCATCCAAGCTAAAGCTTGCTTTAAATCTTTTCCTTCAGTGTGGTAATAAGTTGCTGCTTGATAATAATCATTGCTTGTAGGTCCATTCATAATAACTTCTATACTTTTAGAGGTTATTTTATCTGTTGGTACTTCAAATTTAACACCAACATAAATATTTTCCCAGAGTAATCCTAAAACGGCAGAGCCAGAAGTTAAATCATCAAATGACATCGTAAATGAATCAACATTCATTTCCATTGGTACAACTTGTACGGTAGTTTTTGCAGCTACTTTACTTTCATCCCATGTTTTTGGCTTTCCCCAATTATTTGCATCACTATAAAATAGTATATCCCAACTAGTTTTATTTGGTATTGTGTAGATTGCATAGGTACCTTTTACTAATTTTTGTCCATCAATCATCACATTATCACCAAAAGTAATTTTAGTATTTGCATTAGCCCCAGTTCTCCAAATTTTTCCATAAGGAACTAATCCTCCAAAAATTATTCTTCCTCGCATAGCGGGCCTAGAATATTCTAAAGATACATCAGTTAATCCAACAACTTGTTCAATTTTTGAAAAAGGACTAGATTGAGGTGTTTTAATTTGAGCATTTACGGATGAAGTGATTCCAATTATTAGTAAAAAGATAAATATTTTTTTTAGCATCATAAATGAATTTAAGTTGTGTAACAAATATAGCACATATAAAAAACTATATGTTTATAGATTTATAAATTTAACAATTTTTTATGATGAAAAAAAGAAATTTCACTGGTATTTTTTGTGTCTATAATAATTAAATAATATTCCAAAAATTGCAAGTAATAGTAGAGGAAAAAATATGTTGATTAATTGCCATTTAAGAGTTTCTTTAAATGCTTTTTCTTTATTTAAAAAATCTATTTTTACAGTTTTAGATCGAATATTAATTAATCCAATATCGTCTAATAAATAATTTACAGTATTTAATAAAAATTCTTTATTTCCAAATCGTTGGTTTGTCCATTTATTAACTCCAAGTTCTAAAGGCTTTCCTTTTGAAATTTCATTAGCAATGATATCCCCATCAGAAATTAGCACCATTTTAGTTTCATTGCCTAAATTTCTATTTTTTTTAATATTAAAAGGCTTTACACGCCCGTTATATGCGGATTTAAATTTACCTTCTAATAATACTGCAATAGGTTTATTTCCATTGTTATATTCTGAAGAATTCTGTTTTTGAGCAATTGTTTTTAGAGATATAATTGAAGGAGTTCCTACAGTTTTTGAAAGCGGGGAACTTTGTAATAAAATTGTTTTTGAAATGTTATTTTTAAGCGTATCAATACTATTTGGAAATTTAGTATTTACAGCTTCAATATTGCTGTTTATTGGGTGGTTGTTTTCTGAATTTAATAATGGAAAATAGTTCCATTTAAATTGACTAAACTGAGTTTTATTTCCAATATTTCCAGTTGCTAAAGGAATTTCAGAACTGCTAAAATCAACAATTAAATCGCTATTGATTCTAACGCCATAGTTAAAAAATAAATCGGTTAAATTTAAATCTCTAGGATATGCTAAACTTTCACCAGTTTGCATTAAACTGTCTAATTCAGCCTGAACATTATCAATTAACCAAAGTGTTTTGCCACCATTCATTACATATTGGTCTAAAGTAAATTTTTCTTTTTCAGTAAATTTTATAGTTGGTTTGGCAATAATTGCTAAATCGAATTCAGAAATTTCTTGTAAAGTTTTCAGAGGTTGGTTTGCAACTGAATCAAGAGTAAAAGGAGCTAAAAAGTAATACTCATTTAATTTGTGTAAAAAGTCAGCAATATAAATGTCTTTTAACTCTCCATTTCCTTTTATAATTGCAATTTTTTTGGATTTTTTGTTTGTTATTTTATGTATTGCATTTGCAAAAGCAAATTCTAAATTTTGGATTGAACTTTCTAACTGCTCATCTTGAGAATTAGAGAAGATATCTTTTAAAAGCGATACATTTTCTGTGTTGTTTTTTAAAGAAACAATTGCCCATGGGAAAATTACAATTTCTGAGAGTTTTCCATTTTCTTCAACTTGTAACCGGCTAGGCTCTAAACCTTTGTTTATAAGCTCTTGTCCAATTTTAGAAGGGTTTATAAATAGAAATCTAATGTTTTTATTAATAGCTTTTAATTCTTCTAAATGTTGTTTTGTTTCGGTTTGAAGTCGTTTAAATTCCGCAGGAAAATCACCTTTTAAATACACTTTAATAGTTATAAGATCTTCAATATTATTTATAATAGATATTGTTGAATTTGATAAAGTATAACGGTTGTCTTCAGTTAAATCAAAACGTTTATAAACCTTTGAACTTATATAGTTAATTAGGAAAATTCCAATTAAAATAAACACTATTTTAGAATATTTATTTTTCATGTTGTATTCTGTAATTTGTGAGTATTAAAAAGAAAAAAGTAGTTGAAATAAAATAAATTAAATCTCGTGTATCAAGTATCCCTTTACTAATACTTTCAAAATGTGAAAACATTCCAAAAGTTTGAACAGTATATTCTAAATTTTCGAAGATATTAGAACTTGCTAAAGCCTCAAATCCATAAAATAAAAAGAAAGAAATGAAGACTCCAATAATGAATGAAACAATTTGGTTTTTTGAAATTGTTGAAGCGAAAACACCAACCGCTGAATAGGTACTTGCAAGAAAAAATAATCCAATAAATGATCCAAAAGTTGTTCCAAACTCAATATTTCCAATTGGGTTTCCTAATTGATAAATACTGTAAATATAAATAAGTGTTGGAAGTATAGTAACCAGAACTAAAATTAGAGAACTAAAGTATTTTGCTAAAATTATTTGCCAATTTGTAATTGGTTTTGTTTTTAAAAGTTCAATAGTTCCAGTGTTTATTTCATCTGAAAAACTTCGCATGGTTATTGCTGGAATTAAAAAAATAAAAATCCATGGAGCTATAAAAAAGTAGCTATTTAAATCAGCAAAACCTGCATGTAAAATATTAAAATCACCTTCAAATACCCACAAAAACAATCCATTTATTACTAAATACATAGCAATCACCAAATATGCAGTTGGTGAAGTGAAAAATGAATTTAATTCTTTTATTAAAATAGGTTTCATTAGGTATAATTATAAACTTTCAACAGTATCAACGCTCCAAGCTTCAGGTTTGTTGTTGAATAGTATTTTTGTTTTTCCCCAAACAGATTTAAACAGTTCGGAATTTCTATAGGTTTCTAAATGAGCTTCAGATTGCCAATAGCTATAAGTAAAAAATATAGTTGTATTATTTTTATCTCTAAGCAATTTTAATAACGTACACCCTTCAAAATTTCTTATTTTTTCCTTGTTTGAATTGAAATTTTTAAGAAATAAATCAATTTTATCATCTTCAAAACTCATTTTCACAATTCTTATAAACATAGTCTAGATTTTGAGAAAAAATTAAATAAATTTTATGGTTAATACATCTCTGTAATTTAATCCTAAAAGGGTATTTGCGCTTCCAACTGTTTTAGAGTTACTTCGGTAAATAGCAATTTCTAAATAATTTGAAGTATTAAAAATAGCCATTTTATTGCCATCTTTTTGTCGTTGTTCATTTGGTAAAGAGAAATCAACAATATCACTATATTTTGTATAGATTTTTTTAAATGTATGGCGTTTTGCAATTACTTCAAAATTTCTTCCTTTTCCAATTTCATGAAATAGCTTTGTATTAATATTACTTATTGCATTTCCATAATTATCAACATAAATTATATTGCCTGTAATTGTATTTTTATCTGAAGAAATAGCTGGTTGTAGTTCAACTAATTGTTTAAATTCAGGAATAATTTTACCAATAATTTCTAACGTACCACCACGCGCAATATGGCAAGCAACTTTTACAAAAACATCTAAAACAGGAAAGCTTGTTGCAACTCTATCGTGTATATTTATTTCAACAATTTTTTCAGGTTTTATGGCAGATGCTAAAAGTGATATTACACCATTATCTGGACAAATAAAATAATGATTGTCTAATTTTAACGCAATGTGTTTATTTTCAGTATTTAGTTCTGAGTCAACACCAATAATATGAATGCTACCTTCAGGGAAACTTTTATAGGCATTTTTAAGTATATATGCCGTTTCTGTAATATTAAAGGGAGATATTTCATGTGATATATCAACAATTCTAGCATTTGGAAGTTCACTATAAATAGTTCCTTTTATTGCACCAACAAAGTGGTCTTTAGTCCCAAAATCAGTAGTTAAAGTAATTATTGACATAAAAATAGTTGCAAATTTTTTTGATACAAACAATTAAATAACCTTAATAAAATGTTTAAAACTTATTATTGTAGATTAGGAATTTGTTCTTTGATATTCATTACATTTGTTATGCAAATCTAATGAAATATTCGGTTATTTACCATACAAAATATTTAATATAACTTAACACCTTAATCATTTGAACGAACGTATTATTGAACTGACAGAGATTAATCCAAACGATTTGTTTGGTACTCAAAATACGAATGTAGAAATTTTGAGAAAATACTTTCCTAAACTAAAAATTGTTGCGCGTGGAAATGAATTAAAAGCTTATGGAGAATCAGAAATTTTAGACGAATTTGAGAAGCGGTTAGGTATGCTCATTACCTATTTTAATCGTTATAATAAGTTAGATGAAAATAGTATTGAACGCATTTTAACCTCAAATGGTAACGAACATAAAAGTTCAAAATTAGCCGATGGTGTTTTAGTACACGGCGTAGGAGGAAGGTTAATTAAGGCTCAAACAGCTAATCAACGTAAAATGGTTGAGTTAATGGGGAAAAACGATATGCTTTTTGCTATCGGTCCTGCAGGTACAGGAAAAACATATACAGCTGTTGCGTTAGCTGTTAAAGCTCTGAAAGAAAAAGAAGTAAAGAAAATCATATTAACGCGTCCGGCAGTTGAATCTGGTGAAAATTTAGGGTTTTTACCTGGAGATATAAAAGAAAAATTAGATCCTTACATGCAGCCTTTATATGATGCTTTACGTGATATGATACCGTTTGAGCGTTTAGATTCTTACCTTGAAAAAGGTATTATTCAAATTGCCCCATTGGCATTTATGCGTGGTAGAACTTTAGATAATGCATTTGTAATTTTAGATGAAGCTCAAAATACTACTCATAATCAAATGAAAATGTTTTTAACTCGTATGGGTAAAAACGCAAAATTTGTTGTTAATGGAGATCCAGGACAAATAGATTTACCAAGACGACAAGTTTCTGGTTTAAAAGAAGCAATGTTAACACTAAAAGAAGTGAAAGGAATTGCTTTTGTGTATTTAGATGAGAAAGATGTAGTAAGACATAGATTAGTTAAGCAAATAATTTCAGCGTATAAAAGTTTAGAAGTAGGAAATGAATAATACAATTAACAATACAGCATTTAATTTCCCAAAACAAAAATCTGCTTACAAAGGAAAGGTAAGGGAAGTTTATAATATAAACGATGAAATTTTGGTAATGGTTGCTTCGGATAGGCTTTCTGCATTTGATTATGTGATGCCAAAACAAATTCCTTTTAAGGGGCAAATATTAAATCAAATTGCTTCCAAAATGATGGAAGCAACAAAAGATATTGTTCCAAACTGGATTATTGCAATCCCTGATCCAAATGTGGCAATAGGCTATTTATGTACACCTTTTAAAGTTGAAATGGTAATTCGTGGTTATTTATCTGGTCATGCAGCTCGTGAATATAAATTAGGAAAAAGAATAATTTGTGGAGTTGCAATGCCTGATGGAATGAAAGAAAATGATAAATTTCCAATTCCAATTATTACACCAGCAACTAAAGCTGAAGATGGAGATCACGATGAAGATATTTCAAAGGAAGATATTATTGCTGGAGAAATTATGTCAAAAGAAGATTATGAAGTATTGGAAAAATATACCAAGGCTTTATTTCAACGAGGAACTGAAATTGCTGCGGAACGTAATTTAATTTTAGTAGATACCAAATATGAATTTGGTAAAACTAAAGATGGGAACATTGTATTAATTGATGAAATTCATACACCAGATTCTTCTCGTTATTTTTATGCTAAAGGCTATGAGGAAAGACAACAAAAAGGTGCAGCTCAAAAACAACTATCTAAAGAGTTTGTGCGCCAGTGGTTAATTTTAAATGGTTTTCAGGGTTTAGAAGGACAAATAATTCCTGAAATGACCGATGAAAAAGTAAATGAAATATCAGATAGATATATTGAGTTATATGAAAATATTACGGGTGAAACTTTTGTAAAGTCAGATGTGAGTGATATTTTAAATAGAATAGAACAAAATGTGCTATCTTTTTTAGATAAGTAACTTAATTATACTTAAAATAATTATTATAATTAGTATAATTTATTGAACCTGAGTTATTCTCTAAATAATTAATAATGGCTTCAGCAGTTGTGTATGGTTTATATGTTGGTGTTTGAGTAAAATAAGTGTCGTAAACGGCAGGGATATAATCGTTCAGCCCAATTGTTAAACTAGTGTTATCACTTAATATATTGTTGTTGTCGTTTTTAATAATAATTTCATTGTTATTTTGTTCAATTGAACCACCAGAATAATAAAAGCCAGCACCACTATTTTTTAAGAAATTTTTAATTTCACCCACTGTCATTGTGTAAGTAACACTTCCGTTGTTGAAGGGGTCAATAGTATAAATTTCACGTTTTAAAATATCTCCAGCATTTAAACTGGCTCTTATTCCACCAGTATTTTGTAATGTTAAATCTACATTCATTTCATTCTTTAGTGCATCAGTATAAAAATAGCCAACCTGTGAATTAGAATGATATGCTTCTGAAAAACCAATTATTGCATCTAAATTGGCATCTTCATTATAAGTGTCTATAATTTCTTTAATACCAGTATCTACATCTGTATAATTTGATAAATTAATTAAATTGTAGGTTAAATTTTCAATTTCACCATTTTTTATAATTAATTGAATTTTTCCTAAATTTTCTAGATTTGAACCTGCTTGAAATATTGGAATATTATTTACAACAGTATTTATTTTTGAATGTGAATGACCCCCAATAATTAAGTCGAAAAAAGGATAATTCTCTGCAATATTTCTATCGGTTGATACACCTAAATGTGTAAGTGCAATATATAAATCAGATCCTTCAGATTGCTTAATTTGTGAGTAATTATTAATTACTGAAGTGTATTTTTGAAAAGTTAAATTTTGAACTCTCCACGGATGTGTTGAAGGAATTATAGCATCTTCTTTTCCATTGGTTTCAACCAAACCTAAAAAAGTAACTTTTACATTATTTTTAATAATAGATTTATATTCATAAGGTTCAGGAATTCCGGTTGTATTCATATCAACATTAGCACAAACCCAATCAAATTTAGCCTGAAGAATTCTATCTTTTAAAATAAGTTCACCATAATCAAATTCGTGATTACCTATTGTTGCAATATCAAACCCAACTTTATTCATTAAATCAATCATAGGAAACCCTTTTTCTTCATAATTGTCAACTACTGGATTTCCAGAAAATATATCTCCTCCACAAACCACAATAACATTGGTAGTTTCTTTTTCTAGGTCAATGATGTGTTTTATTTTTGAAAAATTATCAATTCTTCCATGTTGGTCATTGATATGAAAAATAGTTAATTCTTTCGTTTCATTTTGAGGAATTGGAATTGGAGTATTTTCATCATTTGAACAAGCAAATGCTAATAATGAAAATGAAATTAAGACTAAAAATTGTTTTACTAATTTCATGAAGTAACTATTTATATTCAAAAATAAATAAAATTAAGCAATCATTTCTTTTTTTAACTGATTTATTGTTTGTGAAACTTGATTGAATGAAATAGTTTTTTTACCTATAAAATTATATGCACTTTGTAATGTTGAAAATATTTCTACACTTTGTAAAGGCTGCAATTGTTCCTTAGCTATTTTAAATAAGGTTGAATAAACAACCTGATTTGGTGTATTTGTAATTAATGCAATTTTTTTTATACCATATATTTTAGAATTGCTTTCTAAATGTTGAACATATTTATTTACATCTTCTAGAGTTAGTTCAAACTTTATATCATTTAAATCTACAATATGATCTAGTTTAGGAGAGAATAAAGGATCAGAATTAAGTGCTTTAATAAAACTAAACAGAGATTTTAGGTTTAAAACACCAATTTCAACAATAGTAATTAAATTGTTTTCACTTGAAATTTTATAATTAAATTTAAATTGAGGCATGTTTTGTAAAAATAGAAAGCAAAATTAATTTATTTTAATAAATTAATTTATGACTTTTGGCAGTTTTATAAAATTTTAAAAGTAGTTAATGAGTGGCTATAAATTTCACTTAAAGTATTAAGTAATTATAGTTAATGTTATAAAAGGTTACTTAATAATTTTTCATCAATTCCAAGCCATTTCACTGCAGATTTTGTTGTTGAAAAAATTTCAACATTTTGTGCCATTCTTTTATCTAGTAATTTAAGTAAGGTAGAAATAACTACTTGGTTTGGGGTTTTTGTAATTATGGCAATATTCCTATTTTTGGGCTTTTTAAAGTTTAATTCTGAAAATTCTGCATAGATGTTTAAATCTTCAAATGAGGCTTTAATTTCGGCCTCTTTTATAATTATAATATGATTATAATTTTGAGAATATAAAGGATCTGAAACAATTTTTTTAGCAAAATCTATATAAGCCTTTAAACTTAAAATACCTTTATGGTTTTGAATAACTAAATTGTATTCAGTTAAAATTTTATAAGTACTTACTAGGCTAGGCATTTATTGTAATTTTATTATTTTTAAACTATTAAAATTTAATGTTGTAAAGTACAATCCTAAAGGTAACATTTATTACTTAAATAAAAAAGTCCTAAATAATTTTTATTTAGGACTTTGAAATGTGAGTATATTTTTAAGTTTATTTCTTCTTTTTTTGTTGTTCTTGTGCTTGTTTCATAGCTTCATTTAAACGTTGACGAAATTTACCTTCTTTTTTAGGCTTCTTCTTATTTTCTTGAATCTTCGCATGAATTTTATCCTCATCAATAATGTAATTTTTAATAATAAGCATTATTGAAACAGTTAATAAATTGGAAACAAAGTAATACAAACTCAAACTACTTGCATACTTATTAAAGAAAACAAGCATCATTACAGGTGAGAAGTACATCATCATTTTCATCATTTTTTGCATATCTGGCATTCCTTCTTGTGTAGGTGCCTGCATATTCATTTGCTGACTTTGACTCATTCTCATATAAAAGAAAATTGCAATTGATGCCAAAATTGGAAATAAACTGATGTGAGAACCATATAAAGGAATTTTAAATGGTAGCTCATAAACAGAATCATAGGCTGATAAATCAGTTGCCCATAAAAATGCCTTTTGTCGTAAATCTATATTTGAAGGGAAAAACCGGAACAATGCAAAAAAGACGGGCATTTGAAGTACTGCAGGAATACAACCAGCCAACGGGCTAACACCTGCTTTACTTTGTAAGGCCATGGTTTCTTGTTGGCGTTTCATAGCATTTTCTTTACCAGGTAATCGTTTGTTAACTTCCTCCATCTCAGGTTTTAACACTTTCATTTTTGCACTTGATAAATAGGATTTGTAAACGAGCGGTGACATGAAAATTCTAACTACAATAGTTAATAAAATAATTATTAAACCATAGTTACCTATAAAACCTTGCAAAAAGTTAAACACAGGAATAAATACATATCTATTTATAAATCCAAAGATTCCCCAACCAAGGTTAACAACTTCTTTGATATTGCGATCATATTTTTTTAAAATTTGATAATCATTTGGACCAATATACCAATTCATATCATAATTTAATTCTCCATTATTTAGTACTAAAGGAGCTTTTAAATGAAAAGATTTAGTAAATGTTGTGTCAATAGCTTCATCTTTCACTAAATTATTTGAGGCTAAATTAGCATCATTGAAGCCTTCTTTAGAAATTAAAATGGAAGAGAAAAATTGTTGTTTAAAAGCAATCCAATTTACATCTTTTTCAATAGCATCATCATCTTTACCCATAGATAAATAATCTATTTTCTCATCCTCTTTTTCATAATATAATTCGGTATGTTGATTTTCATAACTAACACTTTTTTCAGTTTTAAATGTTTTTAAATTCCAATCTAAATTTATTTGTTGTGAAGTGTTAAATGAAGAATTTAAACCTTGAGAATGGATGTTAAAATCAACCATATATTCGTCTGGTTTCATTTCATATCTATATTCTAAAAATTTATCATCAGCAACTTTCAATTTCATAGAAAGTACTTGGTTTTCACCGTTACTTGTTAAAGTAGGTTCAAAAAATAGATCTTTTGTATTTAGTGTTCTATTATCTTTTGTGCCAAAATTAATATTAAATGAAGCATTATTATTTTTTACAATATATAATGGTAAAGAGTCGTAGGTAACATAATTTTTTAATAAAGCCTCTTTTATTTGTCCACCTTTATTTGAAATGACCAATTTAAGTACCTCATTTTCTAAAATAGTTTCAGCATCTGAAACTGTAGCAGAGTGTGAAAATTCACCTAATTGACTTTGAGCATTAACTAAAGAAAGAGAATCTGTTACTTTTACTATTTTTTCTGAAGTATTTGAAGAAACGTTGTTTGAAGGAATAATTTCTTCTTGAACTTGTTCTGTTTCAGCTTTAGCTTTTAATTCCTCAGGTGTTGGTTGGTTGCTGTACATCCACCACAGCATAATTGCTCCTAATAAAACAAAACCTATGAGTGAATTTAAATCGAATTTTTTTTCTTCCATGTGTATAATTAAAATGTCAGTTTGTCACTTACTTATTAAAAAAGCTCTAAAAAGTCGGACAAATGTACTAAATGTAACGTTATAATTGAGTTTTTATTAATGAATCTATGCTAGTTCAAAGAGTGTTCCAAAGAAGCTTTTACAAAACCTACAAATAAAGGATGTGGATTTAGGACTGTACTTTTATATTCGGGATGGTATTGAACTCCTATAAACCAAGGGTGAGATGGGATTTCAATAACTTCAACTAAATTAGTTTTAGGGTTTTTTCCAGTAGCAACCATTCCAGATTTTTCAATTTGAGTTAAATAATTGTTGTTAAATTCATATCTATGTCTGTGACGTTCACTTATTAATTCTTTATTGTAAATGCTTTTAATTTTAGTGTTTTCTTTCAATTTACAATCCCAAGCGCCTAATCTCATAGTCCCTCCATAATTGGTGATATTTTTTTGTTCTTCCATTATATCAATAACGGGATGTAGGGTGTCTTTATCCATTTCAGATGAATTTGCATCTTTTAATCCTAGAACATTTCTAGAAAACTCAATAACTGCCATTTGCATTCCTAAACAAATTCCTAAAAATGGTATGTTGTTTTCACGGGCGTATTTTACAGCTTCAATTTTACCTTCAATACCACGTTCTCCAAAACCTGGAGCTACTAAAATTCCGTTTAAATGTTTTAATTTGCTAGGTGCATTTTCAATAGTTAATTCTTCTGAATGAATCCAGTTAATAATCACTTTTACTTCGTTTTTTGCACCTGCATGAATAAAGGCTTCAGAAATTGATTTATATGCGTCATGTAATTCAACATATTTTCCAATTAATCCAATTTCAATAGTATTTTTTGGGTTTTTAAATCCTTTTAAGAAATTATTCCATTCAGTAAGTTTAGGTTGTTGGTCGTGTGGTAAATGTAATTTTTTAAGAACAACACTATCTAATCCTTCTTCAAGCATTAAATTAGGAACATCATAGATAGTTTCAGCATCAATAGATTCAATAACATCTTCTTTTTTAACATTACAAAATAATGCTAATTTCTCTTTAATTGATTCAGATATTTCATGTTCAGTTCTACACACTAAAATATCGGGGCTTACACCACTTTGCATTAACATTTTTACTGAATGTTGTGTAGGTTTCGTTTTTAACTCACCTGCAGCAGCTAAATAAGGAATTAATGTTAAATGAATTACAATAGCATTTTCATGACCTAATTTCCATAATAATTGACGAACAGATTCTATATAAGGTAACGATTCAATATCACCAACTGTTCCGCCAATTTCAGTTATTACAATGTCAAATTCACCTGTTTTTCCTAATAGTTGAATTCTGCGTTTAATTTCATCAGTAATATGTGGAATAACTTGAACGGTTTTCCCTAAAAATTCACCTTTACGCTCTTTATTAATTACAGATTGATAAATTCTACCAGTAGTAACATTATTAGCTTGTGATGTAGGAATGTTTAAAAAACGTTCGTAATGTCCTAAATCTAAATCAGTTTCAGCACCATCATTGGTGACATAACATTCTCCATGTTCATAAGGGTTTAAAGTCCCTGGGTCAATATTTATATAAGGATCTAGTTTTTGAATGGTAACAGAGTAGCCTCTTTCTTGCAATAATTTAGCTAAAGAAGCGGCTATAATTCCTTTTCCAAGCGAAGAAGTAACTCCGCCAGTTACAAAAACATATTTGGTGTTTTTCATTGTGTTTAGGTTTGGGCAAAAGTACTAACTCTTATTTAGTTGGCAAAAAAATGATTCTTAATTATTATTAAAATATTTATTGGATGTTCATAAAGGCTCATAAATTTATAATATCCATCATTCTGAATGTATTTCGGAATTTTATAATGATTGTAAATCAATATAATAAGATGATTGAAATAAATTTAGGGTGACGTGTTAACCATATAGCTAAAAATAGAGATATATAAATATTTAAAAAGTAAATCTCCAAATAAGTTTGGCAGCACCATTATTTATAGTTGGTTTTAAATAATCAGCTTGTTTAATGGGTGCGTAACCATTATTCCAAACAAAATAAAAATCGCTACCAATTTTTGGTATCCAGTGTATTCTAAAATTGGTTAATAATTGATCCTCTTCTGAATTGTATTGACCTAAAAGGGAAATATCAAACTTAGTGTTAAAGGCATAACTTAAGGTTGAAATAAGTTGTTGAATATTTTCAGTTACAGCATTTATTTTAAGCTGATTATTTTCATATTGTACGGTTGTATTTAAGTGTTTATTAATATTTAAGCCTAATAAAATAGCTATTTTCTGTATTTCCCCATCATAAAAAGTTCCATTTCTATAAAGTAATTCGGTAAAAATTTTTCTTCCTTGAAAAGAATTTAATTGAAATTCATAGGCGTGCATATGATATTTTCCTTCAGTTATGGAAATAGCATCGGACAAATTAAAAGGCTTATCAATTCTATCATAAGATTGTTGTAAATTAAATTCAAAAGCATCCCCAGAATTTAAAATGAATCCAAATGGTCTAGATTCATTAGAATACGATTCTAATTCGTGCGTAGTTTGTGTACGGTATACGGTGTATTCCCAAGGTTTAAAAACCATTTTTCGAATACCTAATTTAGGAAACCATCTGGGTGTAAATCGTAAATTCCAAGTAAAAGATTCAAAATTTTCACGAGATAGAAAACCAAGCTCTGGTGAAAAGTTTTTTTGAACCGAAGAAATACTTATAAAATTATCAATTAAATCGTTTGGATAATCTACATACAATCTGTAAGCAAGAGAATTATTTATTTTTTGTCCATCGGATAAACTGGATGAAATTAAAGCGCCAATTATTAAATTTTTATTTTTCAAAAAATTTGAGATGGCATATTTTCCATCTATTCCAATTACTAAATTTTGATAATTATCATTTAACTTTGAAGTTATAATTCCGCCAATATAGGATTGTAATCCAATATCATATTTGTAACGAAATACGCTGTTATTAATAGTTGGTACATTTTTGGTTGCAGCTGTTTGTAAGGATAAAAACCCAATAGAACTTTTTCCTATTTTTCCAAAAAGACGAGCTCCACCTAAAACATTTACTGTTTGTGAATTTTCTATTCCAATATTTCTAGAATAAAAAACACTATTGCCATTGCCAATATAAAAGTTAAAATTACCAGCACCTTCTAAAAAAAATTCTCTTTTTTCAGGATAATATAAATTAAAACGAGTTAAATTTACCTGAAAAACATCAGATTCTACTTGGGCAAAATCTGTATTTACTGTTAAATTTAATTTTAGAGTGGGCGTAATATTATAATTTAAATCTGCACCAATTTTTCCAAGACTGGCATAAGATTTTTGATTATCTTTTAAATTCCAACCTCCTAAAATATAGGGTTTTAATTCAAATTTTTTAGAGTAAGAAATATTTTTTAATCCTATTAGTGTACCTGCAGAAGTAAAGTTTTCTAAGCTAAAATCTCGTGACCAACCTTGCCATCGAACTGTTTCATTTTTAGCAGTAATGTTACGTTCAAAATTAATTCCCCAAATTTGTTGGTCACTGTTTTTAAATTTTAGAGTATTAAAAGGTATTTCAATTTCAACAAACCATCCTTTATTAGTAATTGTACTGGTGGCGTCCCAAACACCATTCCAGTCACTTGACGTATTCTCACTAGAAGTAATTAATAAATCTCTTCGCGCACCAAAAGGATTAACAATAAATTCATACCCAGTACGCTTGTCATTAAAAGGATTTATTACAATTTTGAAATTATCTTCACCATCTGAATTAAAATCGCGTTGTAATGATTTTGCTATAATTTTGGTGGTAGTTTTTTGATAACACCAAACGGCAATGTATAATGTAGATGAAGAATAGGAAATAGCGACCTGCGTTTTTTCAGATGCAGGTTTTCCAAAATTTGGTTCTCTTTGGGTGAAATTAGATATAATGGATGCTTGTTTCCAATCAAGTTCATTTATTTTTCCATCTAGTTTTATTTTTTTTGCTATTGGATTAACTGAAATTATGTTGGGAGAGCTTTTTTGCGCATATAAAAATGGAAAGTAAAATATATTTATAATAATTAGATATTTTCTAAAATTAATTTTGGTCAACATTTTTCAACGTTTATTTTAGTAGTTATTTTGAAGTTGTAGTCTTGCTATTTTTTAAATTAAAATCTTGATTTGAAAATGGAGAAACATCAGGTGTTTTAACAATATTATATTCAAAATTTGTTGATTTGTGGCAGCTATTACATGAGTTTGTTAAAAGTAAATAGCTATGTTTAAATAATTTAATATTTTCTTTATCAATGGCTTTGCTAACACTATCTAAAGCTGGATTAATCATTTCAATTAATTTACTTTCCGTCCGTTCTTTTTGATATTTTTTAATAGAAACAATAATTTCTTTTAGTTCTTTCACTTCAAAATCAGCAAGTTTCCAATTTTGATTTTTTCCTGCAAACCAAAGTTTAGAATGATGTGATTGAATATTCCCCATTAATTCTCCAAAACCAGGTTGGTAAATATTGTTAAGTTTAGTTTTTAAACTATCTATTTGGTTTTGTAAAATTTCAATTTTTTTTGGCGACTTGTTACAAGAAAAAAAACTAAGAATTAAAATTAAGAGGAGTAATTTTTTCATGCTATATATTTAAAAAAAATAATTTATTAAAATTAGATGTTTTGATGCAATCAAATTTAGTGATAAATTGTGTTTGGTTTGTGTAACAAATATTTTAGTACTAATTGACTCATTTTTTCTTTTTACTACGAATCATAACTTCTAACATATCCCACATTTCTTCTGAAATTTCTTCAAGCATATTAAATTCACCTGCACCTTTTAACCATTCACCACCATCAATAGTAATAACTTCACCATTTACGTAGGCTGAAAAATCACTCATTAAATAGGCTGCTAAATTTGCTAATTCCTGGTGCACACCAACTCTTCCAACAGGAACTTTCTTTTTCATATCAAACTTTTCTTTTAATTCTCCGGGGAGTAATCTATCCCAAGCTCCTTTTGTTGGAAATGGTCCAGGAGCAATTGCATTAGACCGAATACCATATTTTGCCCATTCAACGGCTAAAGAACGAGTCATAGCTAATACACCAGCTTTTGCTGTTGCTGAAGGCACAACATACGCAGAGCCTGTCCAAGCATAAGTAGTTACAATATTTAAAATAGTAGATTTTGGTTGTTTTGTTTTTATCCAATGTTTACCAAAAGCTAGCGTACAGTTTTTACTTCCTTTTAACACAATATCAATCACAGTATCAAAAGCATTTGCAGACAAACGCTCGGTTGGACTAATAAAATTTCCTGCGGCATTGTTTAAAAGCCCATCGACTTTACCAAAAGTTTTTAGTGTTTCGGCTAAAACGTGTTCAACTTCAGTATAATTTCGTACATCACATTGTACTGCTAAAACTTTCCCACCTGTTTTTTCTTCTAATTCTATTTTAACTTTTTTTAATTTCTCAATATTTCTTGAAGTTATTACTACACTTGCGCCAAGTTGTAAAAAATAAGTGGTCATAGCTTTTCCTAAGCCGCTTCCACCACCAGTAACAACAATAACATGCTTTTTTAAACTTCCATCTTTAAGCATAGGTTTTTGATACATATTTTTAAAGTTTTAATTTATATAAATGTATGTATTTTTTCTTTAAAATAATATTTTTTCTTTTTTTTTAAAATCTATTTGTCAAAAACAAAAGTAATTGTATATTTGCCCACGCTTTCAAGGAGTCTTCTTCTTAAAGCATATTAGGATTAAAAGAAACACGATTTTAAAATATATAAGTAATGCCAAAAAGAACATTTCAGCCATCAAAAAGAAAAAGAAGAAATAAGCACGGTTTTAGAGAACGTATGGCTAGCGTAACTGGGAGACAAGTATTGTCACGAAGAAGAGCTAAAGGTAGAAAAAACTTGAGTGTATCTTCTGCTCCTAGACCAAAGAAATAATGAAACTATAGTTTTATATATAAGGTGTTACTTTTTTAGTAACACCTTTTTTTTTGCCCTTTAATAAGTTTTGAAAACTATTTTTCTAATAAAAAATAATTTTATAGATATTTACAAAACCATATTTTATTACCAATTAACCAATGCCAAAAAATACCAACATAAAATCTATTTTAATAATTGGTTCAGGGCCAATTATTATTGGACAAGCATGTGAGTTTGATTATTCTGGTTCACAAGCAATTAGATCGTTAAAAGAAGAAGGAATTGAAGTAACACTAATCAATTCTAATCCGGCTACAATTATGACAGATCCGTCACTTGCGGATAACATTTATTTAAAACCATTAACGACTAAATCGATTATTGAAATTTTAAAAAAACACCCAAACATTGATGCGGTTTTACCTACAATGGGTGGGCAAACTGCATTAAATTTATGTATTGAAGCTGATGATAAAGGTATTTGGAAAGATTTTAATATTGAATTGATAGGTGTTGATATCGATGCAATTAATATAACTGAGGATAGAGAGCAGTTTAGAAAATTAATGATTGAAATTGGTATTGGGCAAGCACCATCAACAATAGCAAATTCATTTTTAAAAGGAAAAGAAATTGCACAAGAATATGGTTTTCCGTTAGTTATACGGCCTTCATTTACATTAGGAGGTTTTGGTGCTTCAATAGTGTATAAAAAAGAAGATTTTGATGATTTACTAAGTCGAGGTTTAGAAGCTTCACCAATTCATGAAGTAATTATAGATAAGGCATTACTAGGTTGGAAAGAATATGAATTAGAACTTTTAAGAGATAGCAATGATAACGTTGTTATTATTTGTACTATTGAAAATATGGATCCAATGGGAATTCATACAGGAGATTCAATTACGGTTGCTCCTGCAATGACTTTGAGTGATACAACTTTTCAAAAAATGCGTGATATGGCCATTCATATGATGCGTTCCATTGGTGATTTTGCTGGTGGTTGTAATGTGCAGTTTGCGGTAAGCCCAGATGAAAATGAAGACATTATTGCTATAGAAATTAATCCACGTGTGTCGCGCTCATCAGCATTAGCATCAAAAGCTACAGGATATCCAATAGCTAAAATTGCAGCAAAATTGGCTTTAGGATATCATTTAGATGAATTAAATAATCAAATTACGAAGACAACTTCAGCGTTATTTGAACCAACATTAGATTATGTAATTGTAAAAATACCACGTTGGAATTTTGATAAATTTGAAGGTTCTGATAGAACTTTAGGATTACAAATGAAATCGGTTGGAGAAGTAATGGGAATTGGACGTTCATTTCAAGAAGCACTGCACAAAGCAACACAATCGTTAGAAATAAGTCGTAATGGTCTTGGAGCTGACGGAAAAGGAGAGAAAGATTATGATAGAATTATTAAAAAATTAACCTTTGCTAGTTGGGATCGTGTTTTTGTAATTTATGATGCACTTAAAATGGGAATTCCATTAAGTAGAATTCACGAAATTACTAAAATTGACATGTGGTTTTTAAAGCAATATGAAGAATTATTAGCTTTAGAAAACGAAATTTCAACAAATAAATTAGATACATTATCCTACGAATTATTGTTAGAAGCAAAACAAAAAGGGTTTGCCGATCGACAAATTGGACATATGTTAGGATGTTGGGAAAGTGAAGTACACGCAAAAAGAACTGAATTAGGTATTAACAGAGTATATAAATTAGTAGATACCTGTGCTGCAGAATTTAATGCTCAAACACCCTATTATTATTCTACTTTCGAAAATAAGATGACTACTTCAGAAGGGAGTTATGCAGAAAATGAAAGTATTGTAACTGATAAAAAGAAAATTGTTGTACTTGGTTCTGGACCAAATAGAATAGGGCAGGGAATAGAATTTGATTATTGTTGTGTTCATGGAGTTTTAGCAGCAAAAGAAGCAGGTTATGAGACAATTATGATTAACTGTAATCCTGAAACGGTTTCAACAGACTTTGATATAGCCGATAAATTATATTTCGAACCTGTTTTTTGGGAACATATTTATGATATAATTAAACACGAAAAGCCTGAAGGAGTTATTGTTCAATTAGGTGGGCAAACTGCATTAAAGTTAGCTGAAAAATTAGAAAAATGGGGCATAAAAATTATAGGTACTAGTTTTGAAGCGTTAGATTTAGCAGAAGACAGAAAACGTTTTTCGGAGCTATTAGTTGATTTAGATATTCCTTTTCCTCAATATGGAACGGCCACTACTGCAGATGAAGCCTCAGAAGTAGCAGACAATTTAGATTTTCCAATTTTAGTTCGCCCTTCTTATGTGTTAGGAGGTCAAGGAATGAAAATTGTAATTAATAAAGAAGAATTAGAAAAGCACGTAGTAGATTTATGGCGTAAAATACCAAACAATGTTTTGTTGTTAGATCACTATTTAGATGGTGCAATTGAAGCTGAAGCAGATGCAATTTGTGACGGTGAAGATGTTTATATTATTGGTATTATGGAACATATTGAACCTTGCGGTGTGCATTCTGGCGATTCAAATGCTACATTACCACCATTTAATTTAGGTGAATTTGTAATGCAGCAAATTAAAGACCATACTAAAAAAATAGCAGTAGCTTTAAAAACTGTTGGATTAATTAATATTCAATTCGCTATTAAAGATGATATTGTGTATATTATTGAAGCCAACCCAAGAGCTTCACGTACAGTACCTTTTATTTCCAAAGCTTACCAAGAGCCTTATGTGAATTTTGCCACTAAAGTAATGCTAGGTGAAAATAAAGTAAAAGATTTTAATTTTAAACCAAGATTAGAAGGTTTTGCAATTAAACAACCAGTATTTTCATTTGATAAGTTTCCTAATGTTGATAAAAAATTAGGACCAGAAATGAAATCAACAGGGGAAAGTATTTTATTTATAGATAGTTTAAAAGATGATCAATTTTATGAGTTGTATTCTCGTAGAAAAATGTACTTAAATAAATAATTTAGTTTTTTGGTTCAAGAGTAAAGTTAATTTTTACCATTACTGTTTTAGCTACTTTTTTTCGAATAATTTTAGGTAGTTTAATGTTAAAATCTTCAGGATTAACGTTAAATTTACTTGTTAAATGAATAGTGTTATTATATTTTGAAATATAAACAATAGGTTTTATTAAAACGGATTTACCATGAAAATAAAGTATTCCATTAGCTTTAAAAGGTAAAGTATTTTTATTTAACATTGTTTTATCAAAGTTTTCAATTTTACCACTAAAAGTTGCTTTTGGAAATTTTTTTGAATGCGCATAACTTTCATTAAAATGCTCTTCCATTAAAGCTACTTTAAATCTAAAAGCTTTAACTAAAGCTAAAGAAGCTATTTCTCCAGTTGAAATATTAAAAATAGCAGAAACTGTTGTATTTTTTGCTTTTACTTCTTCAAATGAAGGTACTGAAGCTTCAAAATTTATTGTACCATTAACTGTAAAATATTTATTTTGAGCTTTAGTTTTACCAATAACTAATAATAAAACTAAAGCAATCAATTTTATTTTTTTATTGAATGAATCCACCTGTTTGCCAATCTTTTACGGTTTGTACTTGAGCAGAACTTAGCGGTGTACCATTTTTAGGCATTGCACCACTTTCAATTTTACCTATCAAACCTCTATTTTGAATAGCCTCTTTTACATTATCATAAGTTGTTAATGGCATTGGAGCGCCATTTTGAGGTGGATTTGTATGACAATTCAAACAATTATTATCTATTATAGATTTTACATTATTAGTGTAGGTGACATCATTATTGTTATTTGGTGGGGTAATTATTAAATCGTCATTACTGCTATTTGAACAGCTAAAAATAAATAATACTAAAAGCAACGTTAAAATTGAATAAATTTTTTTCATAATAAGATGTTTTAAAATTAGTAGTTATATTTTAATGTCGTAATTTATTATAATTAATTACAATAAAAATGTTAAAATATCTTATGTTATGTAAACTTATTGTTAATAAAACGACAAATAAGTTAATATAATTACTTTTTATTATGAATATCTTAAATAAAAAACACTTTATTTACCTAGCGGTAGTTGGTTTAATTGTAAGTTTAGGTTATTCATATATTTATAAAAATCATAGGAATATTCAAAATGAAGAAGCAATATTTATCATAACTACTGAACAGATTTTTAATGAATTTCAAACAAATATAATAGTAGCAAATAATAAATATTTAGATAAAGTGATAATTATTTCAGGAAATATAACAAGTATAGATTCAATAAAAATTGAATTGAATAATAAATTAATGAGTTATCTAATTGAAAATCACTCTAATTCTATAAAAGTTGGAGATGAAATTACTATTAAGGGAAGATGTATTGGTTATGATGAATTGTTGGAAATAGTAAAGATTGACCAATGTATAATTCTAAAATAAAAACAACTAAAATAAACTAAATATGAAAAATAAATTACTTGTTATGTCAATTATCTTTTTTATGATTAGCAATGTTATAATTGTAAATGCTTAAATTTTTGTGGGTATGATTGACGATTTTGAAGATACAATTGTTGCATCATACTTTTAGTGTTGAAGATGAATTTTTATCGTCGCTTAAAATTTATCCAAATCCTGTAAAAGATTTTTTAAAAATAGAATTACCTGTAAATTATTCAAATGCTAAAGTTGAGATATATGATATTTATGGCAGGTATTTATCAAATTCGAGCATTTCAACTAATGTTAATGAAATTGATGTAAGTAATTTGAATTCTGGAGTATATATGTTTAGAATTGTCTTAAAAAATAAATTTGGAATTCATAAGTTTATTAAAATGTAGTAAATCAAGTTTAAAATATAAATTTCAATTATTTAATAAATATTATATATGAAAAACTACCTATTTTTAGTGTTATTATTGTTAAGCAGTTTAAAAATAATTGCCCAAGAAGATTTATTGAAAGAATTAGATGACCAAGTAAAAGTGGATAGTTCAATAATTTCAGTGTTTAAAGGATTAAAAATTGTAAATCTGGAATCGACCAAATTGGTTGCGAAAAAAGATTTTTATTTTGTAATAGCACATCGATTTGGATCCGTTAAAGGAGGGATTAAACAATTATTTGGTTTAGATCAATCTTCAATTCGGTTTAGTTTTATTTTTGGTCTAACAGATAATCTTAATGTTGGGGTATCTAGAAGCTCATTTAATAAAACGTACGATTTTACAATTAAATATAAAATAATAAATCAACAAGAAAATAGCTTTCCATTTACAATTGTTGGTTTTAATGGCTTAGCAATAAATTCACAGATAGAAAGCAGTAATTACTTAAATTTTGAATTTAAACACAGGTTAGCTTATATTTCAGAGTTATTAATTTCAAGAAAAGTAAATGACTATTTTTCGATTCAGATTGTACCTATTATAATACATGAAAATTATGTAGAAAATATAATTCAAGATAATACTCAATATGCATTAGGAGGTGGTCTACGTTATAAAATTAGTAACTTTATAAGTTTAAGTTTAGATTATGTGAATCATCTAAACAGAGCAAAAAACAGCTTGTATAACAATCCATTATCTATTGGTGTTGATATTGAAACTGGAGGACATATTTTTCAATTAATTTTTTCAAATGCTCAAACTATGTATGATTCAGGTTTTATAACCAATGCATCGGGTGATTGGGGCGATGGAAATTTCTTTTTTGGGTTCAATCTATCTAGAGTTTTTTAAGTAATTTTTAAAACCTAACAATTATCATATTTCTATTAAAAAACTGTAGATCAGTACGTTACACTTATTATAAATAATAATTAGCAAAAAATTAGCTGATATATATCATTGTAATTCCTTATGGCTTACTCTACTTTTACAGAGCAAAAATTCATAATAAAACTATAATTTATTGAATTAAATTTAATACAATTTAAGTTCATATTTTATTAAAATAAGGAAAAAATGAAAGAAGAGAAATTAAAATTAATTTGTGATGCTAACGAAGCTGTAGCAATTATAGCTCACAAAACAAACGAAGTTTGTGCAATTTATCCAATTACGCCTGCCTCACCGATGGGAGAACACGCTGAAGTGTATAGTGCGAAAGGACTAAATAATATTTGGGGTAATGTACCTAGAATTATTGAAATGCAAAGTGAAGGTGGAGCTTCTGGTGCTGTTCATGGTTCTTTACAAGGTGGAGCAGTAACTACTACATTTACAGCTTCTCAAGGTTTGTTATTAATGATTCCAAATATGTATAAAATGGCGGGTGAATTATTACCGTCGGTTATTCACGTGGCAGCTCGTACTATAGCAACACACGCATTATCAATTTTTGGTGACCATTCAGATGTAATGGCAACAAGAGCAACTGGTTTTTCCATGTTATTTGGAGGAACTGGACAAGAAGCGCATGATTTTGCATTAATATCTCAAGTTGCAACTTTTAAAAGTAGAATACCATTTTTGAATATTTTTGATGGATTTAGAACCTCTCATGAAATTACTAAAATGGATGCAATTCCCGATGAAGTAATAAAAGCTATGATGCCGGAAAAAGAAGTTTTAGAACATAGAAAACGCTCCTTAGATCCAGATAATCCAGTGCTTAGAGGTTCATCTCAAAACCCTGATGTATTTTTCCAAGCAAGTGAAGCATCTAATTTATATTATCAAAAAGTTCCTGAAATAGTTCAAGAAACTATGGATGAATTTTATAAATTAACTGGAAGAAAATACGACTTATTTAATTATGTTGGTCACCCAGAAGCTGAACGTGTTATTATTATTATGGGTTCAGGTGAAGGTGCTGTTGGTGAAGCAGTGGAAACCATGGTTGCTAATGGTGAAAAAGTAGGAGCATTATATGTTCGTTTATACCGTCCATTCTCAATTGATCATTTTATTAAAGAATTACCTAAAACCGTTAAAAAAGTAGCTGTTTTAGATAGAACAAAAGAACCAGGAAGTATTGGAGAACCATTATATTTAGATGTTGTAAATGCATTTGTTGAAATAGGTGATGCACTACCAACTATTATTGGTGGTCGTTATGGATTATCATCTAAAGAATTTACACCTGCAATGGTTAAAGGTATTTATGATGAATTAGATAAAAAATCACCTAAAAACCATTTTACAATTGGTATTAATGATGATGTAACACATACAAGTTTAACTTACGATCTTAATTTTAAAACTACTAAAAATACAGTGAATTGTATGTTTTATGGTTTAGGTTCTGATGGTACTGTTGGTGCAAATAAAAACTCTATTAAAATTATTGGAGAAACAACCGATAATTACGTACAAGGATATTTTGTATATGATTCTAAAAAAGCAGGAGCTCAAACCATTTCACATTTACGATTTGGACCAGATCCAATTACGGCTTCCTATTTAGTAGATAAAGCTAATTTTATAGCGGTTCATCAATTTAACTTTATACAAAAATATGATGTTTTAGAAAATATTAAAGAAGGAGGTACTTTCTTACTAAATTCACCTTATTCAAAATATAAAGTTTGGACAGAGCTTCCAAGTATTCTTCAACAAAGAATAATTGATAATAATATTGAATTTTATGTAGTTGATGCTTCAAAAGTTGCTCAAGATGTAAAATTAGGAAAACGTACAAATACCGTTTTACAAACTTGTTTCTTTGCAATTTCAGGAGTATTACCTAAAGATGAAGCTATCAAAAAAATTAAAGCTGCCATTGTTAAATCTTATTCTCACAAAGGAGAAAAAGTGGTTAATATGAACTTTAATGCAGTAGATAAATCTTTAGAAAACTTAGAGAAGGTTGAATATCCTCGTCACACTACAAATACAGATGGTTTACAACCAATGATGCGTGAAGGTGCAGATGAGTTTATTAAAGAAATTTTAGGAACTATTTTAGCAGGTAAAGGCGATACGTTAGCAGTTAGTGCATTTACTCCTGATGGAACTTTTCCAACGGGAAGTACAAAATTTGAAAAACGAGGAATAGCAGACTTTATTCCAACTTGGGATGATGCTAATTTATGTACTCAATGTAATAAATGTGTAAGTATTTGTCCACATGCTGCCATTAGAGCAAAAGTGGTGTCAAACGATTTATTGGCTGAAGCACCTGATGGATTAAAACATGTTCCAGCTAAAGGGAGACCATTTGATAGCAAAGTAGAAAGTTATGTGTTACAAGTTTCACCAGAAGATTGTACAGGATGTGATTTGTGTGTTGAAGTTTGTCCTGCTGAAAGTAAAGAAGTAGAAGGAGTATTTGCAATTAACATGTCTAAAAAAATAGACGTTGACAAAGTAGAAAATAAAAATTGGGATTACTTTATTGATTTACCTAATTATGATAGAACACAGTTAGCAATTAATAACGTTAAAGGATCACAATTTTTAGAACCATTATTTGAGTTTTCAGGAGCTTGTCCTGGTTGTGGAGAAACACCTTATATAAAATTAGTTACTCAATTGTATGGAGATAGCATGATGATTGCCAATGCAACAGGATGTTCTTCTATTTATGGGGGAAACTTACCAACAACACCATACACTAAAAACAGTGCAGGTCGTGGGCCAGCTTGGGCAAATTCATTATTTGAAGATAATGCCGAATTTGGTTTAGGTATGCGTTTGGCATTAACTAAAAAACAAGATATTGCTTTTGATTTATTAAAATCATTAAAAGATCAAATTGGAAGTGATTTAGTTAATGAAATTGTTGAAAATGTTGAAGAAAATGAAACTCAAAAAAAGTTGAAATTACAACAAATTGAAAAATTAAACGATATTTTAGATACTTTAGAAACTAAAGAAGCTAAAAACCTTAGAGACCTTTCTGAATACTTACGTAAAAAATCGGTTTGGATATTTGGTGGAGATGGTTGGGCTTATGATATAGGATTTGGAGGATTAGACCATGTATTGGCATCTGGTGAAAATGTAAATATTTTAGTGATGGATACTGAAATATATTCAAATACTGGAGGTCAAGCATCAAAAGCTACTCAAATGGGTGCAAGTGCTAAATTTTCAATTGGAGGTAAAATAACTCCAAAGAAAAGCTTAAGCTTACAAGCAGTATCATATGGTAATGTTTATGTAGCTCAAATTGCAATGGGAGCAAAGGATAATCAATCTTTAAAAGCAATTCAAGAAGCAGAAGCTTATCCAGGAACTTCAATAATTATTGCTTATTCACATTGTGGTGATCACGGGTACGATTTAAGATACGGAGCAGATCATCAAGCAAAAGCTGTTGAAACTGGTTACTGGCCATTATTTAGATTCAATCCGATGGAAGTAAAAGGAAAGAAATTTAAATTAGATTCTAAACAACCTTCTGCACCTTTAAGTGACTTTATGTATAGCGAATCTCGTTTTACAAGAGTTGTAAAAGATAATCCAGAAAAAGCAAAAGAGTTGTTAGATAAAGCCCAAGAAAATGTGGAAACACAATGGGAACGCTTAGAACTTTATAAAAATTTATAAATTATATTAATTTTTGAAGTGCCAAGTTTAGAATACTTGGCACTTTTTTTATACTTTTAAGTATCATTGTAAAGCAAAACATTATATAGCATTTACATTAAATGTAGTAAAAAATATAACTAAAAATTAAAGAAGATGTCATTAAGATCAGATGCTTTTTTAAATGAAGCAGAAAAAAAATTGAAACTAGCAAAAGAAGAGTTGTTTAAGCCTGCAGAGGATTTTGTAAGTTATTCAGTATGTAAAAATTCACAATTTGCTATAGAAAATTTTTTAAAAGGTTATTTAACCAAAAATGAAGTTAAAATAGATTCAAACGAAACTATTGCAAGTTTATATAATAAATGTGTTATAATTGATGCAAATTTTAAATCAATTGATATGGGAGCTATAGGATGTAAAGGAGAATCAATAGATTCACGCTATTGTTCAGAAATTAATTCGGTAAGTGCATGTTTTGATACGGCAGATAATATTGATACTTATTTAAGAAAAAAGAACTTACTATAAAACACCTTTTTAAAAGTTTGAGATAGAAAAAACTTGCTGTACATTTGCTTAAATTACTTTTGAAATGAATTATATTTTATTTGATGGTACAGTTAGAAATGCACTTTTACCATTAACTTATACAAAGCCTGTTGCCGATATAAGAATTGGAATTCTTACAATTCGTGAAAAATGGGAAAAATATTTAGGTTTTACTACAACAACTTTAACTGAAGAGTATTTAGAAGATAAATATCCAATGGTTGAAATGGAGCAGAATGTGATGATAAATGCATCATTCTTACCAACTAAAGCATTAATAGAAGAAGTAAAATGCTTAAAAGAAAATCAAGCTATTTTTAAAAATGATGAAGTAATTGCTTTTTTTACAAATGAAACTCAAGATGAGGTGAATTTTGATATTTATGAGCAAAAAGAATTTGTATATGATGTACTTCAAATTAAAAATACGTGGGATATATTTTCGTTAAATGATCAGGCAATTAGTGACGATTTTGAGTTAATAACTGAAGGAAGAAAATCACAGCCAATCCCTAAAGGAGTTCAATTTTTAAATAAAGAAAATATATTTATAGAAGAAGGTGCAGAGATTTTATTTTCAGTATTAAATGCTAGTACTGGGCCAATTTATATTGGTAGAGATACGTTAATAATGGAAGGGAGTTTAATTCGTGGACCATTTGCTATGGGACAGCACTCAGTAGTGAAAATGGGTACAAAAGTGTATGGAGCTACAAGCTTAGGTCCAAAATGTAAAATTGGAGGAGAAGTAAATAATGTTATTTTATTTGGTAATTCTAGTAAAGGGCATGAAGGTTATTTAGGAAATGCAGTGATAGGAGAATGGTGTAATATTGGCGCAGATACAAATAACTCAAATTTAAAGAATAATTATGCTCAGGTAAGATTATGGAATTATGAGAAAGAAGGTTTTGATAAAACAGGTCTGCAATTTTGTGGGTTAATAATGGGAGATCATTCTAAAACTGCAATAAACACCATGTTTAATACGGGAACGGTTATAGGTGTAAGTTCAAATATTTACGGAAGTAATTTTCCACGAAATTTTATTCCATCTTTTAGTTGGGGAGGAGCTGCAGGATTTACTACTTACCAAATAAATAAAGCAAAAGAGACAGCAAACCTTGTAATGAAACGAAAAAATGAGGTTTTTGATGAAAAAGAACAACGCATATTAGAACACGTTTTTGAAATAACTAAAAAATATAGACATTTCTAAATAAAAAAATCCCATTAATTATAATGGGATTTTTTTATAATTGTAGTTTCATCTAATTTTTATTTTTGATTGCTCCAGATCCAATAGATTTTGCTTTTTCAATTTTAGGATTTCCTTTATAATAGATATTTCCCGAACCGGTTGTTATAGCACCTATTTCATTGATTGCATTTACTTTAGCGTTACCTGAACCAGTAATGCTTACTTTTATCACATTGGCTTTTAATTCGTAAGCATTAATATTTCCAGAACCAGCTATACTTGCTTTAAAAATGTTCGTTTTTCCAGTTAATGTAATATTTCCAGAACCAGCAATACTTGTTTTTAAACTAGTTGATGAAACTTTTAAATTTAAATTTCCTGAACCTGCCAAACTTAATTTTAAATTATCAGAGTTTATATTTTCTTCTGAAAAAACAGTGCCAGAGCCAGCTATTGACACTGCGTCAATTGAGCTAAATGAAACTGTGATCTTAATTGTTTTAGAAGCTTTTATTTGAAACCCTTTTTTTGTTTTAATTTTTAACTTATTACCATCAACTTCAGTAACAATGTATTCCAATAAATTTTTATCGGCTTTAATTACAATTTCACCTTCATTTCCTTTAATAAGTTGTACATCAAAGGAGCCAGCTACACTAATTTTATCAAAATTTGAAACAGTTCTTGATTCAATTTTAAAATCTCCATTTCCTTTAATTTTTTTTGTAAATACTTGTGCATTTAGAGTAGCAGTTATTATTAAGAATACTAAAATACTTGTAACTGTTTTCATAATTTTTTAATTAATTGTTCGTAAATGAAACGTTTCCGTAGCTAGATTTTATAGTAATATTATTAGCTGAATTAGCTGAATTAAAATAACCTTCATAGTACTTTGAAGTTGTTTTTTTAATTTCTTTATTGAATGTAAATCCATCTTTAGCTTTAAAACCACTATAGTTTAAAGAAGCAGTTAGGTTAAAAGATATGTTTGAATTTATGCCTAATTTTATTTGAGTATAAGATGATTTTATATCTAATGTTTTAAAATTGGCACCTAATTCGTTAATTTTTATTGAACCATAATCTGATCCAATATTTCCAGCACCTTTTAACTTATTAATTGAAGTTTGCATATAGTCACTATTTCCACTTAAATTTCCACATGCTTCAATTTTTAAATCTCCGTAATCACAGTTGTAATCTAAACTTTCTAAAACTCCAAAAGAGATATGAGAATAATCGGCATTTAATTTCGTTTTTCCAGCTTTTTCTATATTTAAAGTAGAGTAATCAGCATTAATGTGGCCACCTTTCATAAAATCAATGGTAGATTTATTGGTATAGTCAATATTAATAGTATTGTTAGTATTTAATAATTCTCCAATATTTATTTTTCCATAGTCGCAATTAATTTTAGAACTTCCTTCCAGTTTATCTAAACTTATAGCTCCATAATCATTACTTAAATTGACATTATTTGTAACGGGCATTTTTATTTGATAATGAATTTCTATTCTAACATTATTTTTTTTCCCCCACAAACTCCAAGAATTCAAATTTCTTTCAATAATTGTTTTTGCAGAAACGTTACTTAAATTAGCATCAAATTCAACATCAATTTGTTCTAAGCGTTTTTGTACTTTGTCTTCATCATCACCGTTGGTAGTTATACTTACTACAATGTTAATTTTAGCCTTATTCCAAGTAATGATATCAATATTTCCATATTTATTAGAAACCAATAGTGTAGCATCTTTGTGTACAGAAAACTCTTTTTTAATAACTTTGTTTTTGGTATATTTTCCATCCTTATTATTAGCGTTTATAGCTAATGGAATAAGTAAAAGTGCGAGTAAAATTTTATACATATTTTTCATTGTTTTGTATTTTTAATTGTTTTATTGAATCAATTTGAAATAATAAATTTTGAAGTACATCAATTCGTTGTTGAAAATTGGAAATCATTGCGTAAATGATTCGTTTATCCTTAGTACTTTCTTTGAGCTCTAAAGTAAGTGTAACATATTGTGTTTCAAGTTTTTTTAATTGGTTTAATGCATCATTAATTAGTTGTTTTGTATCGCTATTTCTTTCACTTTCAATAGATTCAAGTTCATATTCAATAGTTGTTAAAAAATAATTTTGTGTTTCTTCCATTTCAGAAGAAATACCAGCTAATTCCATTCCTTGATTTGAAAAAGAATTTCCAATCCAAACTCCAAAAAGCAATACAATTGAAGCTGCAATAGAGATATAAGTAATTAAGTTAGATTGTTTTCGATTTGGTTTGGCCCTATTCAATTTTGCTTCAAACCTATTAAAATGGCCAATGGTTGGTTCTTCTAAATCAAACTGATTTTCTAACGCTTTAAATTTATGTTCTAAATTATCTTTCATTTTATGTAGATAAAAGTTGTCTTAATTTATTTTTGGCTCTAGATACTGTTGTTCTGCTATTTTCATAACTAATATCCATTATTTGAGCAATTTCTTCATAATCATAGCCTTCAATTAAATTAAGTGTTAGTGCTACTTTATAATTATTTTTAAGCTGCGATACTTTCTTCAAAATGTCACTTACTTTTAAAAAGCTATAATCTTGTTTATCTTCAATAATATTTCTAATATCTGCCTTTTCAAGAGGAACAGTATTAAATTTATTATTCTTTTTTAAAGCAGTTAAACTGTTATTAATAACTATTCTTTTTAGCCAAGCACCAAAAGTTACATCACCACTAAACGAATTTAATTTTGTAAAAGCAGCTAAAAATGATTCTTGCATAATATCTTCAGCTTCAAAACGATCGTTCACAATTCTAAAAGCGGTGTTAAACATGGCTTTATAGTACTGTTTGTAAATTGTAAACTGAGCAGTTTTATCTCCACTTTTACAATGCTCTACAAGTTGGTTATTATGCTGACTTTCTGTTTTCAAAAACTAATTTCTATTAAAAAGACATGACTATTTATAAACTGTTACAGTTTTATTTAAAATTAGTAAAAAAATAGTGTTATGTAATCACTTATTTGGCATAACAATTGAAATTTATTAGGTAATAGTATATTTATTATACTTATAAAATATTGATAATCAGAAAAATAAATTAATTTTGTAAATATAATTTCTTTTAGGTAGAAATTATTAATGACAAAATGTCCCTATACAGACTATGAGCAATTCAAAATTTTTAAATTTAGACAATATGTCATTGCAGAACATTTTAGATGAAGATGCTGATTTGATTCCTTTAATGACTCCTGAAGATGAAGAAGAAATTAATAAAGAAGACGTTCCAGAGGTTTTACCAATATTACCTTTGAGAAATACCGTATTATTTCCAGGTGTTGTAATTCCAATAACAGCTGGTCGTGATAAATCAATCCAATTAATTAAAGAAGCAAATAAAGGAAACAAAATAATTGGTGTTGTAGCCCAAAAGAATGAAGCTATAGAAGATCCAACGGTAAATGATATACATAAAGTTGGTACTGTTGCACGAATTTTACGAATGTTAAAAATGCCCGATGGTAATATTACTGTAATTATACAAGGTAAAAAAAGATTTGAAGTAGATAGTTTTGTGCAGGAAAAACCTTATATTCAGGCTACTACAAAGCCTAGAGCTGAGGATAGATCGGAAGAAAATGAGCCAGAATTTGAAGCTATTATAGATTCAATTAAGGAAATGGCTGTTCGCATTATTAAGGAAAATCCAAACCTACCAACGGAAGCTTCTTTTGCTATTAAAAATATTGAAAGTAAACCATTTTTAATCAATTTTGTTTCTTCAAATATGAATTTAAAAGTAGAAGAAAAACAAGAATTACTGGAAACAGAAAATTTAAAAGAGAGAGCATTATTAACGTTAAAAAAGATGGATGTTGAATTACAGCGTTTAGAATTACGTAGTGATATTCAATCCAAAACACGTTCTGATATGGATCAGCAACAACGTGAATATTATTTACATCAGCAATTAAAAACCATTCAAGAAGAATTAGGTGGAGTTTCGTATGATGAGGAATTGGAAGAAATGCGTGAAAAATCTAAGTCTAAAAAGTGGAATAAAGATATTCAAGAGACATTTGATAAAGAATTAGGTCGTTTACAAAGAATGAATCCACAAGTTGCAGAATATTCTGTACAACGTAATTATTTAGATTTGTTGTTGGAATTACCTTGGAACGAATATTCAGAAGATCAATTTGATTTAAAACGCGCTCAAAAAATATTAGACAGAGATCACTTCGGATTAGAAAAAGTAAAAGAACGCATTATTGAACATTTGGCTGTATTAAAATTGAAAGGTGATATGAAATCGCCAATCATTTGCTTGTATGGTCCTCCAGGTGTTGGTAAAACTTCATTAGGAAAATCTATTGCTGAAGCATTGGGAAGAAAATATGTGCGTATGTCTTTAGGTGGTATTCGTGATGAAGCTGAAATACGTGGACATAGAAAAACATATATTGGTGCAATGCCAGGTAGAATTATTAAAGACATTAAAAAAGCAGGAACTTCAAATCCGGTTTTTGTATTAGATGAAATTGATAAGTTAGCGTCATCAAGTCATAATGGAGATCCTTCTTCAGCAATGTTGGAAGTTCTTGATCCTGAGCAAAATACAGCTTTTTATGATAATTATTTAGAAAAAGATTACGACCTTTCTAAGGTGCTGTTTATAGCTACAGCAAATAGTTTATCAACTATTCCTTGGGCATTGAGAGATAGAATGGAAATTATAAATGTTTCAGGTTATACCGTTGAAGAAAAAGTTGAAATAGCTAAACGTCACCTGTTACCAAAACAATTAAAAGAGCACGGTTTAACTAATGAGCATCTTCAAATAGGGAAAAAACAATTAGAAAAAATTGTAGTTGCTTATACGCGTGAATCTGGAGTTAGAGGTTTAGAAAAGCAAATTGCAAAAATGGTTCGTTATGGAGCAAAATCAATTGCTATGGAAGAAGAATATGAAACTAAAATTTCTATTGAAACTATTGAAAAAGTATTAGGGCCATCACATTTGGAACGCGATAAATATGAAAGTAATGATGTTGCTGGTGTGGTTACAGGCTTAGCTTGGACAAGTGTTGGAGGTGATATTTTATTTATTGAATCTATTATTTCAAAAGGAAAAGGACTTACAATTACTGGTAATTTAGGAAAAGTAATGAAAGAATCTGCCACAATTGCTATGGAATATATTAGAGCTAATGCAAGTGATTTTGGAATTGATAGTAAATGGTTAGATGAATACAAAGTACATATTCATGTACCTGAAGGAGCAACACCAAAAGATGGTCCAAGCGCAGGTATTACAATGTTAACTTCTTTGGTTTCAGTATTTACACAACGTAAAGTGAAATCTAAATTAGCTATGACGGGTGAAATTACATTACGTGGTAAAGTATTGCCAGTTGGTGGAATTAAGGAAAAAATATTAGCAGCAAAACGAGCTAACATTAAAGAACTAATTCTTTCTGAAGAAAATAGAAAAGATATTGAAGAAATTAAGCAATCTTATTTAAAAGGTTTAAAATTTAATTATGTTTCAGAAATGAAGGAAGTAATTGCTTTAGCTTTAACAAAACAAAAAGTGAAAAACGCTAAAAAATTGTAAAATTCATTTGCCATTATTGTTTATATATTTATTAAATTTTGATTGAGTTTCATTCTAGTTGTAGATGAATTAATAATTTATAAATTTGAATTATGAAGAAATATAAAATACAGAAATCACCATTTGTAATTCCTACTACAGATGGTAAATTAATAGAAGAACATTTTGGACATACAACACAAAATGGAGAATTAAGCTTAGCGCATATGATTGCACCTTCAGGTTGGAGTGAACCTTTTCAAAATCCAGAATTTGATGAATATACATACGTAATTAGAGGGAAAAAACAACTAATTATAGATGGTGAAATTATTGTTTTGGAAGCTGGACAATCTATTAAAATAGATAAAGGAGCCAGAATTCAATATTCAAATCCGTTTGATGTTGAATGTGAATACTTAGCAGTTTGTTTACCTGCATTTTCAGTTGGTTTGGTAAATAGGGAGGAATAAGCACAATTCAATCATTTCACATAACCTTCCAGTTTATAATTTAATGGAATGCAGAAAGTTTTATAGTGATGTATTTAACTGTACAGAAGGTAGAAATAGGGAACATTGAATAGATTTTAATTTGTTTGGACATCATTAGTGATAAATTACACACAAATATGGTTGATGGTAAAAATATTCTTGTACCTCATTATGGTGTTGCGCTAGAGTGAAGTGCTTTTCAAAAATTTGCAAAGCATTCAAAGATATGAATCAATTATTTGTAAAATAGCGTATTAAACTTTTTTTCTTGTTAAGTAGAAGGGGAAATATATAATTAAAAAATAGGGTATTAAAATAAGTTCTATAGTTATAATATAATAAGGCCATTCACCCAAATAATCTAAGGCAGTTGTACCATTAGGTTTAGAATTAGTGTAAAAGTAATTTGAATTTATAAAGTTATTTAAAATAAACATTAGTAAGGCATATATTTGTAATGCTATAAATGATTGAATAACACTTTTTAAGCTAGGTTTTAATTTAAGTACAAGTGTAACATACAAAACAAAAATAATTAATCCGGCATGTACATACCAATATTTAAAGAAGATGAAATTTGGAAACCCATTTTTTAAATCAGGTGTTATTATTGAATGAGTTGTACCAGCTAAAATCCAAAAGAATAAGATATCAAAATAAATTTTCTTTTTGCTTAAAGTAAAAATAGGTAATAATAAAGCTACAAAATTACAGAGGTGTAAAGGTAAGTCTTCTTTTATATCAAACCCTCTAGTATAGATTTTTAAGAATGTCCAAACAATTACTGTTAAAGAAAGTGAAATGGCAAAAACGTTACTAACTATATATTGTTTTTCGTTTGTTAATTTTTTCGCCCATTTTATTAAAAAATAACCAAAAAAGATAAAAAAAAGTAAGGCAACCCAATGTTGATTGCCAAACATTATAAAATCTTGGTTACTTTTTAAGAATATAGATTCGGTCAAATGAAAAGTATTAAAATACTAATATACTATAAAAATATAATTATTTTCGTTCACAAGCTAACAATGTATTTTTTATTAACATTGCAATAGTCATTGGTCCTACGCCACCAGGGACAGGTGTTATAAATGCAGATTTGGGTGCTACACTTTCAAAGTGAACATCTCCAGCCAATCGATATCCTCTTTTTTTAGAGGCATCTTTAACTCTAGTAATTCCAACATCAATTATTGTAACTCCATCTTTTACCATATCTCCAGTTAAAAATTCAGGAATACCTAATGCGGCAATAATAATATCAGCTTGTAGGGTTAACTCTTTTATATTTTTAGTTCTACTATGCACTACAGTTACTGTTGCATTACCCGCTTTACGTTTCTGACTCATTAATATACTTATTGGGCGCCCAACAATATGACTTCTTCCAATAACAATAACGTGTTTTCCAGAAGTTACAACATTGTATCGTTCTAATAATTCTAAAATTCCGAAAGGTGTTGCAGGTAAAAAACAAGGCATATCTAAAGCCATTCTTCCAACATTTGTTGGATGAAACCCATCAACATCTTTATCAGGGTTTACAGCATTTAATACTTTTTGTTCATCAATATGTTTTGGTAATGGTAATTGAATTATAAATCCATCAATATCACTATTGTTATTTAATTTTTCAATTTCTTGCAATAATTTTTCTTCAGTGGTTTCTTCAGGAAGATCAATTAAAGTTGAATTAAATCCAACTAATTCACAAGCTTTTACTTTAGCATTAACATAAGTCATACTTGCGCCATCTGTTCCTACTAAAATAGCTGCTAAATGAGGTGTTTTTTTACCTTGTACTTTTAGTTGCTTTACTGATTCAGCAATTTCTATTTTTAAAGCTGTAGCTGTTTTTTTTCCGTCTAGTAGTATCATAATAAATTAGTTTCCAGTTTTGTCAGTTACAGTTTACAGTTTACAGTTTTTTTACTCCAAATTTTTAGGATTATTAATTATAAAATTAATTAATTTTCCAACTTCTTGAAACTCATAGTTTAATTTTTTTAAAATTATAATTTTTACAGATTGCCAACTGTAATTGAAAACTGTTAACTAATTAGTTATTTTCCCATTCCTTTCATCATTTGCATCATTTGGCGACCACCGCCACCTTGCATCATTTTCATCATTTTACTCATTTGAGTAAATTGTTTTAACAATTGATTTACTTCTTGTATACTTGTTCCACTTCCCTTTGCAATTCTCTTTTTTCTACTAGCATTTATAGTTTTTGGTTCTGTTCTTTCTAAAAGAGTCATAGAATGAATAATAGCTTCAATTCCTTTAAAGGCATCATCATCAACATCCACATCTTTCATCATTTTTCCAGCACCAGGAATCATTCCCATTAAATCTTTCATATTCCCCATTTTTTTGATTTGCTGAATTTGTTTCAAGAAATCATCAAAACCAAATTGATTTTTCGCAATTTTCTTCTGAATTTTACGAGCTTCTTCTTCATCGTATTGTTCTTGAGCACGTTCAACTAACGATACAACATCACCCATTCCTAAAATACGTTCAGCCATACGATCTGGATGGAAAACATCTATTGCTTCCATTTTTTCACCAGTACCAATAAATTTAATTGGTTTATCTACAACCGATTTAATTGATAGTGCTGCTCCACCACGCGTATCACCGTCTAACTTTGTAAGAACAACACCTTCAAAATTTAAAATATCATTAAATGCTTTGGCTGTATTTACTGCATCTTGCCCAGTCATTGCATCTACAACAAAGAGTGTTTCTTGTGGATTTACAGCTTTGTGAATATTAGAAATTTCGGTCATCATTTGCTCATCTACAGCTAAACGACCAGCGGTATCAATAATTACAACATTTTTACCGGTTGCGTTTGCATGTTTTATTGCGTTTTGTGAAATTTCAACGGGGTTTTGATTCCCAACTTCGGCATAAACTTCAACACCAATTTGTTCTCCAACAATTTGTAATTGATTTATTGCGGCCGGACGATATACATCACAACCAACTAATAAAACATGTTTTGCTTTTTTTGTTTTTAAGTAATTAGCAAGCTTACCAGAAAAAGTTGTTTTACCTGAACCTTGTAAACCAGACATTAATATAATAGTTGGTGTTCCTGAAAGATTTATTCCAACAGTTTCTCCTCCCATTAAACTTGTTAGTTCATCTTTTACAAGTTTTACCATTAATTGCCCAGGATTTAACGTAGTTAATACGTTTTGTCCTAATGCTTTTTCCTTAACAGTAGTAGTAAAGGTTTTTGCAATTTTAAAGTTAACATCGGCATCTAAAAGAGCTCTACGTACTTCTTTTAACGTTTCGGCTACATTTACTTCGGTAATTTTCCCGTGTCCTTTCAATACGTGAAAGGCTTTATCTAATTTGTCACTTAAATTATCAAACATAGAATTTTGCTTCGTTTTTTAGAAATGCAAATATACTAAAATGTACTGAATTGTTTTTAAATGAATAAAATCATTTTTAATAATAATTAAATTTTATAATATGAAATATTCATGGTTAAATTACGAAAGGATTTAAAAAAACGTTATAGTAATATTAATTACAGAGTATCTCATAAAATTATTGAAAATTTGCATGAAATTTAAGAAAACTAAATGAGAAGAATTATAATAATAGGAGGTTTATCTGCTGGTCCTTCAGCAGCTGCAAAAGCAAGAAGAGAAGATGAAAATGCTGAAATATTACTATTTGAAAAAGGAGCAAATATTAGTTATGCAACTTGTGGAATGCCTTATGCTTTTTCTGGGGTAATAGAAAATCGTAATGATTTAATTGTAGTTGATGAAGCGCTAATGAAAGACAGATTTAATATTGATGTTAAAATAAATGAAGAAATAATAAACATTAATACAGATAAAAAAATTGTGTATTCAAAGCACAGCGATTATAGTTATGATAAGTTGGTGTTTGCAACTGGAGCAACATCAATAGTACCTCCAATTAAAAATATAAATAGTGCTACAAATTGGTCAACGTGTAGATCAATGATAGATTTTGATAAAATTATGAAAGAAGGTTTAGCAACTTCTTCAAAATATATTACAATAATTGGTGCTGGGTTAATTGGTGTTGAAGTTGCTGAAAATTTACGTAAAGCAGGTAAAGAGGTAACCTTAATTGAAGGTGATAATCAAATTTTAACAATGTGGCAGCAAAAATTTAGCAACTTTGCTGAAACAATTTTAAAAAGTGAAGGAATTAAGGTGTTTACTTCAAGTTTTGTAAAAGAATTTGAATTAGATGAAATTGGCAAAATAACAGGCGTTAAAATTGAAGGAAAAGAAGTTCTTAAAACCGATTTTGTAATTGTAAGTGTCGGTATAAAACCAAATACAGATTTACTAATTCAAAATGGAGCGAAACACACCAAAAATGGTGCGCTGATTGTGAATGAACGTATGGAAACATCCTTAAAAGATGTGTATGCAGCTGGAGATAATGTTTCTATTAAAAATTTACAAACTAATGAGTATGATTACTTTCCATTAGGAACACATTCAAATAAAGCAGGAAGGGCTGCAGGAGCAAATGCAGTAGGAAAAGATATTGTTTTTAAGGGTGCTTATAAAACAGCAATTATAAAAGTGTTTAATTACACATTGGCAAGAACAGGTTTAAATACCAAGTACTTAAAAGAAAATAATATAACGTTTAAAACTGTATTAACAGTTGTTGGGTCAACACCAAGTTATTATCCTAATGCAAAAGATTTATTTACAGAATTGTATTTCAATCCTGAAACTAAAGAAATCTTAGGTGCAGAATTATTTGGTGAAGTAGGTGTAGATAAAAGAGTTGATGTTTTAAGCACAGCAATTTATGCAAAATTAAAAATTACCGATTTATCACAATTAGATTTAGCATATGCACCACCATTCTCACCAGCAAAGGACCCAGTTGTTGTTACTAGTTTTGTTGCTGAAAATATATTAGAGAACAATGTTAATCAAATTTCTGCAGAAGAATTAGAACTAATTGTTAACGGTGAAAACACCTCTGATTTTCTTTTAATTGATACAAGAACTGTTGAGGAATTTATGGAAGGTGCAGTACCAAATGCAATTAATATCCCTACGGATGAAATTAGAAATTATATAGATTTTATTAAGAATGAAAATAAACCAATTATTTTAATTTGCAGAAGAGGTGTTAGAGCATATATTGCACAATTAATTTTAAAACATAATAACATTACTAATGTTTTGAATTTAGCGGGAGGAATGAAAGTTTGGACTTTATTTAGCGATAAAGTTATTATTCCAGCACCAGTTTTTATCAACAAAAACTAAAAGACATTTGTTTGTTTTAAAAAGCAGTACTACTTAAATAATTTAAGTAGTACTGCTTTTTTTTTCTAATAATTTTATTTTAATTAAAGCGTATATTTTTAATTTTAATTAGAAATAATAATTATAAAATATTGTTAAGTGGTTAATATTTACTATATTAGCTGTATTACGTAACAAATGTTACATAAATATTTAAAAAACCTCAAAAATTTCTACCCCTAATTTTTACCCTCGTATTTATTTGATATCAAATAATTTGATATATATTTTAAACTATTAACTAACAAATTTTATTAATTATGAAAATAACAAAAAGTTTTATTGTAATGCTAGTATTTGCAATTTTGTTGACAACATCCGTTGTAACAGCACAAGATGAAAAAGAATTATATGATATGGTTGAAATCACCTATATGCTACCCAAAATAGGTATGGAAAAAGCATTTGAAAATTCAGTAAAAGCACATAATGAAAAATATCATAAAGAGGGTGTTTTTAAGGCATCATTAGATAATATTATAACTGGAAAAGAAACTGGTTGGTATGTTTGGATAATGGGACCTTGTACTTTTACAGATTTAGATAATCGTCCAAATGATGATGCTCATATGAGTGATTGGGATAAAAATATTTCTCCAAAAGTAGCTAAATATGGTAGAAATGAATTTTGGCGTTATAATAAAAAATTATCTTATCGTGGAGATACATCTGATTCTCCCAAGTACGAAAATATCTGGTTTGTTGATGTGAAAAAGGGACAGAATTATAAATTTAAAGAATTTTTAGAAAAAGTTAAGGCAGCTTATGAGAAAAAGGGAGAAGGTAATTTTAATATTTATAACAATCAATTTACAGAAGGTAATGGGAGAGATGTTGCAATAGTTTGGGCATTTGATACATGGTCTGAAATGGATGAAGACGATGGTGGTATAAAAAAATCTTTTGAGGAGATTTATGGAGAAGGTAGTTGGGACAATGCTTTAAAAGATTGGGAGGCTTCAACTGAAGTCATTAATTCGCAAGTTTGGAGAATAGGAGTGAATTAATTACTAAATTAACTGAATTATAAAAGCATAAACCTTTAAGGTTTATGCTTTTTTTGTTTAGCAATTATAGTGTTCGTGCATTTTTATATTTTGCTCTAAATTTGAAATTATTTTTTCAAGTCTTTTTAGTTTAGTAGTTTTCCTTTTAGCTTGTGAAATGTGTAAGGCATATTCTTTACGGTAGGTATATGCCATATCTTCAAAATTTTGTTTTGCAACGTTATTACTCCAGCACCAGTTTTCATTAATAAAAACTTAAAAGATATTTGTTTGTTTTTGTTCTAATAATTTTACTTTAATTAGATTGTGTGTTTTTAATTTTTTTCGATATTTGTAAAAATTAAATTTTATAGATGGAACAAATTATAAAAATAAATTCTATTGAACAGATACATGAGGTATTAAATTTAGATAAACCAGAGCACTCTCTAATTACGGTAATCAATGTTTTCGATTTAGAAATACCACAAGAAATGGTAGGTGTAAAAGTTGTAACAAACATGTATTGTATTGCTTTAAAAGATGAGTATTGTGGTTTGGAATATGGTTGGAGTAGTTACGATTTTGGAAATGGAACGTTACTTTTTACAGCACCACATCAAGCTTTTTCTGCTACAAAACCCCTGACTAAAAATGAAGAAGAAGGATGGATGCTTTTTTTTCATCCAGATTTTCTCAAAAAGTCATTTTTGGCAAAAAAGATAAGTCAGTACAATTTTTTTGAATACCAAGCCAATGAGGCGCTACATCTTTCTAAATCAGAAAGAAATATACTTACTAATATAATTTCAAACATTCGAGAAGAATATATTAAAAAGACTGATTCCCAAAGCCAAAGCATCATTATTTCAAA
>NZ_JASFZF010000070.1:0-6501 GCF_046055765.1 Lutibacter sp. | reverse complement strand
CCAGGTCCTGAAGAACAAAAATAATCTACTCTAATATCGCTCGGTTTTAATTCTATATCAAACTCTTCAGCTTCGGGCAATACCATTACTGTTGCCGCTGATGTATGTACACGACCTTGAGTTTCAGTTTGTGGAACGCGTTGTACACGATGCACACCAGATTCAAATTTCATATCTCCATAAACATCAGTACCTGTAATACTGAAAATAATTTCTTTAAATCCTCCAGAAGTTCCTTCACTAATATCTTCAACTTCAGTTTTCCATCCTTTCTCTGAACAATATTTAGTATACATTCTATACAAATCACCAGCAAAAATACTAGCTTCATCTCCACCTGTACCTGCTCTAATTTCAACAATTACATTTTTGGCATCTTCAGGATCTTTAGGTATCAACATAAATTTTATATCATCCTCTAATTTTGGAATACGATTTGTAGCTTCTTCCAATTCCATTTTAGCCATTTCTGTCATTTCCTCATCAGAGCCATCAGCAATAATTTCTTTAGCTTCTTCAATATTATTCAATAAAGATTTGTATTCCTTAGCAATCTTCATCACTGCGCTTAAATCTTTATATTCTTTATTAATTCTTATATAGCGTTTTTGATCTGTAATAATATCTGGTTGGATAATTAAATCAGAAACTTCATCAAAACGTTGCTTTACTATTCTTAGCTTATCTAACATCTTCTTTTTTTAATTGGATTGCAAATTTACGAATTTTAAACGATATAACTTTTAATAAACAAAAGTTCCAAACTCGCTTTTAATAGTTAATTTTGTAGCTTCTGAAGCTTCTACTCTACCAATAATTTGCGCATCAACATTGAAACTATTAGAAATTTTAATAATATCACTTGCTATTTCAGATGAGACATACAATTCCATTCTATGACCACAATTAAACACTTGATACATTTCTTTCCAATCTGTTTTACTTTGCTCTTGAATTAACTTAAACAATGGCGGAATTTTAAACATTTTATCTTTTATAATATGCAAATTATCTATAAAATGGAGGATTTTTGTTTGTGCTCCGCCACTACAATGTACCATTCCGTGAATATCTTTTGAAGTAATTTTTTTTAGAATTTCTTTAATAATAGGCGCATAAGTTCTTGTTGGAGAAAGTACTAGTTTTCCTGCATTAATAGGAGAATTTTCAATTTCATCAGTTAACTTCACATTACCAGAGTACACTAAATCTTCTGGCACTCCTGCATCAAAGCTTTCAGGATATTTTTCAGCTAAATATTTATGAAATACATCATGACGTGCAGAAGTTAATCCGTTAGATCCCATTCCTCCATTGTATTCTTTTTCGTAAGTTGCTTGTCCAAATGAAGCCAAACCAACAATTATATCGCCTGGTTTAATGTTTGCATTATCAATTACCTTCTCTCTTTTTATACGTGCTGTAACAGTAGAATCCACAATTATTGTCCTAACTAAATCACCAACATCAGCAGTTTCACCTCCTGTTGAATGTATTCCAATTCCAAACTCTTTTAAGTCTTGTAACAGTTCTTCAGTACCATTAATTATTTCAGAAATTACATCTCCTGAAATTAAATTTTTGTTTCGTCCAATTGTTGATGACAATAAAATATTATCTGTTGCTCCAACACAAATTAAGTCATCAATATTCATAATTAGAGCATCTTGGGCAATACCTTTCCAAACAGAAACATCTCCTGTTTCTTTCCAATACATATAAGCTAACGACGATTTTGTTCCGGCTCCATCTGCATGCATTATTAAACAGTATTCTTCATCATTTGTTAAATAATCTGGTACTATTTTACAAAAAGCCTTTGGAAATAATCCTTTATCTACATTTTTTATAGCATTATGCACATCTTCTTTTGAAGCTGAAACACCTCTTTGACTGTATCTTTTACTTATCTCTGAGCTCATAATTACTATAATTTGTATGATGCAAAAGTAATTTTTCTTTTTAAATACTGAAACAAAAAAGCCGAATGAAAATCATTCGGCTTTTAGCTATATTTTTATCTATTCCCAATCTGGCATATATGTATTGACAAATAAACTTGCCCTATCATTCTCTCCAAGTATATCCATTTTATATATTGTTCTTGTTGAAATTCCATCATTTGAAGTATTTACAAAAATAACTTCTGCTTCATTAGGTGAGAATCTTGGGTCTAAATCAACTGTTCCATTATCCTTACCTGCTGAAATATCTGTTGCAGTAGCTAAATCAAAATCATACATAAAAATTCTTGTATCTAGTTGTCTATTATCAGAGTTTTCATATTCTGAAATATCATACGTATACATCAATAATTTATTATCTACCGAAATATTTAAACCTCCAGCGGCACCCAAAACTCCAGATAAAACAGTTGTTAACGTGTTTCCATCTAAATCTATAGTATAAATAGAAACATTATAACCTGTTAAGTCGTTTGTTTTTAAAGCAATCATACTTTCATCATTACTCCAATCACATTCAGTTATATAACTTCCATCAATAGTTTGATAAATTTGTTGTAATCCACTTCCATCTTTATTAATTACATATAATTTATCATAATGTGAATAAATAAGTCTATCTCCATTTGATGACCATGAAAAGTCAATTTCGTTCAAATTATAACTAGCTACAGCTATAGCAGAAGTTACTTGAGAAACATTTGAACCATCTTGATTCATGGTAAATAAATGAGTTTCATTATTAGTTGTTCTTAAAAATGCAATTAAGTTTGAAGCCTGATTTTTTCTTGGTCTCCAACTATTTTGATCTTCGGTAGTTAATTCCACCTCATTTTCTAATGCGCTATCAGTCTCATTGAAGTTAGCAGAATAAATTATATTATTAGTGTTTGTTCCTTTTCTAACATAAAAGAACCTATTATCTGGGTTCATTTTAGTTTTAAAATTACTAACAGAACTTAAAACTTCAGGGTTAATATCATCTGAGGCAGCAATTTGCCAAAAGTACTTAACTCCATATTTTAAATCTGAAATTACGTAAGTACTATCAATAATATTTTCTACCTCGATTATATTATTATCAATATCGTTTTTAATTTCTAATCTATAAGTAATTGGGTCTTCATCTGGATCAGTAGATGACCATGACAATTCTACAGAAAGTTCTTCATTTTCACTTCCATCAATAGGTGTTTTAATAATAGGTGTTGATGGAGGTCTATTTAAAGCATTATCGTCTTCCATTTCGAAGATTACATTCACTTCACTATCTGCAGCAACAGTAGCAGGCTCAAATGTTGTCAAATAATCTTCTTTAGCAACACTTACAGAATAATCACCTTCTTCAATTTCTTCCATGATAAAATAACCATCTACATCAGTAAAAACTGTATTATTTGTAGGTGTTAAAGTTACTTTTGCATTTTCAATTGGGTTAAAGCTCAATGCCTCTACAACTCTTCCTGTAATGGTACCTTTCCCTAAAAAATTTGTTGTTTCTTCACTACAATTTACAAAAAGAGTTAGAAGAAAGATTAGTATAATATTTAAATTTTTTTTCATAATTATATTTTTTTATTCAAACATTACAGGCTTAACACTATTATATGGTTTTCCAATATAAAAATTCAATCCTAATCCAATTTTATAATAGAAGTCATTCCATTTTCCTTGAACTAAGCGATCAATATCATCTGTGAAAAGTAAATTTTGCTCAGCAAAAAGTTTAATTCCTAAATTTTTAATAGGTAAATACTCTATTCCTCCTCCAAACTGGAATTTTAAAGAATCGAAATAGTTTATTTTTTTATTATTAGAAACAGCACCAAAACCTGCATATACAAAAGGTGTTAAATTATCATACGGAAGTATATCATATCCAACATTTATATCTAATGAAAGGAACTGATCTTTAAAATTATTTTTATTTTCTAGTTCAAAATAACTTGCCCCTAAATTTATATTAAATCCTGGTTTTTTAAAATAAAATTTTACGGAACCATTTACTCCTAATTTTTCAGTTGCATCTCCATAATCATTATTAGGGATTATTGCTGCACCTTCCAGGTTTATTGCTACTTTCCCTCTTTTATCTTCCAGTTTTCTATCATATAAAGCTGTAGTTGCAGCTGCTGCTTTTTCTTCAATATATTTCTCTTTTACTAAATCAACAGTAGGCTTCCCTCCCTTTGGTTTCCATAATCCATCAATTATTCCTTCAATAATTAAAAGTTCAACAGCTTTATCAATCGCTTCTTTTACAGCTAGTTGTGCTGGTTCATTTTTTGTAACACCTGTTTCAACTTCTAACAATCGCTGTAATTTAACGTACCTAAATAAATTTGCAGAAATACCTTGAGATAAAATTGTTTTTGAAACATATATATTTTTTAGTATTCTTCCACTAGATGTAGATACAGCTCTTAAATAAATTGTTATCCTATCTTCTCTATATTCCGTAGAACCACCAACACCAAAATATCTAGCACCTGAGCCACCCGTTATTATATTTGAATCATAAGAAACTACTCCACCTTCTAATATAATTCCAGCAAATAATAATGGAGGAATGGAGGTAACTTGATCTTTGTTATTTTTACTATATTCCTGACGAGTTGATCTTATAATTTGTCGTTCATTTAATAAATTCCCAATATTTTCACGTTCAATTGGTGTAAACCACTTAGATTCTTCTAATGATTTTAGTAGAATTGAAGTACCTCCTTGAGTAACCGCAGTACTAAAAGTAGAACCATTAAGAACTGGTTTATATTGACCTGTTTGATCTCTAAATTTATAGACTCCAACGATAGTTTCTTTTAAAGGTGTAATACTATCTATTATACTTTTCTTAGATGTACTTTCACCAATTCTCGCTTTATTTGTTGAAAAAGGTTGATTAAAATACGTTCCACAACTTGTGAAAAATATTAAAATCATAAGAGTAAAATATTTACAATACTTGTTTAAAAACATAGCAATAGGGTTTAGTTTTTTAGTTTGGAATTGTGATTTGAGTTTGTTCACCTGTAGAAGTATCTAAAATATTTACTAGTAATCCTCCACTCGAAGGTGAAATTTCTACAACTAATGAACCAAAAACGAAAGTTCCTTCGGATAGAGATTGATTCCCAAATTGTTGTTGAAATAAATCTTGTGATAAACTATTTAGTAATTGCCTATTTAAGCTTTCTGTAAAATTTTCTAAATCAGTAGCTTGATCGAAACTAAATCCTGAATCTTCTTGAAAACTATTTTGTGCATTTGCAGAAGCTAATAATTGCTGATAATTAAATGTATCTCCACCAAAAAAAGGATTGATAGGCCTATATATTATATCCTGTGAAAATAATAAACTAGGAATACTTAGCAAAAAAATACTTATAATAATTTGTAACTTTCTCATATTTAAAGGTATTAAAATATTTTTATATTCTACTATTCTTAAATAATAATTTTCTTTGCCTCGCATATTGACTTAAATTTTGTAATGTCTGTTTTACAGCACCTTTCAAAAAGTCTTCATCAGGCTTCGTCAAAAATTCATATATTTTACGATCATCAACTTCAATACTAACAATACTACTTCTTCCAAAATAAGGTTTTTCTTTAATTACAATTATAAAAGGATACTGCACCCCAGAAGTACTATAATTTTGATAAAAATAATCATGAAAATCTTTTCCAATTTTTGTAATCACTTCATCAATTACAATTCCTTTTAATGCAAAGTCATCTTCATTTACAATTTTAGCATTTTCTATATTTTGATTTTTTGGAATAATTACTATTGAATCCTTTGATACTAAAATAGCATTTTGTTTAATAAACAGAAACACTTTAATTTCTTCATTTTTTTCTATATTTAATCTTATTTCAGAAACACTTTTACGCTCTTCAGGCTTTAAAGAAAACTCACCAGACTGCCTATTGCTCGTGTAATTACCAGATACACCCTTTTTTAATGCTACTAAATTATATTCTAAATTATTTTTAAAAGTAAGCTCTTCATTTTCAACCAATGCTCTTATAAATATTAAATTATCTTTTTCTGATATATTAATTTTACCAACTACTGTTTCACTTAATTGAGAATAGCTATGTATACAAAAAAGTGATACATAGCAAAAAATAGTATTTAAAAAAAAATACTTCATCTTTAATAATTTTTAATTACCAAAGTTTTGAAATTTGATTTTTGAACAATACTTATATTATTAATTATAGAGTTTTGTCCATAAATTTGAAGAGAATTAGATTCACCTTGTTGCAGAATGTTAAAATTTGAAGGTGAATTGTTATAATAATTTATAAAATTATAATAGTTATTATCCCCTAGTTGTGTAACCGTCTGAGAATCATTAATATTACTCTTAATATCAATTTCATTATTATTCCCTATTTGGTTTAATATAATGAAATTATCTTGTGACTGAAAATTTGATAAAGACGGAGCATTATTTTCTAATAATAAAGCCTCTTTATTTAATTGAAAGTATTGATTAATTATGTAAGTATCTTCATTTGTTTGTTGTGC
>NZ_JASFZF010000069.1:0-34001 GCF_046055765.1 Lutibacter sp. | reverse complement strand
TTGATATAGGCTTACCAGAAAATGTTAATATGCAGTATTCGCCTGGTGGTTCTAGCTCAATTTCTGCAGACGCAAGAAATGTTCTAGTAAATAATTATGGATATTCTTCTACTGCAACATATTCTGATTACAACTTTAATACTGTAAAACAAGAAATAAAAATGTACAATCGTCCAGTATATATGAGAGGTTCACATACTTATGAAACTCATGGTACTTGGTTTTGGGAATACACAACCTTTCATGATGGACACGCTTGGGTTTGTGATGGCTATAAACAACAATATGATGTATATATTTATAATGAAGGCACACAAAATGAATATACGAAACAAGAAAATACTTATGAATGGTTGTATATGAATTGGGGTTGGCAAAAAGAGGTAATGGTTGGTTTTACAAAAATAATATTTGGGTAAATGGAGTATTAATAACACTTCAAAATGGAAATGTTGAAAACCCTAATTTTCAATATAGTCGAAAGTGTATTTACAGAATTAAACCTTAAAAACCAAAATTATGAAAAATTTAATTTTTTTATTACTTGTATCTATTCTAGTATTTTCGTGTAATTCAAATGATGATAACCAGGGTAATAACTCTTTTTATAATTATGCTAGAGGTGTTCAATTTAGAGTTTCTTCAACAAGTGGGATTGATTTATTAAACCCAAACAATACTGGAGCTTATTTAGAAGAGAATATAAAAACATACAACCTTATTGATGGTGAAGTTGTTGAAGCATACTATGCAAACGCAACTAATCCTAGAGGTTTCAGTATTACTTCACCTAAAGATTCTGGAGATGATAAGTACCGCATTAATGTTCATGTTTATAACCCTGAGTTAGAAAATGTCGTTACTTATATTGAATGGAATGAAACAGATACAGATACTATTAAAAGTAATTCTGTAGCAAATGGAAATTCTTTAGTGCTAACTCAAGCTTGGTATAATAATAGTCTTCTGATTGATGAAAGTACTGAAAATTTACCTGAAATTATAAAAAACTAAAGATAACACAGTATAAAAAAAATGGCAGTTAAGTGTCAAATTTTAAGTTTGGTATTTAACTTCCATTTTTTTTAAAAAACGCTGTAAATAGTAAAGGCACAATATGCAATTTGCAAGTAAAGTTGCTTAATTTAAATCGTAGCGAATTGTTTCAATTAATTCGTTATTATTTTTAAATAGCACAAATTCTCCATCTTTAGCATAAGATATTTCTCCAGTTTCCTCTGAAACAATTAAACAAAGTGCATCCGTTTTTTCAGTAATTCCAATAGCAGCTCTATGTCTTAACCCAAAACGCAATGGTAAACTTTTTTTAGAAAGTGGTAAAATAATACGTGTAGCAATAATAAAGTTTTCATTAATAATGATAGCACCATCGTGTAATGGACTGTTTTTATAGAAGATACTTTTTAATATAGGCTGATTAATTTCAATATTCATTTTGTCTCCTGTAGATTTTAGGAAATCTAAATTATGTGTTCGTTCCAAAACAATGAGTACACCAGTTTTAGTAGTAGCCATAGACTCACATGCATAAACAATAGATTCTACATCTGTAGTAGTTTGTATTTCAGTATTTAAAAAATTAAGTTGCTTTAAAAAATTTCGCTTGTTGGTGAAATTTGTGGAACCTAACATTAATAAAAATTTTCTTACTTCGGGCTGAAAAACAATAAGAATGGCAATGGCACCCAAACTAATTAAAGTTCCTAACAAGCCGCTAAGCATTTCCATTCGCAGTGCTTGGGTAATTTTCCAAATAAGAATAACCAATGCAATTCCAATAAAAATATTAATAGCAACAGTTCCTTTTAATAATTTATAAACGTAGTACAATAAAATAGCTACTAAAACAATGTCTAAAATATCTAAAAAAGAAAAGTCTATAAAGTCGAGCATTTAAGTTGTTTTTGTAAAAATAGGAAAAAGATTGCATTTTATGTAGTTATTCACAACCACAATCTGGCACTTTATTTTGGTCAAAAATAAATTCGAGGTGATTAGTTAAAATAGCCGCATTATTAAAGTTATGAAGCATTGTTTTATAATATAAATAATCTTGATAAGATAATTTGTTATTAAAGTTTAAGTGTAGCATTGTTTGTTTTCCTTCAGAAGAAAATTCAATAAACTCGAGAAGTGTAGTTTTAAATTCGTCATTTTCCATTTTGGCATCATTTAGCCAAACGTTATTTGGATTAAAAGTTAAGTTTATATTGTTGTAATTTTTATAAACTTCCCTATTTATTTTAATATAAGATTTTGATAAAAGGCTATCAGTTTTATAGATAACAGCATCAAATTTTAAAAATGAAAGTTTTTTTGAATTGGTATCTGAATAGCTAAAATAGTCATGCATTCCATCTTCTGAATGAAACGATTTTTTGTGTTTATATTGCAATTTTATGATGGAAGGAATAATTACTTTTAATGGTAAATGTTTATCAATATTATATATCCAATGTGTGGTGCTAATGGTATTTTTTCTATTAACATTGGCAATAGTGTCATTATTTTTAATCTCTAAAAATATCCAAACTTGAGAGTGATTATGAATTTCCTGAATTCCTTGTTCAGCTAGCATTGGAATTTTTATTTCTCGTTTTGAACAACTAAGAATTGAAAAGGAAACTAAAACAAGTACTAATAATTTTCGCATTAAATTTTATTTAATAATTCAACAATTTTTATGGTTTCCATAGCTTCTTTTACATCATGAACTCTTAACAGACTGGCACCGTTTAAAAGTGCAATAGTATTTGCTGAAGTTGTGGCATTTAGGGCTTTATTCTGATTAATTTCTAAAGGTTTAAATAACATCGATTTTCTTGATAGGCCAACTAAGGTTGGAACTTCAAAGTTTTTAAAGAGTTCTAGTTGTTTTAGTAATTCATAATTTTGTTCTAATGTTTTTCCAAAACCAAAACCTACATCAGTAATAATATCATTGACTCCTAAAGAGCGTAATTCATCAATTTTTTTTGAAAAATAATACAATAGTTCTTGAATAATATTAGAATACGTTGGCTTATTTTGCATAGTTTGTGGTGTGCCTTGCATATGCATCATAATATACGGAACTTGTAATTTAGCAACTGTAGTAAACATATTAGTATCCATATTTCCAGCTGAAATATCATTAATCATGCAAGCTCCAAGATGAATACATTGTTCTGCAATTAAACTTCTAAATGTATCCACTGAAATTAGCAGATTTGGAAATTCTTTAATCAATAGTTTTATTACAGGAGTAATACGTGCTAATTCTTCATCTTCTGAAATGTGTTTAGCACCAGGACGAGATGAATAAGCACCAACATCAACAAATGTTGCACCTTCGCTTAACATTTTTTCAATGTGATTAATTATAACTGTGGGATTGTTGTATTTTCCGCCATCAAAAAAAGAATCAGGCGTAATATTTAAAATTCCCATCACTTTTGGTGATGCTAAATCTATTAATGTCCCCTTACAATTGATACTTTTCATTATCTAACCACTTTGTTAATTACTTTGGTCATTTCTGGAGCTTCATAATTAAACATTTTTGAAATTAAATCATCAATAGACTCACTAACTATTAACATTTCTTTGTTAGATTGTTTTAGGTATCCTTCAGTAACCATGACCTCTAACTGTTTAATTAAATGATTAAAAAATCCGTTGGTATTTAAAATTCCTACAGGTTTTTGTTCAATACCAAGTTGTCCTAAGGTTAAAGCTTCAAAAATTTCGTCTAAAGTACCAAAACCACCAGGTAATGCAATATAACCATCAACCAATTTGCTAATTTTTACCTTTCTCTCGCTCATAGTTTTGGTGACAAACATTTCTGTAATTTCAGTGTGTACCACTTCTTCGTGACGTAATAAACCTGGAATTACACCAATAACTTCTCCTTTTTGTTCAATAATAGTGTCGGCTAAAACTCCCATCATACCAATTTTTCCTCCGCCATAAACTAACCCAATATTATTTTTAGCAAAATGATTGGCCAATTTAATAGCGTCATTTTTATAAACTTCATTGAAACCTAGGCTTGAGCCACAAAAAACAGCAACTTTCTTCATAAATGGATAATTGATTTTTTAATTCGTTAAATTTGTTCGAAATTTACGGAAATATTTAAAGTTACATGCAACAAACTTCAAAACAATATAACGACGTAATTGAAAAATGTCGTTCATTATATATTAATAAGTTAAAAGATTATGGAAGTGCTTGGCGAATTTTGCGTTTGCCATCGTTAACCGATCAAATTTTTATCAAAGCACAGCGTATTCGTCAGTTGCAACAAAATACGACTCGAAAAGTTGACGAAGGTGAAGTTTCTGAATTTATAGGAATTATTAACTATTCAATTATGGCTTTAATTCAGTTAGAAAAAGGAATTGTAGAACAGCCTGATTTAGAAACTGAAGAAGCTATAAAATTGTATGATAAACACGTGACAATTACCAAGCAATTAATGGAAGATAAAAACCATGATTATGGTGAAGCTTGGCGGGATATGCGTGTAAGTTCATTAACCGATTTAATTTTACAAAAACTGTTAAGGGTAAAACAAATTGAAGATAATAAAGGAAAAACGTTAGTTTCTGAAGGAATAGATGCTAATTATCAAGATATGGTAAATTATGCGGTATTTGCTTTAATTCATATTCATGCCACCAAATAAAATGAAAATATTAGTTCATATCTCAAGACTTTTTGTAGCTGCTACGTTTATTTTTTCTGGATTTGTTAAACTAGTTGATCCGCTAGGTTCAGCATATAAATTTGAAGAATATTTTGGGTATGATGTGTTGAATTTGGAATTTTTAATTCCGTATGCATTACTATTTTCAATAGTATTAATCCTTGCTGAAATCATGTTAGGTGTTATGTTGCTTATGGGATATTTACCAAAACTTACAGTTTGGAGTTTGTTGGGTATTATTGTAGTATTTCTTTTTCTTACTTGGTATTCAGCGTATTACAATAAAGTAACAGATTGTGGTTGTTTTGGTGATGCTTTGAAATTAAGTTCTTGGGGAACGTTTTATAAAAATATTGTTTTAGTTGCTTTAATTTTGTTGTTAGTTTTAAAATCACAATACATAAAACCGCTAGTGAGTAAGAATATTGCAAAATGGATCTCATTTTTATCGTTTTTTATTTTTCTGTTCATAACCTATCATGTATTAGTTCATTTACCAATTATAGATTTTAGATCGTATGCAATTGGTAAAAATATTTCTGAAGGAATGGAGTATGTTGGAGATGAAGAACCTCCAATACATGATTTCTATTTAGAAACTGCTGAAGGAAATAATTTAACTGAAGTTGTATTAGCTGAAGATAATGTATTGTTAGTTGTTGCTTATAATTTAAGTAAAACCGATTTACAAGGGTTTTCTAATATAAAAACCGTTACGGATATTGCAATTAAAAAAGGATATACTGTTTATACGCTAACTTCTTCAACGAATGAAGAATATGACGCTATAAAAAATAAATTTAAATTAAATGTTGAAATGTTGTTTTGTGATGGAACTACATTAAAAACAATTATTAGGGCAAATCCAGGAATTTTAACACTACAAAATGGTACGATTACTGGAAAGTGGAGTTGGGTAGATACTGATTCTGTAAAATTATAATATATGAAACAAGCATTATTAGTATTTGTAGGTGGTGGGTTCGGTAGTGTTGGTAGGTACTATGTGGGTAAATGGTTAAACAATTTTGAGAATGCTATTCCTTATGGCACCATGTTGTCTAATGTCCTAGGAAGTTTGTTAATTGGACTAATATTGGGTTATTTGGGTAGAACTGCAAATGTATCTGAAAATCAAACATTATTATTAGCTACAGGTTTTTGTGGTGGTTTTACTACTTTTTCTACGTTTGCTTATGAAAATCATTTATATCTAAAAAACGGGGATTACTTTAGTTATTTACCTTATACTTTATTGTCTTTATTTCTCGGTTTTACTGCTGTTTTTCTAGGTTTATATCTTTCAAAATTAGTATAGTTAATTTCTTAAATTTACAAAGGAAGTAATCCTTTTTATCTTCAAATGTGTAATCAATAAATTCTACCCTTAAAATTTAAGGGTACGATTCTTAATTTTCTTTAATTAAGGAGATCCATCCCTAAATATCATGGGGTTGATTCATAACAAATGCAATAAAAAATTATATTACCTATAAAAAAATAGGGCAAAAATAAAAATATTAATAAATATACAAGATACACCCCCTTATTTTTAGGGGGTGTGATATTTTATAGATACTTTTGAGCGGAAATTAATTATAAAAATCATTTAATTATGAAAAAAATTGAAGCAATTATTAGAAAATCAAAATTTGATGAAGTTAAAGAAGCATTGCATCAAATTGAAGTCAATTTTTTTAGTTACTGGGATGTCACTGGTGTTGGAAATGAAAAACAAGGACATGTTTATAGAGGTGTAAGCTATAGTACTTCAGATATACAGCGTAGATTTTTATCTATTGTAGTAACGGATCCATTTTTAGAAATTACCGTTGATGCCTTACTAAAGGCTGCTTTTACAGGAACTGTTGGAGATGGTAAAATATTTGTATCAGATGTTATTGAATCTTACAGAATTAGAACAAAAGAAAAAGGAGCAGACTCATTAAATTAAAACACAACTACGAACTTATTATATTATGGAAAGCACATTATTTACTGTAAACAATGTATGGATGATGATTTGTACCGCTTTGGTATTTTTAATGCATTTAGGATTCTCATTGTTAGAAATTGGATTAACAAGACAAAAAAACACCATCAACATATTATTTAAAAACGTATTTATTATTTCAATAGGAATGATATTATACGCATTAGTTGGTTTCAACTTAATGTATCCAGTGTCATTTATTGCTGGAGTAATTCCTGATTATTTTATTGATTTATTTGGGTTAACAATGCCAGAAAATGGCTTAACAGCTGAATATGCCAATGGAGGTTATACCTATTGGACAGACTTTTTATTTCAAGGTATGTTTGCCGCTACAGCGGCAACTATAGTTTCTGGAGCTGTTGCTGAAAGAGTTAAGTTAGGCTCCTTTATGATTTTTACAATTATTTATGTTGGAATAGTATATCCAATTACAGGCTCTTGGAAATGGGGAACAGGTTGGCTAGATGAATTAGGGTTTTATGATTTTGCAGGATCAACTTTAGTACATTCAGTAGGTGGTTGGGCAGCATTAGTTGCAGTTTGGTTATTGGGTGCAAGAATTGGTAAATTTAAAAAAGATGGCTCTATTGGTGTAATACCGGGTCATAATATGCCTTTTGCAACTGCAGGTGTTTTTATTTTATGGCTGGGTTGGTTTGGTTTTAATGGTGGTTCTGTTCTTTCTGCTGACCCTGCAAAAACATCATTGGTTTTGGTTACTACTTGTTTGGCAGCAGCTTCTGGAGGATTGTCTGCATTTTTAGTATCATTGTTTAGATATAAACAGTATGATTTATCAATGTTTTTAAATGGGGTATTGGGTGGTTTAGTTGGAATTACAGCAGGAGCAGATGTTATGACCGTAACAGATTCAATTATTATTGGATTTATTGCAGGAGCCTTAATTGTTTTAGGCGTTGCATTAATTGATAAATTAAAATTAGACGACCCTGTTGGAGCAATTGCAGTTCACTTAATTTGTGGAATTTGGGGAACATTGGCTGTTGGTATTTTTGGTGATTTATCAGGTTGGGAACAGCTAGGTCATCAAGCAATTGGTGTTGTTTCAGTAGGTGTATTTTGTTTAATTACTTCTTATGCAATTATTAAAACATTAAAAGTGACAGTTGGTATAAGAGTTTCTGAAGAAGAAGAACAGGAAGGTTTAGATATTCATGAGCACGGTATGGATGCTTATCCGGATTTTCGTTTAAATCAACACTAATTATCACCTATAAAATTGACAGATTCATTTAGTTTAGGAGTTGTTACATCAGCATTTTTTAATCCAGATGAAGATGCTTATTAGGTGTTTTTAATTTCTCTATAAAACCTTAAAATAGGTATTGAATAACCTCAAGTTTTGGTCTATTCTGATTTTTTTGAATGGGCTTTTTAATGATATTTACCGTAAGCTTTTACGCCTGCCAAAATTTCAATAGGTAATGTATTTTCAGAAGGTGGAATTGGACAAGAATATTTATGATTGTAGGCGCAATATGGATTGTAAGCTTTATTAAAATCTATTATTATAGTTTTACTTCCTTCAGATGGAAGTTTTAAATCTAAAAATCTTCCACCACCATAACTTAAATTTCCACTTGTTTTATCATTAAACGGTAAAAATAAATAATCTTCATATTCTACATTTGTCATTAAGTCTTGACTTTGGTAAACACTTAACTCAAATTTTTTGCCATGAAGAGTGAAATGTGCAATTCCATATTTTCTATATAAAGGCAAACGATCTGTAGTTGTTTGCATTTCAAAAATAGGAGTATTTGGCGTAAGTTCAAGACTAGCTTCAACGCTATAATTTTTATCAATTTTAAAAAAGTCTAATGATTTAAATATTTTTAAGCCTTCTTCAGTTAAAGGTGATGTTGAAGCATTGGCATACTCTGTATTTAATTCGTATTGTACTAATTTTATTTCATCTTCATAAGTGGGCTTGTTACTTGAGCAAGAAATAGCAATTATAAAGAAAGTATAGAAGAAGTTTTTCATGATAAAAATAATTTATAATCCAAAAGTACTAAATATTATTAGTTTGATAAAAAAACATTAATAATTGAAATTATTTTGTAGTTTTGATAAAAATAATACAATAATTTATGAATAATTGCACACAATATGATACCGTAATTAAGAAGTTTTTAACAAACGGCCGATATATAAATGTGTTATAATTATTAAACAATAAATAATATCAATTCATTTTAAACCCGGCTTTTAGCTGGGTTTTTAATTTTGCAGTATGATAAAAAGAACATTAAATAGTTACCACAATTCGTTTAAAGGGCTTTCAAAAGAAGTTTGGTGGTTGGCTTTAATTACATTTATAAATAGGGCTGGTACCATGGTATTGCCATTTTTATCATTATATCTAACGGAAGATTTAAAGTTATCTTTGGCTCAGGTTGGTTGGATAATGACAATTTTTGGTGTAGGATCTTTATTGGGTTCTTGGTTAGGTGGGAAACTAACTGATAAAATTGGGTTTTATAAAGTAATGTTTTGGAGTTTATTAATTACTGGATTTTTGTTTATAGGCTTGCAATATGTTACAACATTTACAGGATTTGCAATTGGTATATTTATAACAATGATGGTTGCAGATACTTTTAGACCTGCGATGTTTGTGTCTCTAAAAGCTTATAGTAAACCTGAAAATCAAACTAGATCACTAACTTTAATTAGGTTGGCAATAAATTTAGGTTTTTCTTTTGGACCTTTTTTAGGTGGTTTAATTATAACTACTTTAAGTTACTCTGGTCTTTTTTGGGTTGATGGAATTACGTGTATTTCGGCAATTTTATTGATGAAAGTTGTATTAAAAGAAAAAGAATTTCATGTTAAAAAAAAGGAAGACTTATTAGAAAATATAGTAACATCTATCTATAAAGATAAGCAATATTGGATATTTTTAGCAGTAGTCTTTTTAATGGGTTTCATATTTTTACAATTGTTTACAACAATGCCATTGTATTACAAGGGAATTTATAAACTAACTGAAGTTGAAATAGGATTATTAATGGCAATGAATGGATTTTTAATATTTTTATTTGAAATGCCTTTAATTCATTATATAGAAAAAAAATTATTTGATAAACTAAAAATTATAACTTGGAGTTTAGCATTATTTGCGCTTAGTTTTATTATTTTAAATGTGACCAATTGGGTTGGAATTTTAGTTATAAGTATGTTGCTTATAACGTTGGGTGAAATGTTAGCTTTTCCATTTACAAATAATTTTGCTATGACAAGAGCACCTTCAGGTAAGGAAGGGCGTTATTTAGCTTTGTACACTATGGCATTTTCATTTGCACACATTTTTAGTGCAAAAACAGGAATGGAAATGATTGACAGATTTAGTTTTGAATTTAATTGGTATTTAATGGGGTTTTTAGGATTAATTTCAATTGTACTTATGTTTTGGTTGAGAAAAAGTTTAAAAGAACAAAAAAAGGTTATTTAAGTTAAAAATGACTTTCTAATTTTAGGTGTAATTTTTTAAAATAGTCAAAAGAGTGAAGAATTCTAGATCCATACCAACTAAATAATTCGCCATCTCCAAAAATAGTAATAGCTCTATTGGTGTAGTTGGCTATTTCCATTGCGTGCTTATCTTTAAAAGGGAATGGCTCTGATGATAAAATAATAACTTCAGGATTGCCTTCATATTTAATTTTGTGAATCTCTATTTTAGGGTAACGACTCATGTTTGAGTAAATGTTTTCAAACTTATTAAGTGTTAATAGTTCATTTATATAAGTGTCGTTTCCAGCAACCATCCAAGGATTGGCCCAAATAAAATACGCAACTTTTCTAATAGGTCTATTTTTAATAAAAATTTTAAAGTCGTTTAATTTAAAATTAATCTTTGAAATTAAATTAGTGCTTTCTGTTCTTCTATTAAGTAAAATACCTAAATCACTAATTAAATTAAGAGAGTCTTCTACTGAGTTGATATCTGAAAAATAAGTTGGTGCAATTTTTTCTAATTCTGAAAGGAAATTATAAGAATTTTCTTCTTTATTACATAAAATAAAATCAGGATTTAAACTTTTAATTTTATTGAAATCTACTTTTTTAGTACCACCAACTATGGTTTTTGTAGATTTTATATGATATGGATGAATGCAAAATTTGGTAATTCCAACCAATTCATTTTCGAGGGATAAATCGCATAATAACTCTGTTTGAGAAGGAACTAAAGAAATAATTCTTTTTGGTGAATTTTTTAATGATATTTCTCTTCCTAGTTGATCTCTAACTATTTTCATACGTTACAAAAGTAGTTAAACTAAATAAGTTATTTTTACACTTTTTTAGCTTTTAAAAGAATTTCATAAGTTTCTTTTGCGTTTACTTTTTTAGCCCAATTTAAAGCGGTAAAACCATTACTAGATTTTGCTTTTAAATCAGCGCCTTTTTCAATTAGCAATTGAAGAATATTAACTCTATTATGTCTAGCAGCATACATTAGAGGTGTTAACTTATTTGATGCTTTGTTTAAACCTATCCCTTTGTCAATACAAGATTTTACAGCATTATAATTTCCAGCTTGGATTAATTTACAAAAACTATTAACCTTATATAACTTATTTGAATACAAAAAATAGTTATTATTACTTTTTTCTTTGGAGTCTGGTTTTACCTCTTTAATTGGAATAATACTGGTAGGTGTGTTAACAATATTAGTGTTTGCAGGTACTATAGAAATACAAAAAATAAAGATTAAAAGAGAAATACGAATTTTCATAATATTGATTTTTGGTGCCTTGAAATTATAGTTAAAGACGAATGAGTACTTAAATCATTACAAAATTAACGGATAATTAACTGTTTTTTAACAGTTAATATTTATGTTTAGTTAACTTTATAAAGGGAAATAAAGTAGTATTAAAGGCTTGGAATAATTATTGTTGTGACTACACCTTTGTTATTTTTAATATTTTTTAGCGTGTATTTGTAGTTGTTTTTATAAAGCAATTTTAATCTGTCTATAGTGTTTTGAAGTCCATGGCCGTAATTTACTGATTTTTTTAAGGGAGCTCCATTATTTTTAATTTGAATTTTTACTTTATTCTTTATTTTTGAAATAAATAATTCAATTTCCAAGTTTGTTTTTTCATAAGAGTACCCGTGTTTTATGGAATTTTCTAAAATAGGTAATAAAATGAGACTTGGAACTAAGGTGTTACTAATACTTTTATCAATATTTAAAGTAACGTTTAAGTGGTCAGAAAAACGAAGCGACATGATATCTAAATATCTTTTTGAAATATTCATTTCATCTTCAAGAGGAATTAGATTAGTATCTTTTAAATCTAATAAATCACGTAATAGATCTCCAAAATCGGCAATGGTATCTTGAGCTAGTTTGGAATCTGATTCAATCAATGATGAAATACTATTTAAAGTATTGAATAAAAAATGAGGATGCAATTGATATTTAAGCACATTCATTTTAGCATTTGTAAGTTGTTGAGATAATTGTGTTTTTTCTAGTTCAGTTTTTTGTGTTTTTTGAAAATAATAGAAGGTGTAAACAATACTTATCATGGAAAAGTAAATAAGGAAGTTTAAATCAACTACAGATATAATGCTGGCAAAATAACTTGTGATGCTAATTTCTTCGAAAGCTATTTGACCTATTATCAAGTAAAAAAAGGAAGATAAAAAGTAGATAGCTACCCCAATAAAAAAAGATAAAAACAAATGGATAGAAATAATATATTTCCATTTGACCTTTTTATAGATAAGAATTTTTGTTGTAATTGCAATCGAAATCATAAAAAGTAATACAATTACCCAATCTAGTATTCCTTCTAGAATTAGTTCACTCCATTCAGAAAATTCATAGCCAAAACCTTGTATTTTGAAATAGGCCTTTTTTGATAGGGAAATTAAAGCAATTATTGTGTAAAAAACTACTAAAATTTTAATTAACCTAATCTCAAATAATTTAAGCTCAACATATTTTCTCACCTACAATCCCATTTTAGTTAAAAATAATTTTTTATAACTTTTGCTAACTCTAAATAATTGTTTATCAGACATTTTAACATCAATTTCTCCATAATTTGAATTAATTAATTCTCCAATTTCATTTAAATTTACAATGGTTGATCTATGAACTCTTATAAATTTTGTTGGGTCTAAAGACTCAATTAAATTACTTAAAGATTCTCTTAATAAATGTTTTTTTTCTGCAGTATAGATTTCTGCATAATATCCAGAGGCTCTTATATATTTAATGTCATTTGTTTTAATAAAAAACACTTTGTTACCTAGTTTTACGGGAAGTTTCTCAGAGTGAATGAGGGTTGGACTATTATTGGTTTGCACATATTTTAATAGATTATTAATTTTATCTTCAAAAGGACTATAATTTTTGTTATTAATATAGTTTATAATACTTTCTACAGATTTAAAGAAGCGATCATCTTTATATGGTTTTAGTAGATAATCAAAAGCGAAATAGTCGAAAGCTTTTAAGGCATATTCATTGTATGCTGTCACAAAAACAATAAGTGGTTTTTTTTCAACAGAGATTTTTTGTAACACATCAAATCCATTCATATCCTTCATTTGAATATCTAAAAAAACAATATCCGGTTGAATTTCTTCAATAGTGTTAATCGCTTCTTTACCAGTAGAACATTGACCAACTAACTCAAGTTCAGGTACATCATTTACTAAATTAATTAGGCGTTGCCTTGCTAATTTTTCATCATCAACTATTAATGTATTTATTTTCATATGAAGCTTAAACTTAAGTTTTATACAAGTGATTTATTACAAAATAAGTGTTTAAAAAATAGCTTGTCAATTGTTCAATGTTAATTTAAACCTAAAATAAAGGTATTTAAATCATAAACCTAACTATTTAAATCAATATAGGGTTGTTTTAGTTCATTTTTAAAATTAAATAAATAGCCTTTATTTCTGTAATTAGACGGTTTAATTTAATTTTAGAGCACAAATGGAATTTAATTTACCCAAATTTCTAAATATAGTGGCAATTAGGCTTTTTCATAGTAGTAAAATTGAATTTCCACTTCAAAATAATAGTAACTCACTTCACGGAAGGGTCAACGCCTTACTTAGCTTGATATATTAGCGGAATATTAATTTAAAATGAAATTCATGAATAGAGGTTACAAAATTTTGATTTCTCTAATGCTAATAATAAGTACTGGTTTGAGTACTTATGCACAAGAGAAAACAGTATCAGGTATAGTAGTATCTGAAGAAGGTGGTCCCTTACCAGGAGTAAATGTTGTTGTAAAAGGCACAAATAGTGGTACACAAACTGATTTTGATGGGAAGTATACATTGAAAGCTAGTATAGGGGATATTATTCTCTTTAGTTATGTTGGAATGTCGTCTATTGAGAAAACAGTTGGAGTTTCAAACACCATTAATGTTACACTTGAAGTAGGTAACTTACTTGAAGAAGTAGTTGTAATTGGTTACGGACAACAAAGCGAGCGCAAGATTATTCAAAATGTTGCTGTGATTAAAGAAGAAGCAATTGAAGACATTCAGGCATTATCACCTCAAGATTTATTACAAGGTCAAGCATCTGGGGTTCAAATAGTAGGTGCATCTGGGGTTTTAGGAGCTGCTTCTGTAATTCGTGTTAGAGGAGTTAGTTCTTTAACTGGGGGGTCAAACCCATTAATTGTAGTTGACGGTGTTCCTCTTGATGATCAAGATCAAACAACAGGTAATGGGGGGAATACAGGTTTAAACCCTTTGTCTTATATAAATACGGAAGATATTGCTACTTTTTCAGTTCTTAAAGATGCAGCAGCAACATCAATATATGGTACTAGGGCATCTAATGGTGTTATTTTAATTACAACTAAAAGAGGAAAATTAAACCAAAAAACAAAAGTTACTGTTGGGTTCAGTACTTCTGTAAATGAAGCTACATTTTTAGAGGAAATGATGAATTTAGAGCAGTTTGCTGATTTTACGGTAACACGATTTAATGTACAAAACGGTACAGATTTTACTGCTACTGATTTTGGTTTGGATGGTGAAGGATTTGAATGGTTAAAAAATGTAACTCGTGAAGGAGTATCTACAAATCAAGATATAAGTATCTCAGGTGGTAGTGATAATTCAACATTCTATTTCGGATTAAATCATTCAGATACAGAAGGTTTTATTATTGGCAATAATTTAGAGAAAACAGGAGCAAGAGTAAACCTGTCTACACAAGCTAACGATTGGATAAAAGCGGGAATTAATTTATCTACTACAGTCTCTAGAAATGATAGAATTAGCACAGAAAATAGTACTTTTTCTCCTATAACTGTAGGGTTCTTACAAACTCCAGATGTATTGCCTTTTGATGATGATGGTAATTTTGTTAATACAGGTTTTATTGCGAATGTTCTTGCAATTGAAGCGTTGGATAGACATGAAGTGAATACAACTAAAATAACAGGTAACGCTTATGTTGAAATAAAATTAATGGATGATTTGTCTGCTAAAATTGATTATGGTATAGACAGAACTCAAATTGAAGAAACTCAGAGAAGTGTTGAGGTGAATTCAGCAGAAGGATTTGCAGACAATAGGGTTGTTTTTATTAACAGAAATTTGATTACAGCAACATTAAATTATAATAAAACATATGGGAATCATACTGTTGGCGTTTTACTAGGAACTTCATATGAAGAAACTAAAACGAATGTAACAAGAGTTCAAGGTACAGGTTTCTTATCAGATGAGCTATTAAATGTGACCAGTGCTTCTACCTTTCCTTTAACTTTTAGTAGTAGAACTCAAAATCGTTTGTATGGTCAAATATTTACGAGAGCTAATTATGATTATAAAGGAAAATATTTAGTAGAAGCTTCATTTAGAAGAGATGGCTCTAGTCGATTTGGAAAAAATAAAAAGTTTGGAAACTTCTGGGCCATTGCTGGAGGTTGGATTGTTTCCGATGAAGAATTTATGAACGATGGTTTCTTTGATTTCTTGAGTATAAGAGCAAGTTTTGGAACTACAGGAAATGACCGTATTGGGAATTTCCCTTCGCTTGGATTGTTTGCAGGTAATAATTATAATGGATTGGCGGGATTATCTCCAACTTCTGCACCAAATCCAGATTTACAATGGGAAGAAACAGAAACTTTTGATATTGGTTTTAAATCTGCGTTTTTGAATGATAGGATACTTTTCAACGTAAATTATTACAAAAAGAAAACAGATAATTTATTACTATTTAAACCACTACCACTAACTTCTGGATTTACATCTGTAGCTACAAATGCTGGTGAGATTGAAAATAAAGGGTTTGAATTTGATTTAACTACTGTTAATTTTAGAACAGACGATTTTGAATGGACAACTAAAATCAATTTATCTACTGTAGAAAATGAAGTTATAGCATTGCCAGACGCAAATGTGGATAATGAAGGAAGGCAGTTTATTGCAGGGTCTTCAAGACAAAGAGCTGTAGTTGGTGAATCTGCGAATAGTTTTTACTTGATACGATATGTAGGTGTAAACTCACAAACAGGTGAAGCTGAATGGTTAGATGCTAATGATAATATTACCAATTCTCCAACACCAGACGATAGAAAAATTGTTGGAGATGCTCAGCCAGATTTTTATGGAGGTATAACCAATACTTTTAAGTATAAGGCTTTTGATTTAAATATCTTTATGAATTATTCATATGGGAATGATATCTACATTAGTGGTATTAGGTTTACTGATGCTCCTATTGGATTTGGTATGAGTACACGATTGTTAGATTATTGGCAGCAACCAGGAGATAATGCTTATTTCCCAAGATTGGATGGTACAACTCAAGGTATATTTAGAACGAGTTCAACTAATCAGTTAAAAGACGGGTCGTTTTTAAGATTGAAGAATGTAACTTTAGGATATACATTGCCTAAGAAGTATTTAGAAAAGGTTAAGTTTATTGATGGAGTACGTATTTATGTCACAGGAACTAATTTACTTACTATTAAAGATAATGATTTAGGTGATAGAGATCCTGAAGTAACCGATAATACAAACCCTCTACAATTAGGTGAGAGTTTCTTTGTAGCGCCACAATCAAAATCGTATACAATTGGTGCAAGAATCACATTTTAATAATATTCAAAATAATTTAAAGAAATGAAAAATTTAAAAAAAATAATTTATACACTTTTGATATTATTGATTATATCAACAGTATCATCGTGTGAAGATAATTTAGATATTGGACCAGAAGATAGTTTAACTGGAGATGTTGTGCTATCTAATGCAACTTTAGCTGAAGGAGTTTTAATTGGTGCATACGCAAGAATGCGTGATGATGATGCTTTTAATGGCACAACTCAATTAACTCAGGAATGGATGAGTGATAACGTGAATTTTTTGGGGTCATTTCCGACGTTTCAAGAAATTAGAGATTATACAACATTGGCTGATAACACATCTGTTTTACCATTTTGGAGAGATGCATATGATGTAATATCACCTGTTAATTTTCTAATTAATGAATTACCAATAATAGAAGTTCCTGACCTTTTAGATTCAGATAAAGATAGATTAATAGCTGAAGCAAAGTTTATTAGAGCAATTACAAATTTTAATTTAGTAAACTTATTTGCACAACCTTACCAATTATCAAGTGGTGCTAATCTTGGTATTCCAATAATAACTGACTTTTTTGAAGGGGATGAAACCATATTTCAGATTGAGCGTAATACGGTAAATGAAGTGCATGCATTTATAGAACAAGACTTATTGGAAGCAATTCCTAATTTAGAGGAAGTTACAAGTAGAGGAAGAGCAAGTAAAGGCGCAGCAAGAGCTTTATTATCGAGATTGTATTTATATAGAGATCAATTTGCACAAGCTGCAGATTTTTCCAATCAAGTAATTCAATCATCTCAATATGCATTAGCTGCTGATTATACATTCTATAATCAAAATGAATCTTCAGAACATATCTTTCAAATTATAAATGATGCTGTAGATGGGCAAACTAGTGGGCAAGGTTGGTCCGGATTAGCAAATGCAGCACCTGTTGGTAGAGGAGATGCACCATTTTCTCAAAATTTATTGGATGCTTTTGCTTCTGAACCAGGAGATTTAAGATTTACAACATTAAATGCCAATGGAACTGATGCTGTTGGTGGTGTATCAACTTTTAGTACAAAGTTTCCAGATGGTGTTAATAATGCAGACAATGGTCCAATACTAAGAATTACAGAAATGTATACTATTAGGGCTGAAGCTAATTTAAGAGCGGGGAGTAGCGTTGGAGATACACCTTTAAATGATATTAATACGTTAAGAACCAGAGCCGGTTTAAGTTTATTAGTTTCAGTAGATTTAGATATTATTTTAAATGAGAAAAGAAAAGAACTTTGTTTTGAAGGACAACGTAGAATGGACTTATTGAGAAATGGTATGTCTTTAAGAAGGGTTGGTATGCCAAATGTAACTGAATCAGCATTTGGAGCTAATAAAACTGTATTACCAATTCCAACTACTGAGTTGGATCTTAACCCTAATATCTCTCAGAATCCTGGATATTAATTGATGAAGTGAAAAAAAGCAATATGTAAATATTTAAAAGGGTCTTTAGTGACCCTTTTTTATGTGTTATTTTGTCAATCTTAGTATTGGGTTTCTCCCCTTCAATTTTAAACTAAAAATTATATTATTGATAATTAGCCTTTTAAATCATAAACAGTAGCATTCAAATCAAAAAGATATTTTTAAAGAGAACTACTAGTATCTTAGTTGAGTAATTATATTACTTTGTTTTCAATTGTATGATTGTTTGAATTAATTTATAAAATTGGAAGATAAAACAGATAATTATTTGAATTAATAATAAGCCAAGGAGTCATTAACCTTGGCTTTTTTTAGTTAAAATAACTTCCATTTGCTGTTGTAATTTTAATGCTTCATTTTGTGCAGATTTCGCAAAATTTTCATCATTTCCAGCATAAATAATCCCTCTTGAAGAATTAATTAATAAACCACAATCTTTATTCAATCCATAGTTGCAAACGTCTTGTAAATTTCCACCTTGAGCACCAACACCTGGAACTAATAAAAAGTGATTTGGAACAATTTTTCTGATTTCTGAAAAATACTCAGCTTTAGTTGCGCCAACAACAAACATTAAATTTTCAGAATTTTTCCAAGTAAGAGCAGTTTTTAAAACTTCTTTGTACAATTCGTTATTTTTAATTTTTAAACCTTGAAAATCCAATCCACCTTTATTTGAAGTTAAAGCTAGTAAAATTGTTATTTTGTTTTGAAAAGCTAAAAAAGGTTCTACAGAATCACTTCCCATATAGGGTGCAACAGTGACAGAATCGAAGTTTAAATCTTCAAAAAAAGCTTTGGCATACATAGTTGAAGTGTTTCCAATATCACCACGTTTTGCATCTGCAATTGTAAAAATTTCAGGGTAATTTGTATTCAAATAGTGAATCGTTTTTTCTAATGATTGCCATCCTTTTAAACCATAGGCTTCATAAAATGCGATGTTAGGTTTATAAGCAACTGTTAAATGATGAGTTGCATCAATTAATTGTTTATTAAATTCAAATATTGGATCTTTTTCAGCTAATAAATGTGTTGGAATTTTAGCTAAATCAACATCTAAACCAATGCATAAAAACGATTTCTTTTGTTGAATTTGAGCAATAAGTTCTTGTTTGTTCATGGGTTTAAATAAAGAATTACACAAAAATAGTAATTTTAAAATGTAACTTATTGCTACCTAAAATATTATTATAAGTATTCTTTAAAATATTCCCATATGATTTGATTCGAAAACGATTGCGCAATCAACAAATTTTAAGGTTTATGTTTAAAGGATTAATTGTAAATTTGTAGTGTTAATTCAGAATTAAATAAGAAAATATAAACCATGAGAAAACAAATAGTAGCGGGAAACTGGAAAATGAATAATGATTTAGATGCTTCTAAATCTTTGGCTAAAAAAATTATAAAAAAATTAAAAAAGAAATCCTTTAAAAATACAAGAGTTATTGTAGCTCCTACATTTGTTAGTTTGCAAAAAGTAGCAAGTAAAGCGAAAGGTACAAAGGTTGAAGTAGCTGCTCAAAATATGCATCAGGCAAAAAGTGGTGCTTATACGGGTGAAGTTTCTGCAGAAATGTTAAAGTCTGTTGGTGTAAATATTGTTATTTTGGGACATTCAGAAAGACGCGAATATTTTGGGGAAACTGATACTATTTTGGCTGAAAAAGTAAATGCAGCATTAGAAAATAAATTAGAAGTTATTTTTTGTTTTGGTGAAGTGTTAGAAGATAGAAAATCTGATAATCACTTTAATGTTGTTGAAAGTCAAATAAAAAATGGTTTATTTCATTTAGATGCTTCAGCTTGGAAAAATATTGTGTTGGCTTACGAACCAGTTTGGGCAATTGGTACTGGAGAAACAGCTTCGCCAGAACAAGCTCAAGAAATGCATGCATTTATTAGGAAAATTGTTACTGATAAATACAATCAAGAAGTAGCGGCAGAAGTTTCAATTTTATATGGTGGAAGTGTAAAACCAGCAAACGCTAAAGAAATTTTCTCAAAAGAAGATGTAGATGGTGGTTTAATTGGTGGTGCAGCATTAAATGCTGAAGATTTTATTGCTTTAGTAAAATCATTTTAATTCATAAAAAATAAAATTATAAATGCGGTTTTCTTCAATTGTGAAAGGAAACCGTATTTTTGCGTTTAAAAGTAAAGTAGTATGAATATAAATTATATTGGATATACATTTAAGGTGTCACCAAAAGAACCAGCAACTGAAATTTTAATTGCACAATTAAGCTTTGCAGGTTTTGAGAGTTTTGTTGAAAATGAAGACGGTGTAACGGCATATATTCAAGAAGTTGATTGGAATTCTACAATTTTAAATGATATTCAAATTTTAAATTCTGATGAGTTTAAAATCACTTTTGAAGAGGAAGTTATTGAACAAACAAATTGGAACAGTGAATGGGAAAAAAATTTCAACCAAATTGAAGTGGATAATTTGGTAAGTATAAGAGCTCCTTTTCATGAAAATCCAAATTTAAAATACGATATTGTTATTGAACCCAAAATGAGTTTTGGAACGGGTCATCATGAAACTACATATATGATGGTACAACATTTATTGGAATTAGATTTAGCAAATAAAAAAACATTAGATATGGGTTGTGGAACTGGAATTTTAGCCATTTTCGCTGAAATGAAAGGTGCTCAACCAATTGATGCTATTGATATTGATAATTGGTGTTATTTAAATTCTGTTGAAAATGTTGAACGTAATAATTGTAAACATATTTCAGTTTTTGAAGGAGATGCATCATTATTAATAAATAAAAAGTACGATGTTATTATTGCAAACATCAATAGAAATATTTTGATAAATGATATGAATTCATACATGAACTGTTTAAATGAACATGGAATTATTTTATTTAGCGGTTTTTATAAAGAAGATATTCCTATTATTGATGCAGAGGTTTCTAAACATGGGTTAAAATTAGAAACCATCATAGAACGAAATAACTGGGTGGCTTTGAAGTATTTAAAATAATTTTTTAATTTAGCAGTATGAGTACAAAGAAAAAAATACAAGAAGAAGTAGATGTATTGGAAAAAGAAGTCAATCAGAATGAGATTGTTTTATTTAATGATGATGTAAATACTTTTGACCATGTAATTGATTCATTAATTGATATTTGTGACCATACGTTAGAACAAGCTGAACAATGCGCCCTTTTAGTACACTATAAAGGAAAATGCACCGTTAAAACTGGTGAGTATAACGATTTAAAACCTCGTTGTACAAGGTTGTTAACTAAAGGTTTATCTGCAGAAATAATTTAAAAAAGTCAATATTTAAAATATTGACTTTTTCTAAAAGAGTTAACTAACCAAAGAACATTATGAATAATAAGGGAAATTCACATTATTTGTAACTCTTTAATAAATAGACGTTCACATAAACATTAACTTACAATTTTTTTACTGTAATAATAAACGAATTAAACTTTCGTTATTTTATTTACACTTAACTTTAATTATATGATTTCTGTGAAAAACATTTCATCTATTATCCTTGTATTTTTTGTTGTTTTATCCTGTAATACAAATAACAATATTAAAGAAGATGTTGTTATAACTAGCAAAGCAATTGCAGTTTACAATGAAGCTTACCAAGAAAATTTTGAAGCAGACAAAATAGCTGACATTATTAAAAATGCTGAAAATGCGTATGTTTTGGTAGATCCATTTGATGATGGTATTTTTTCTTCAATTAGTACAATTAAATCTAAAGGAAATCAAGTAGGAGCCTACATAAGTATTGGTACAGGAGAAACTTACAGAGATGATTTTAATGCAATGAAACCTTATTTAGTTAACACACCTTGGGGACAATGGCCCGATGAATATTTTGTTAATACTACTAACTCAGGAATAATAGATATTATGAAAGCTAGAATTGATAAAATAGCAAATTGGGGTTGTGATTGGGTTGAATTTGATAATATGGATTGGATTTATGATGATGATTTAAGAGCAGTTTATGGTTTTCAAGTTACTCAAGTAGAGGGAGTTGCTTATTATCAAGAATTATGTGATTATGTTCATCAAAAAGGAATGAAATGTATGGCAAAAAATATGGTTGAAAATGCTTCAAATTTTGATGGAGTTTTGTATGAATCGTATAATGATGATAAAAATTGGTGGAATCAATCTGGAGCACAAAGTTTTTTAGATGTAGGTAAACTGGTTATCATAAACCATTACAATGAAACAAATTGTGGGAAAGTGTACTCAGAATATAAAAAAAATTATAATGAGGATCTTTCTTTTATTTGTGAAGATGCTAATTTAAAAAAATATGTACATTTCAATGAATAATTTTAAAATCAAATATTTACTATTTTTTAGTTTATTTTTTGCACTATTTCAGATTAGACAAAGTATAAATATAAAAGAGGCTACTTTTATTAGTAGCCTCTTTATTTTTTATAATTGATACTAATGAACTCTTATTGAAAAATTAGGTTTTTATTAGCCTTTTTAAGCTAAAAATACTTTAATCATACGATTGATTCCATTGAACCTTATTTATAAATTAAGTCAAATCTATCAAGGTTCATTACTTTTGTCCAAGCATTAATAAAGTCTTTTACAAATTTTTCTTTTGAATCATTACTAGCATAAAATTCTGCTAATGCTCTAAGTTCTGAGTTTGAGCCAAATATTAAATCTGCTCTAGTTGCAGTCCATTTTTTTTCTCCAGTCTTTCTGTCTTTACCTACAAACTCTTCTTTAGAATCTGAAGTAGCTTCCCACTCTGTATTCATTTCCAATAATTTAACAAAAAAATCATTGGTAAGTTTATCTTTATTTGTTGTAAAAATACCTTTTTTACTACCATTAAAATTTGCATTTAATGCTCGCATACCCCCAACCAACACTGTCATTTCTGGTGCTGTAAGTGTTAGTAATTGTGCTTTATCAACCAATAATTCTTCTGTAGATAGCGTGTATTTTGTTTTTAAGTAGTTACGAAAACCGTCTGCCATTGGCTCCAAAAGTTTAAATGAATTAATATCTGTTTGTTCTTGAATAGCATCTGTACGTCCTGAAGTGAATGGTACTTTGAAATTATATCCTGCATTACTAACTGCTTTTTCTACTCCAGCAGTACCTGTTAATACAATTAAATCTGCCATTGATACTTTCTTTGTGGCTGATTTAGCGTTGAATTCTTTTTGTATTTTCTCTAAAACTGCCAATACTTTTTTCAATTGTTTAGGATTATTTACTTCCCAGTTTACTTGTGGTTCTAAACGTATTCTTGCTCCATTTGCTCCACCTCTTCTATCAGAATTACGATACGTTGAAGCAGAAGCCCAAGCAGTAGTTACCATTTCACTAATGGTTAAACCTGAGTTTAATATTTCCTTCTTTAAACTCTTAATATCGTTGTCAGAAATTGTTTTATAGTTAGCAATTGGAATTGGATCTTGCCAGATCAAATCTTCTGTTGGTGCTTCTGGTCCTAGATAGGTAGATTTTGGTCCCATATCTCTATGCGTTAATTTGAACCAAGCTCTTGCAAAAGCCTCATCAAAAGTATCTGGATTTTTATAAAATTTTCTTGCTATTTTCTCATAAATAGGATCAAAACGCAATGATAAGTCTGTAGTAAACATTGTTGGTTTGTGCATTTTTTTAGAATCAAAAGCATCTGGAATCATCATTGCTGGGTTTTTGGCAACCCATTGGTGTGCACCTGCTGGGCTTTTTGTTAATTCCCATTCATTTTCAAATAAATTAAAAAAGAACAAGTGACTCCATTTTGTAGGAGTAGATGTCCAAACTACTTCTAAACCTGATGAAATGTTATCTGCACCTTTACCAGATTTATAATCACTTTTCCATCCTAAACCCTGTGCCTCAATACCTGATGCTTCAGGGTCTGACCCTACGTGAGAGGCACTAGCAGCTCCGTGTGCTTTACCAATTGTATGACCACCTGCAATTAATGCTACTGTTTCTTCATCATTCATACCCATTCTTCCAAATGATTCACGAATATCTTTTGCTGCTAAAAGTGGATCAGGATTACCGTTTGGTCCTTCAGGATTTACATAAATCAACCCCATTTGAACTGCTGCTAAAGGGTTTTCAAGTTTTCTATCTCCAGAATAACGCTTACTGTCATCTAGCCATTTTGTTTCAGACCCCCAATACACATCTTCATTTGGTTGCCAAACATCTGTTCTACCTCCTGCAAAACCAAAAGTTTTAAAACCAGTAGATTCTAATGCTACATTTCCTGTAAGAATCATTAAATCTGCCCAAGATATTTTGTTTCCGTATTTTTTCTTAATTGGCCAAAGTAATCTTCTTGCTTTATCTAAATTAACATTATCAGGCCAACTATTTTGAGGAGCAAATCTTTGCTGAGCAGACCTAGCACCACCACGACCATCACCTGTACGATACGTACCCGAATCGTGCCAAGCCATTCTAATAAATAAACCTGCATAACTTCCGTAATCAGCTGGCCACCAATCTTGAGAATCTGACATAAGTGCACGTAAATCTTTTTTTAATGCTACATAATCCAAGCTTTTAAAATCTTTGATATAATTGAAATCCATATTCATAGGATTTGTTAATGCCGAGTGCTTACGTAGTAACTCTAAATTCAATCGATTAGGCCACCAGTCGCTATTAGTAGAACTTCTTTTATTTAAGTTACTTTTTTTGGTAATGGTTGCTCCTGAAAGGGCATCTGTTGCTTTTTTTTGCTGACAAGCCGTAAAAAATATGCTTATCATTAGCAATCCGATAAATAATATTATTTTCTTCATAATTATAATTTAAGTATTAAACGTTTTTACAAACATATCTAACTAAATACATTTTTCACATCAATATGCATTCATTATTCTTATATCAACATAGGTGTTTTCTATTATTGTTATTTCAATATAGATAATTTCTATTTCACTAAAATTTATTCTCTGTAGTAGAATAAGTATTATATTTATTTAAAAACATCTAAAGAATTTGTGAAAAATTATTGGAGATAAGTCCTGAATAGATATCAATTAGACGGAACTAAAATCTACAACTGGAATGATGCTGCTTTTATTGGACCTTTTACGGTAAATGCAATGATTGATTTAACCAATCGGAATTGGATAAATAATCTCTATAATGAATTAGTAAATAATAACGATTTACAAAATGGTGATTACTATTCTAATACTATAAAATTAATATCTTTAATAACAATTTCAGGAAATTATTGGAATCCAAATAGTTAAAATTATTTAAATTATAAAGGAATATTCCCATGTTTCCTTTTAGGTCTATTAATATCTTTACCTTCAAGCATTTGAAATGCTTTTATTAATTTTCTTCGGGTGTTTTTAGGGTAAATTACTTCGTCAATAAACCCACGTCTAGCTGCTCTATAAGGATCAGCAAATTTTTCGGCATATTCAGCTTCTTTTTCTTTCCATTTTTCTTTTGGGTTTTTAGCAGCTTTAATTTCATTTTTAAAAATAATTTCAGCAGCTCCTTTGGCTCCCATCACAGCAATTTCAGCAGTTGGCCAAGCAAAATTCATATCGGCTCCAAGGTGTTTCGAATTCATAACATCATAAGCACCACCATAAGCTTTTCGAGTAATTACAGTTATTTTAGGAACAGTTGCTTCACTTAAAGCATATAATAACTTTGCACCATTGGTTATAATAGCATTCCATTCTTGATCTGTTCCTGGTAAAAATCCGGGAACATCAACTATTACTAATAAAGGAATATTAAAGCAATCGCAAAAACGTGTAAAACGAGCTGCTTTAACTGAACTGTTAACATCTAAACAACCTGCTAAATTCATTGGTTGATTTGCAACTATACCAATACTTCTACCAGCTAAACGGGCAAAACCAACAATTATATTTTCGGCAAAATCTTTATGAATTTCGAAAAATGAATTTTCATCAATAATTCCTTTTATCACCTCATGCATATCGTAGGGTTTATTCGTATTTTCAGGAATAATTGTTTCTAAATTAAGTCTTAATTCATCACCAATTATAAAAGGTAATTTTTTAGTTGTTTCTCTATTATTTTGAGGTATGTAACTTAACAATGTTTTTACATCTTCTAAACATTGAATATCGTTTGCAGAAGTAATATGTGTAACACCAGATTTTGTTGAATGTGTACTAGCGCCACCTAATTCTTCAGCGGTTACTTCTTCATTAGTTACAGTTTTTACCACATTTGGACCCGTTACAAACATATAACTTGTGTTTTCTACCATTAGTGTAAAATCTGTCATTGCAGGTGAATAAACTGCACCACCTGCACAAGGTCCCATTATTGCCGAAAGTTGTGGTATTACCCCTGAAGCTTGTACATTTCTATGAAATATATCGGCATATCCACCAAGTGATCTTACACCTTCTTGGATTCTTGCACCACCAGAGTCATTTAATCCAATACAAGGCGCACCAACTTTTATTGCCTGATCCATAATTTTACAAATTTTCTCAGCGTGAGTTTCAGATAAAGCACCACCAAAAACAGTAAAATCTTGAGCAAATATGTACACCAATCTTTCGTTAATTGTACCATAACCTGTTACTACACCATCTCCAAAAATGATTTGATTTTCCATGCCAAAATCGGTTGTTCTATGAGTAACTAAAACGCCCATTTCTTCAAAAGAACTTTCGTCCAATAAATATTCAATTCGCTCTCTTGCTGTTAATTTTTTCTTTGCGTGTTGTTTTTTAATTCGTTCTTCACCACCTCCTAAATGTGCTAATGCAACTTTTTTATTTAATTTTTCAATTTTTGAATCCATATTATTGAATTTTGTAAAGTATTAATTAGTGTGTGGTATTCTTACTATTTTTTGATCTTCAAGATATATTTTGAGTGCTGTTAAAGCGGCTATTTCTGCCTCTTCTTCTATACCTTTCTGAAGTTTTTTTGGTGTGTAATAATTTTTAACAAAATGTGTATTAAAATTACCAGATCGAAAAGCTTCGTGTTCACAAACAAATTTACCGAAAGGCAATGTAGTTTTTACACCTTCAATTTTGTAATTATCTATTGCTTTAATCATTAATTGAATAGCTTCTTCACGTGTTTTTCCGTACGTAATTAATTTAGAGATCATTGGGTCGTAATAGATTGGAATATCCATCCCTTCTTCAAAACCATCATCAACTCTAATTCCTTCACCTACAGGAATTTTATAAGTACTCAAATTTCCAACACTAGGTAAAAAATTATTCATTGGATCTTCGGCATATACACGTAATTCTAGTGCATGGCCATTTATTTTTAAATCTTTTTGTTTAAATGAAATTGCTTCTCCACGCGCTATTTTAATTTGAAGCTCAACCAAATCTACACCTGAAATTAATTCTGTAACTGGGTGTTCAACTTGTAATCTAGTATTCATTTCTAAGAAATAAAAATTTAAGTTTTTGTCCACTAAAAATTCAACGGTACCAGCTCCTAAATAATCGCAAGATTTGGCAACTTTAATTGCTGCTTCTCCCATTTCTTTTCTAAGTTTTGGAGTTAAAATTGAAGATGGAGCTTCTTCTACAACTTTTTGGTGTCTTCTTTGAATGCTGCATTCTCTTTCGAAAAAGTGTAAAACATTTCCATGACTATCAGCCAATACCTGAATTTCAATATGTCTTGGTGAAGTAATATATTTTTCTATAAAAACGGATCCATCACCAAAAGCAGATGTAGCTTCACTAATGGCTCTAGCCATTTGCTCTTCAATAGCTGTTTCTTTTTCAACAATACGCATTCCTTTTCCACCACCACCTGCCGAAGCTTTTATAAGAATTGGAAAGCCAATTTCTCTAGCAATAGTAGCAGCTTCTTTTGGGGTGGTTACGGCTCTGTCAACTCCAGGAACCATTGGAATATTATAATCTTTTACCGCATCTTTGGCTGCTAATTTATCTCCCATCATTCGAATGGATTTAGATTTTGGACCTATAAAAATAATATTATTTTTTTCACAGAGTTCAGCAAAATTGGCATTTTCACTTAAAAATCCATACCCAGGATGAATAGCATCTACATGTAATTTTTTTGCTTTTTCAATAATTTTATCACCTAAAAGGTACGATTTGTTCGATGGTGACTCACCTATGTAAACAGCTTCGTCTGCAAACCTAACATGAGGCGCATTTCTGTCAGCTTCAGAATATACAGCAACTGTTTTTATACCCATTTTTTGAGCTGTTTTCATAACTCGTATAGCTATTTCACCGCGATTTGCAATTAATATTTTTTTCATTTTTATGAAGTTTAAGGTTTGGTAAATAAGGAATTTAGTGGAAGATAATGCTATTCTAATTCAATCATAAGTTCCCCTTTTTCAACAGTTTCGCCACTTTTAACATGAATAGATTTTACAATTCCATTATTAGGAGATCCTATAGTGTTTTCCATTTTCATTGCCTCAAGAATTATTAGAGGTTCATTTTCTTCCACTTCTTGACCAATTTTTACATTTATATTTAAAATAAGGCCGGGCATAGGAGCTTTAATATCATTCGCTTTTTTAGATGAGCCAACTGAAAACCCCATTTCTTTAATTAGTTGATCTAATTGATTGGAGATTTTAACAGTATAATTGTTTGAGTTTACATTAAGAATATACTCTTTGTTAAGAAAATCTAACTTTTTAAGTTTAATATTAAAAGATTTGTTGTTTTTAATTAGATGTAATTTAGATTTTGATAATTTTATTACATCTAAGTTGTTAGGGTCAGAATCCTTAAAATTGAATTCAAAAGAGTCATTTACTTTTACTTTAAAATTTTGATTCATAAGGTTTAAAATTACGGAAGATAATCATGTCATTTTGAATGATATAAAGATATTCAATTTCTTATGAGAAAATGATGATATATGTTGTTTTTTTGAAGAAAATATTTTTGAAGTGTGTTAAATTGGGCTCCCTTTGAGAATACTATAAAATTTAATATTGTAAATTTTAGTACTTAAAGGAAAATTAAATCAAAAAAAGAGTTACATATATGTAACTCTTTTATATTATTGTGACCTCGACAAGATTCAAACTTGTAACCTCTTGAGCCGTAATCAAGTGCGCTATTCAGTTGCGCCACGAGGCCATTTTGCGGGTGCAAATATACTATTTTTTAATTATTTACAAACTATTTTTTGTTATAAAATATCTCCAACCAATAATGGCCATTTGCCATTTTTTTGCTTTACTCATTTCAAGCTGTCTTTTTGAAAAACTTGGTAATACTGTTTTGTTAATTTTTGCGAATATTTTAAATATGTTTTTATTCATAAAGTAAAAATAGAGAATAAAATAAATCCCACAAAAAAATGGGATTTATTATTTTTTAAAATAATAGGTCAATAATGGTTAATACTAGTTGTATCACTAGCATGATGATAGTAATCATATTTTATAAATTTTAGGTTAATAAATTGAGTGTGAATTAATTCTTAAATTAAGATATGATTATTCTAATTTATGTTACAAATTTTCCATATAGAATTTATTAATTTAACTTTCAATTTATTGTTTTATGACGGTTTGTGTTTATTAAATTATTATTGTCCCTACATTATAATTACATATTTAAGTGTTAAATAGTAATAATGGTTAAATAATGTAAGTAAGTAATGTAAATTTTTTGATGATTTTATATAAGTAATGTAAAAACCATCTCATTTTTGATTAAAATAAGGGTTTTCATCTTTCTGTGAATAAAAAATACCGTTTTTTTTTAGTTTTAATAGATACCGATTATAATGTGGTTTGGATTTTAGTAATTGAGTTACAATTTCTTTTACAAAGTCTTTTTAGCTTCCTTAAAATACCTATTGTTTATGCTACTTTAATTGTTAATTATTTTAAATTTATTTGAGATATAATTTAAAATTTTAAATACTTTTAATAAGCCTAAATTCTAAAAATATATTTCTGTTATATTTGCAAAAATTATACTTTATGAATTTAGTACTAATTGGGCTTGGTTTAGTGTTGTTGATATTAGGGGGTAACTGGTTGTTAAAATCTGCAGTTGGCTTTTCTCTTCGATTAAAGATTCCTAAAATTGTAATTGGTATGACCGTAGTTTCTTTTGCTACTTCTGCACCTGAACTTATTGTAAGTTTAAAATCAGCTTTGGAAGGTCATGCCGATATTGCTTTTGGAAATGTAATAGGCTCTAATATTGCAAATTTAGGTTTAGTATTAGGAATAACAATTTTAATTTCAACCATAAGTGTTGAAAAAAGTTTTTATAAAATAAATTGGCCTATAATGATGATTTCATCAATTTTATTGTATGTTTTTATCGCTTTTGATGGAATTTTACAACGTTATGAAGGAATTATTTTATTTTCATTCTTAATAGTTTTTTTAGTGTATTTATTGAGATTTCAAAAACAAGCAGTTGTAGATGAAATGCCTGAAGATGATGAAGAATTACCACTATATTTAATTATTCTGTTTTTAATTATAGGAGGTGTTTCACTTTGGGGTGGTTCAGAACTATTAATTGATGGTGCAGTAGGTATGGCAAAACATTTCAATATAAGTGAGCGTATAATTGGTATAACAATTGTTTCTATTGGAACAAGTATTCCAGAGTTGGCGGCATCTGTAATTGCTGTTCTTCAAAAAGAGAAAGCTATTTCTTTAGGAAATTTGATAGGCTCTAATGTGTTTAATATTTTAGCAGTATTAGGAATAACATCTATAATTACTCCAATTTCAATTGAAGACCAAGGTTTATTGTCAAATGATATTTTTTGGATGTTAGGGATTGCGTTCTTAATATTTCCTTTGGTATTTGCACCAGTTAAAATGAAATTAAGTTGGAAGGAAGGTTTAATTTTATTAACCGTATATCTAGTTTTTATAATTAGGATGTTTCTATAATTTGAAATAAAAATGCACTATAAATAGGATGTTGTTTTGCTAAATCTACTATTCTTAAATTAGATTTTAGCTGAGTTTACAGTTTTAATTATTCTACTTACAACATTATAGAAATCAGCATTTGAAGCTGGTATTCGATCTTTAAGCTCTATCATTAGGTATTATCAGCACTTAATATTTCGCACATAATCAAATAATCATTTTGCTTGTTCAGTAAATAATTAGTTAAATGATCGAATATTACAATCTTCTAGTTTTTGCCGCTAAAATTATTTTCAACTTTTGTTTTAATCCTTAATCCTTGAGATGGTTGATGGTCATTTCATCAAATGTGCTCTAATTTTAATTTGCTTGTTTTTAGTTCTTTTTTTTAAATAAAGTAATATTTGTAAAAAGAACAAAAAAATAATTTAACCATAAAATAATATGGGTATAAATTAATAAATGATAGTAAAAAGTTGATTAACCCCATTAAGAAATAGGGGTAAAATCACAAAAGAATAAAAAATAGTGAATATTTCTTTAAAATACGAAAAATCATTTTTATATTTGTTGAGGTAATTAAAATACAAGAAAATGGCAAAATTAAGATTTCAAGCTCTTTCAGAAGCGAGAAGTAGAAAATCAATAAAAGTAGTTGAGAATTCAAGAAGATCAGATTTATTTGGTAAAAATGTGTTTAATGAAAGTACCATGCGTCAATATTTAACAAAAGATGCATTTAATGGTGTAATGAGTGCTATTGATGATGGTACAAAAATTGACAGAAAAATAGCAGATCAAGTTTCTTCAGCAATGAAAGAATGGGCGCTATCAAAAGGCGTAACACATTATACGCATTGGTTTCAGCCATTAACTGGTGCAACCGCAGAAAAGCATGATGCCTTTTTTGAAACTATTGGTGGTGGAATGGCTATTGAAAAATTTGGAGGAAGTCAATTAGTTCAGCAAGAACCAGATGCATCTAGTTTCCCAAATGGAGGAATAAGAAATACTTTTGAAGCACGTGGATATACAGCTTGGGATCCTACATCACCTGCTTTTATATATGGTACAACATTAAGTATTCCTACCATATTTGTTGCGTATACTGGTGAAGCACTAGATAATAAAACACCTTTATTAAGAGCGCTTCAGGCAGTAGATAGCGCTGCAACTGCTGTTTGTAAATATTTTGATAAAAATGTAAAAAAAGTAACTTCTTCATTGGGATGGGAACAGGAATATTTTTTAATTGATCAATCTTTAGCAGAAAGTAGACCAGATATTATTCTAACAGGTAGAACTTTATTAGGACATTCACCTGCAAAAGGGCAACAGTTAGATGATCATTATTTTGGTTCAATTCCTGGCAGAGCTTTAAATTTTATGCGCGATTTAGAAACCGAGTGTATGTTGTTGGGGATTCCTGTAAAAACACGTCATAATGAAGTTGCACCAAACCAGTTTGAACTAGCGCCAATATATGAAGAGGCTAATTTAGCAGTTGACCATAATTCATTATTAATGGATTTAATGGGAAAAGTTGCTTCGCGTCATCATTTTAAGGTGTTGTTACATGAAAAACCATTTGCAGGTGTCAATGGATCGGGAAAACATAATAACTGGTCATTATCAACAAATACAGGTATTAATTTGTTAGGGCCTGGGAAAACGCCTATGAGTAATCTTCAGTTTTTAACATTTTTTATTAATACAATTAAAGCTGTAAATGATAATGAGGAATTATTACGGGCAGTAATTGCATCAGCAAGTAACGATCATAGGTTGGGAGCAAATGAAGCACCACCAGCAATTATTTCGATTTTTATTGGTGAGCAGTTGACGAAAGTATTAAACGAATTAGAAAATGTAACCAATGGTAAATTATCTCCACAAGAAAAAACAGATCTTAAACTAAATGTTGTTGGTAAAATTCCTGATGTTTTATTAGATAATACCGATAGAAATAGAACTTCGCCTTTTGCATTTACAGGAAATAAATTTGAATTTAGAGCTGTTGGATCTACTGCAAACTGTGCAAAACCAATGAAAGTTTTAAATACTATTGTTGCAAAGCAGCTAAAAGAATTTAAAATAGAAGTAGACAAGCTTATTGATACAAAAGACTTAAAAAAGGATGAAGCAATATTTAATGTATTAAGAGAATATATTAAAGCATCGAAAAAAATCTTATTTGAAGGAAATGGATATGGAGTTGAATGGGAAAAAGAAGCAAAAAAAAGAGGATTAAGTAATAATAAAACAACTCCTGAAGCTTTAAAAGCTAAAATTTCTAAAAAGACAATAGCGCTATTTGAAGAAATGGGAGTAATGAGTAAAGTTGAAACGGAAGCTCGTTATGAAATTGAAATTGAAGAATATACCAAGCGTATTCAAATTGAGGCACGTGTTTTAGGAGATATTGCAGGAAACCATGTGGTTCCAATAGCAATTCGTTATCAAAATGTATTAATTAAGAATGTAAAAGGCTTAAAAGAAATTTTTGAAAAAGATTTTGATACACATGCCGCTGAGCAAATTCAATTAATTAAAGGAATTTCAGCTCATATTGAAGGGATACACTCTAAAATAGATAAAATGATTAATGCGCGTAAAAAAGCAAATAAATTAGAAAATGTAGAAGCTATGGCAGAAGCCTATTGCTTTAAAGTGAAGCCGTTTTTTGATGAGATAAGATATCATTGTGATAAACTAGAATTGATGATTGATGATGAGCTATGGCCATTAACAAAGTATAGAGAGTTGCTCTTTACACGATAATTTAGTGATAAACAAAAAAA
>NZ_JASFZF010000068.1:0-5022 GCF_046055765.1 Lutibacter sp. | reverse complement strand
AGCGCGAACACTTAGAAGTGCTGATAAAAGATACAGAGAAAGAACAAAAGCACGAACACTTAGAAGTGCTGATAAAAGATATAGAGAAAGAACAAAAGCACGAACACTTAGAAGTGCAGATAAAAGATACAGAGAAAGAACAAAAGCACGAACACTTAGAAGTGCTGATAAAAGATATAGAGAAAGAACAAAAGCACGAACTCTAAATACAATTCAGAACGATAAACCTGTACAAGTAACAACTAAAGGGAATAATAAGGTAAAACCTTCGACTAATTTAGATACTAGATTTTTTAAAGTGCAAAATTACCAAACCATTCAAATAGCTAAAAGTAAATTCCAATTAACGGCGCCACTTATAATTGGTGAAAATAAAACTGAACTCATAAATTATAATTGGACCGTTAAGAATAACAAACAAAATAAAGAAGATAAATTTACTGGAAAAACCATTAATTATAATTTTGATGTTAGCGGCACTTATCAAATTGAAATAACACCCGTTGTTAACAACAAAAAATTAAGTTCATACCATCTCAATATTATTTGTAATTAAAAAATAATATTGTATGAACCTAAAGCTAGGTATTTCACTACTTATTTTCTTCTCTTCTTGGTTTGGTTATAGTCAAGTTTCAAATCCAAGACACCCAGCAGAATGGGAAGAAATAAGTAGCGTTATTATGGAGTTTCGTTATTTTAAGAAACCAAACTCCAGTTGGGATGAAGCTTTAGATCCTTTTATAAAAACAACAAAAGCATGCATTGAAGAAGGTATTAATTTATATATTATAAAGCCGTCAAACAACAGTAAATATTCTTATCAAGCCAATTTAGATTCCATTTTAAAAAGCAGAAATATAAGTTCACCTTTTGTACATATTATTTCAAAAGATACTATTTTAGATGCTTACCCTTGGGTAAGAGACCACGGTATGAATTTTGTTTACAAAAATGATGTTGAGCAAGCGTATTTATATAATTTTTCTAAAGATTATACAGGAGATTTTATTGCAAAACAATTGAATTATCCAAATGCCATAATAACTCCAAAAATTAATAAGAATGATTATTATACCGATGGTGGTAATTTTTTAACAGATGGACACGGGACATTTAACATAGCTACAACAGATATTACAGAAGATTTACCAACTAGTTTAGCGTTGAAATATGATTACTTTTACAAATATTTTGGAATACGCAAAACATTAAATGTACTGGTCCCTTTTGTTCACGTAGATTATTTTTTAAAATTAATTAACGAAGAAACTGCTATTATATCTTATATTCCTAATAACAATTATGACATATCAATAGATGAATATTCTAATCATCAATATTATATAGACCAAGCTGCAATTTCAATATCTCAATATTTAAAATCTGCTTATGGAAGAGAATTAAAACTTATTCCTATACAAAATGCTCCAACTACTTATGATAAAAAAACGGAAACTATTTTGCATACTTCAAAAGCAACTTATACCAACTCTTTAATTTTGAATAAAACAGTTTTGGTACCTCAATATAGTATGAAGCCTTTTGATTCTTTAGCAATAAATACGTATAAAAAAGCAATGCCCGGATATAAAATAGTTGGTGTAAATTGTAAACGATACGGACAATATTACGGTGCAATACATTGTTTAACCCAAGAAATTTATACAAATAATCCTATTTATATAAAACATAAGTGGTATCAAGGAATTGTAAAAAATAATTTGAATGGATTTCCTATAAGTCTGGTTGCAAAATCATCAGATGGTATTTTAGAAGCAATTTTATATTGGAAAACTAATGAAACTAAATCCTATCAATCTCTTCAAATGAAAAATATTGAAAATGATGCTTTTGAAGCCCTTATTCCTACTGAAAAAAGTGGAACAACAATTAATTACTATATAAAAATTCAAAATAATAATGGCAAAGTAATTAAGAAGCCAATGGTTGCACCAAAATATTCCTATAGCTTTATTATCGAATAATTTTTTTTAATATAAGACTTTATAGAAAGCTTCATATTTAGCAGTAATTCCCCGTTTAACAATTATGTTTTAATAATGCTTTATGCAACTGGGCAATAATTTATAGGAGGCTTTAGATGTAAAGGATTAATTATTAGCTTTAATTCAAATTCTTTATTTTTAAAAAATATTGTATATTGTAACAATTGTTACAATAGTAATAACTACTTATTAATTGAGAAAAAGTTACTAAATAGGGTAACAAAATTAATTAATGACTGATATAAAATAAAACAATTATTAATTAATTAATTAATAACTAACTAAAAAAATATTATGATGAAAAAAGCACTATTTCTTATTTTTTTTGTAATAACTTTTATAAGTTATTCTCAAGAAAAATCAGTTGATTTAAGTTTGTCTTCTGGGATTTCAACACCTTCATCCAATTTTAGTGACAATTCTTATGCTTCCAACGGAAGTTTCTATCAATTTGCTGGGGGCTATTACTTTTCAAAAGTTGGTTTAGGATTTTCCTTAGGTCAAATTATAAATGCAACAAGTAGTAATTTAAGCAATTTCACAAACTCACTCGATTTTGCAACTACTAACACCTCTGATGATTGGAAAATAACCTATTATGGTGTTGGACCAGAGTTTAAAACTTCTTTCAATAAAATGGAAGTGAAATTTTTAATTAGAACGGGTATAATGAACATTAAACCTGTAACTCTAAAAAGTAGTTTTAGTGAAAATATTGATATTGCAATTCCTATTTATGGTTTAACTACAACTAAAACTTCTAAAATTTCTTATTATTCTACAGCCGTTAAGGTAGGTTATAATATAACTCAAAATTTAAATGTATTTGCAACTGCAGATTATTTATCAGCACTTTCAAATGAATTAACTATTACAGAAAAAACAATTGTAGATACAAATGGAAATGGTATAATTGATAGAGAAGATTTTTTAAAATTAGATGCTGCATCCGTAACTTTTGATGAAACCGTAACAACAATAAAACCACAAACTACTAATTTTGGTATTGGTATAAATTATTCTTTTGGAATTCCTAAAAACGATAATGCAAGAGCAGCCATTTTAGATTTTCAAAAACCAGATAAAGTTAAAAAAAGTGATGTTGGTGGACAAACTCACGGCCAACATAACAGAGGTAGAGCTCCTGGTTCTATTGGTGCTGCTTCTACTCCATCTCAAAATACCAAAACTAAACGAAAAAGACCTGGAAGAACAAAATATTCAAACATTACCTTAAAAAGAGATAAACTTCACGAAGAAAATAATATGCAAGGTGAAAATCCACTATATAATGGTAAAGAAAGAATTTCTATTATTTTAACAAATCCTGCAAAAGAAAAAGCTGATAAAAAAAATAAACAACGAAAACTCGTTAATATACTTCCTAAAAACAATAGTAATTTTAATACTGAAAATGAAATTAAAAATTTCAGTTGGAAAGTTATTGGTGAACGAATTATACAACCCCAATATATCATTGAAATTTCAAAAGTTGGAAACAATCATAATCAAGAATGGATTTTAATTGCAAAAACAACTAAACCTAACTTAAGTTTAACTGAACTTTTTAAACAAAATAGTTCTTCATCAAGAGTTAGCGAACGTTTACGGCATAAAGACCGAGCAGTGTTTACTGATGGTAACTACCAATGGAAAGTTACTGAAACTACAACAGGTACTTCTTCAAACCACACCTATTTTACTATGACCCAATGTGAAATAGATTTTACAATTTCAAATGAAGAAATTGAGTGTTTAGGATACGAAGGAGAAAATAGAAAATTTAAAATTTGCTTTGACTCAACTTATTCAAGCAGTTCAGGAGATCTAACATTTACATTGCCAAATGGGCTGACAGTTTACGACCAAACATATGCTACATTATCGCATACATTGGTTAGTCCAAACCCAACACTTGTTTCACAAGTTGGCGCAACTACCTCAACAATAAGTTATTGCTTTGAAGTAACTGTTTCAGCAAGTGTAACCTCTATAGGTTTTGGATTGCAAGGCGATGATTTAGATCCAGGCCCAATTACTTGTCAACCAGGAGTTAGTCAATTATTTGATGAATTACCAAGTTGTTTATGTGATGAGTGTGAAGAAGTTGAATTATCTTTTGATAACTTCAATATTACACCAAATGCTGGAACAGGAAATCAGTTTAATTTTAATGGCAATATTAATGTAAATGTTCCTATTTATGGCATTGAATTTCAAGTACAATCTTATTCATATACTGCAAATCCTTCAGCTTGTACAGAAGGTGTTAGCAGTATTGAAGAATCTGGTATGATTTTAATGCCTGGTACTTCAATCAATGGTTCAACAACATTGCAATTATTTAATGAAACAGCATCAGGAAGTGCTAGTTCTAACAATAATGCTACAAAAGATATTAAGTATACGAGTAATTCACCATTAACAGGTCCAATACCTATAAACTTAACCATTGGCTTGCCTGGCCCGCTATCTGGGCTCGATCCCAGCTGCTGTGTAATTGATTACACCGTATGCATAAAGGTAAAAGTGTTTTATGATGAAGGTAATTGTAAATCTTGTGTATTTACGCATTGCTTCGAATTTAATAACCAATAAAAATTACTATCATGAAAAATAAAATATATACATTCAAAACATATATGTTGCTAGTATTTTTATTCGCAACTACCTTAGGATACTCACAAATAGTATTAAATACTTCTCCAAATACTGATACTTGTAATTTAAGTGGAGATAATGTTACCGTTTCTGTACCATCAGAAGCTTTAACAGGTGATAATATTGCTTTAAATATTACTTTACCTGGAAGTTATGATGCTGGCTGTGTAAAAACAGTAAGTATTACAAACTCATCTAATTTAGTATTTCAAAGTTCGGGGGCCATTCCTTTTACAAATATGGGAGGTGGAACCTACCAAAATAACCCATCGCCTACTTTAAATGGTAATGACGGCCATAATTTTAATGTGTTCTATAAATTTCCAGGTTATACAACTTGTAATGGAACTGT
>NZ_JASFZF010000067.1:0-6539 GCF_046055765.1 Lutibacter sp. | reverse complement strand
ATCCCTTTTAGAATAAATGGCTTAGATTTTTTAGTTTCAAATCTTTCTTCTAAAATTACACTAGCAATCTCTTTGTGCTCTTATTTGGTAATAATTTATTCAATCTATTTGTTTAAGAAAATATTGCGTTATTTTAAAAATCTTAAAATATTTGATAATTATGTCATTGTGCAACTTAATAAAATAGGCTATTTATTAGTCATTTCTTCATTTTTAAATGGTGTACCAATATTTATATATCGGTTAATGATCAAACAAAAATTTAGTATTGATATAGGTCTCAGTCCCTTTATTTTATTAATTTCATTAGGGTTATTTTTTATGATTTTAAGTGAAATATTTAAAATATCTCAAACAATAAAAATAGAAAACGATTTAACAGTTTAATATGGCAATTATAATAAATCTTGACGTAATGCTTGCCAAGCGAAAAATGAAGAGTATGGAGTTAGCTGATAAAATTGGAATTACAAGAGCTAATCTTTCTATTCTAAAATCGGGTAAAGCAAAAGCAATTCGATTTTCTACCTTAGAAGCTATTTGTAAAGCTCTTGACTGTCAGCCAGCCGATATTTTAGAATTTTCAGATACACATATAATTTCAGAAATATAGTTTTGAATTATAGGAAACGTGTTACGTTCAAGCTAATTTCTTAAATCAGTTATAATAGTATTTATTACTTTCAATTTATATAGAACTCCGGTTAGGAATTTTATAACCTTTCCAAAACTGCATTAAAATAAACGATATAACAATTGATGATGAAATTCCTTCAGTAAAAATGGCAAAAGCTATTTCAATGGGAGTTAAATGATTCCCCCATATTTTTAAGTTCTCAATTACATGAATAAATGATGGGTTTATATAAAAAAGATAAATAGTTAATGAAAAAATTAGTAGTATTACCGCTAGAAGTGAAGTAGCAAAACCAATAAATAAATTTTGTAAGTAGTTAATATTGTTGTTTATATAAATATTTTTCTTCACAGCACTATTAATTCCCCAAAAAACAAACACAAAATTTAATAGACGTAATTCAGTTAGTTGTTCAAGCTTAAAAAGCTTCATTAAAAAGAAAAATAAAACAATACTTAGGTATATTTTTAAACTGTTTCTTATTATAATATTTTGTGAATTCATAATTATAATTTTTTAAGATATAGGGATTTAGTCTTTAAAATATTCAAAAAATTACAAAATAAAGCAAGAGATAGAGCAGTATTTAAAAAAAATAGTAATAAAAATTAATTTCTATGAAACATTACATTTAGAATAAATAAAACACTCTTTGCTTTTTAACACCTGTAGTATCTTAATTAATTTTGTATTTTTGGGAATTAATTTAAACTATTAATATGCCATCTTTTCAAAATTCATTTCAATCAAAATTACCTAAAATTCCAACCTCAATTTTTGCAATAATGAGTGGTTTGGCCACTAAAGAAAATGCACTTAATTTATCGCAAGGATTTCCAAATTTCGAAAGTGATTCTAAATTAATTGAGATGGTAAATGTTGCAATGAAAAATGGTAAAAATCAGTATGCACCAATGCCTGGAATTTTTAGTTTAAGGAAAATTATTGCTGAAAAAATGGAAAGTTTATACGGTGTTTCCTATAATCCTGATACTGAAATTACCATTACTGCGGGTGCAACTCAAGCAATTTTCACTACAATTGCAGCAACGGTTAAAAAAGATGATGAAGTGCTAATTTTTAAACCAGCTTACGATTGTTATGAACCAACAATAGCACTTTTTGGAGGAAAGACAATTGCAGTTCAATTAAATCCTGAAGATTTTAAAATAGATTGGAAAGAAGTAAAAAAGTTGATTAATAATAAAACGAGAATGATTATTATTAATTCTCCACATAATCCATCTGGTAGAGTTTTATCTAAAAATGATATGTTACAGCTAGAAGCATTGTTAAAAAACACGAACATACTTTTGTTGAGTGATGAGGTGTATGAACATATTATTTTTGATGGAGAGAAACATCAATCAGCAGCATTATTTCCTGCGTTGGCTGAAAGAACTTTTATAATGGCTTCCTTCGGAAAAACATTTCATAACACAGGTTGGAAAATGGGGTATTGTATTGCACCTGCTGAACTAACAAAAGAGTTTAGAAAAGTACACCAATTTAATGTGTTTAGTGTTAATCATCCAACTCAAGTTGCCTTAGCGGAATATTTAAAAACACCTTCAAATTATTTGGAATTAGGAAAATTTTATCAAGAGAAAAGAGATTTATTTTTAAGTTTAATTAAAGGTTCAAGATTTGAGTTTACACCATCAAAAGGCACTTACTTTCAGTTGTTAAATTTCAAAAAAATCACCATTGAAAGTGATGTTGATTTTGCAATTCGATTAACAAAAGAACAAAAAATAGCTGGGATACCAATTTCTGTATTTAATGAAAATAATTATGACACAAAAGTATTGCGTTTTTGTTTTGCTAAAACGAATGAAACCTTAAAAAAAGCCGCCGAAATATTATGCAACATCTAAAAATAGCATTGTTACAAGCTGCTATAGTTTGGCAAAATGCAGTAAAAAACAGAAAGCAGTTTTCAAATAAAATAAATGCAATTAATGAAGATGTTGATTTGATTGTTTTGCCTGAAATGTTTACAACGGGTTTTAGTATGCAACCGCAAGAAATAGCAGAAACTATGCAAGGTGAAACTGTTAAGTGGATGCAACAATTAGCTTCAGAAAAACAAGCCGCAATAGTAGGAACTATAATCATTTCTGAAAATAACAAGTATTATAATCGTTTTTTATTTGTGCACCCTTCAGGAGAAATTAATAGCTATGATAAAAGGCATTTATTCACATTGGCAGGTGAAGATAAAATTTATACTTCTGGAAATGATAAACTTATTGTTAACTATAAAGGTTGGAAAATTTGCCCACTTATTTGTTACGATTTGCGTTTTCCAGTTTGGGCAAGAAATGTTGAAGACTATGATATTATTTTATACGTTGCAAATTGGCCAAAACCTAGAATTGAAGCTTGGGATTCTTTATTAAAAGCGCGTGCTATTGAAAATATGAGTTATTCAATTGGAGTTAATAGAGTTGGGATTGATGCAAATAAACTTGAATATTGTGGTCACTCTGCAGTTTATGATTGTTTAGGTGGGAAATTAGCAACTGTAAAGTTAAATAAAGAAGAAATAATAATTACTACTTTAGATAAAAAGCATATAACTGAAGTAAGAAATAAATTAAATTTTTTGAACGATAAAGACTCTTTTGAAATACTATAAAAAGAACTATTTATCTGGTTAAGTGATGGCGTTTTTTATAGTAGTTTCAACTTTTTCAAATAAGTCTTCAAATTTCATGGAATCTGCTTTTATAGCTTCATGAATTTCAAAAGTAATTTTTGCACCTAAACCTAACGGAAACATTCCCTTTTTGTTAATTTTCCAACAATTGTTAATAGTTACAGGAACTACATAAGCTGAAGGTGTAAACTTAGTGAGCATTTTTAAACCATTTTCAGAAAATCGTTTAGGTTTTCCATCTTTACTTCTTGTTCCTTCAGGAAAAATAACAGCGGCATATTTATTATCTTCTATATATTTCCCAAATTTTTTAATGGCAGTTAAAGATTGTCTTGAGTCTTTTCTATCAATTAAAACAGAACCACCATGTGTTAAATTATAGGAAACAGCAGGAATTCCTTTGCCTAACTCAATTTTTGAAATAAACTTTGGATGGTGCTTTTTAAAATAACAGGAAAGAGGACAAATATCGTGCATACTTTGATGGTTAGATACAATAATTAAAGGTGCATTTTCTGGGATTTTGTAGTTGCTAGTAAATTGTATTCGTGTATCTAAAATATAGAGTAGAGATGTAAGAGTACAGTTCATTAAATCTACGGCTATTTTATGACCTTTATAGTTAAAAATATTAAATCCAAGCCATTGTAAGCTATGAAAAAACAATAGTAAAAAACCATAAAAAAGGTAAAATACTGAAGAAAGTATATAAGATAAAATTGTTTTCATAAAATAAAAAAGAAAACCCTAAACTAATTAGCTTAGGGAGTTAAAAATTTAATTAGTAAACCATAAATTCCAAGGAATTACACCAAGAATTAGAAGTAATGCAATACCATAAAAAACAGTAATAGTTTTAAATTTTGCAGTATCAGACGTTTTCTTTTTGTGTTTAACAAACCCAATTGTAATTAAAGTAATTGCAATAATAATCATTAAAGGATGTTCAACTAAAGGTTTTCTTAGTTCACTGTTTTTCATAACATAACCCATACCATGAGATTGCATAGTGTGAAAATAGGTAGAAGTTAAATAAGCAATAAAACCTAATATTAGCTGAATATGTGAAGCTATTAAAGCAAATAGAGAAATACGTAAATCTTTATCTTTAAACTCTTTTTTTGATGTTAAACCAAGTAATGCATTTACAACTGCAATTACTAAGATAATTAGCACAATGTATGCCCAATAAGAGTGAATCATTTTTGTCATAATAGTTAGTTTTAAGTAGAATGCGAATGTACTAAAATAAAGCTAATTTCTTAATGTAATAAATGTACACTTTAATATTGTTTTTATTTATAAATAAATAAGTAAATTTGTAGTTCGTTTAATAAAAAAATTAATAAAAATTATATGGTACAAAAATTACGCAATACTTTTTTTCTCTTTTTAGTTGCGGCTTCTATTTATAGTCAAACTATTCCAACATATTATAATGGATTAAATCTAAGCTTAACAGGTAACGACTTGTTTTTAGAACTATCAACGAGAATTATTGATACACACTCAGGAATTCCTTATACAGGTTCACCAGTTGATGTTTGGGATGCTTGTAAACTTGCTGATGAAGACCCAGATATTTCAACAAATGTGTTACTAATTTATGGTTTTGATAACACTGACGGTAATACTACAACTGATAGAACCAGAAATAAAGAGTTACAAGATACTGGCGGAACAACAGGAACTTGGAACAGAGAACATGTATTTGCTAAATCTTTAGCATTACCCAATTTTGGCACAAGCGAACCAGGACCTGGAACCGATGTTCATAATTTAAGACCTGCAGATACTCAGCGTAATACATCAAGAAGTAACAGAAAATTTACCGAAGGAAGTGGTGTCGCCTCTTATATAGCAGGAAACGGAGGTTGGTACCCAGGAGATGAATGGAAAGGTGATGTAGCTCGTATTGTAATGTATATGTATTTACGTTACCATGGAGATGGTTCTCAAGTTTCTCAAACGAAATGTTTACCAATAAATGTTGGTATTGGAACAGGAATAACTATTGATCCAAATATGATAAATTTATTTTTACAATGGAATGTTGAAGACCCAGTTTCTCCATTTGAAGCTAATAGGAACGAAGTACTTTCAGGAATTCAAATGAATAGAAATCCATTTATTGACAATCCATATTTAGCAACATTAATTTGGGATGGCTTAGTAGCTGAAGACAAATGGAATATGGGAGGAAGTTCTGATGCTGAAGCTCCAACAGCACCTACAAACTTAATTGCATCAAACATTACAGATGAATCTTTTGATATTACATGGACCGCTTCTACTGATAATGAAGGAGTTTATGATTACTCAATATATTTAGATGGTGTCTATAAAAAAGCATCAACTTCAACATCTGCAACGCTTTTAAATTTAGCTTCTGAAACAAACTATACTATTACTATTAAGGCTAGAGATGCAGCTTCAAATTATTCTGAATTTAGTGAGCCGCTCAATGTTACCACTTTAATTGGACCATATTATTTAGTTAAAGAGGACTTTGAAGATTGTGCGAACTCTAAATTCTTTGAATACAATGAAGCAAGTAATAAAGATTGGATTTGCCAAACAACATTTGGAGAGAATAATTCAGGCTCTTATGGAATAAATGGATATCAAGAAGATGTAGCAAGTAAAGATTGGTTAATTACCAAAACCCCAATTAATTTTGATACGGATACCGGTGAAAAAATAAGTTTTTATACGTCTGCAGAATATGGGTCATCCCTGTTAGAATTAGTATATTCATCAAATTATGATGGTTCAAGTAACCCTGCAAATTATACGTGGATTTCAGTTCCAAATGTTACGATACCAATTAAATCAAATACTAGTGCAACGAAAGAAGTATTTACTTTTACAGGTGTGGATATAAGTACTATTACTGGAAATGTATACATAGCTTTTAAGTACTATTCTAATGGTGTACCTACAAGATGGACAGTTGATAGTTTTGAAATTATTGCAGATAGACCAAATGAAGATTCAGATGGTGACGGTGTTTTAGATGCAGATGATTTATGTCCAGCTACTCCGGCAGGAGAAGTAGTAAATTCAGATGGTTGTTCCAACGGACAATTAGATGATGATGGAGATGGTGTTCAAAACAGTTTAGACTTATGTTCAGGTACCCCAGCAGGAGAAGTGGTAAATTCAGATGGATGTGGAGCTTCTCAATTAGATGATGATGGCGATGGCGTTATGAATAATCTGGATTTATGTTCAGACACC
>NZ_JASFZF010000066.1:0-12037 GCF_046055765.1 Lutibacter sp. | reverse complement strand
TTCTTCCATCTCCTAAATCAATAATTTCTTTAAATACCTTTGGTATCATAAATAATGTTTTAATTTTAATTAAACAATTGGTTTTAGTTGTTGTGTTGTTTATGAACCAATGAAAAGTTTAATAGATGCTTTCTTTAATGTGTGTTTAATTTTAAAAAAAAAGAGGCAATAGTTGCCTCTTAATTTGTGAAATTATTTTCTTAAATCTAATTCTTTAATTATTTCGCGATACCTTATAATATCGTTTTTAATTAGGTAGTCAAGTAAATTTCTTCTTTTCCCTACTAATTTTACCAAAGAACGTTCCGTATTATAATCTTTATGATTATTTTTTAAATGTTTCGTTAAATGGTTAATTCTGAAAGTAAATAGGGCAATTTGTCCTTCTGCAGAACCAGTGTTTGTTGCAGTTTCACCATGTTTGGCAAAAATTTCTGCTTTTTTTTCTTTTGTTAAGTACATGCTAACATTAATTTTTATTAATAATTTTTATGTATGATTACTGTATATGCAGTAAACAGGCCGCAAATATACTATTATTATTTTGATTAACAATTAGGTACAAACACATCTCCACTATTTTTTAGGTATAAATTAAACCTTTTTAAATTTTGAGTGTCTTAGAAGCATTAAAAGTTAATTTTTTGTTAAACCAATTAAAATATAATCTTATGAAAATTTTAAATTTAAAAATGTTAACACTTTTTTTTGTGAGCACAATCCTATTAGTAAGTTGTAATGATAATGATACTGTAAATACAACGGAACCTATAACGGAAGAACAAGCTATTGTTTTGGCTGAAGCAGATGATGTGTCTGATGAAGTAAATAACGTAATTGATGATTTCTTTATTGAAACTGAAATTGTTGGTAAAAGTGAAAATGCTGAGAAAACTGAAGATTTTTTACCATGTCTTACCAAAACTATTGTATTAACAGAAACTACAAAAACAGTAACGTTTGATTTTGGTGATGGTTGTGAATTACCAAACGGAAATATTTTGAGTGGGAAAATTAATATGAGCCATGCAATTAATATTGATATACAATCATTAACAGTATCTTACACATTTGAAAATTTTTATTTCAATGAATTAAAAATTGAAGGTGGTAATACTATAGTTAGAGTTAGAGAAAATGAAAATGGAAACCCACAGTCAACTTTAACTATGGATGTTAAAATTATTTGGCCTGATGGTGATTATGCATCAAGAGAAGGAACTAAAGTTAGAGAATTTATTGAGGGTTATGATACTAGAACTTTTGGAGATAATGTGTTTTTAATTACTGGAAGATGGGCTACTACTTTTAAAGATGGTACTGTATTTTCTTCTACTATAATTGAACCTTTAAGACGTGAAATGGCATGTAGGTTTATTGTAAGTGGTGTTGTTGAGCTACATAAACAAGATAGAAGTGGAATGTTAGATTTTGGAGATGGAAGTTGTGATAATATGGCAATTTTTACAAATGATTCTGGAGAAGAATTTGAGGTTACCTTAAGAGGGCTTTACTTTTAAATACATATAAAATTCACATAAAAAAAGCGAGCTGATTTTTAGCTCGCTTTTTTTTATTTTCTAATTGGTAAATTTTGAATTAAATCTATATATAAATTCACCTGTTTTTTTAAGTTTTTACGTTCTATAATTTTATCTAAAAAACCGTGTTCTAGTACAAATTCTGAACGTTGAAACCCTGGAGGTAATTCTTTACCTGTTGTGTCTTTTACAACTCTTGGGCCTGCAAAAGCAACTAATGCATTAGGTTCAGCAATGTTTATATCACCTAACATAGCGTACGAAGCAGTAGTTCCTCCAGTTGTAGGATCGGTACATAATGAAATGTATGGAATATTAACTTCAGCAAGTTGTGCTAATTTAGCTGATGTTTTTACTAATTGCATTAAAGATATTGCCGCTTCCATCATTCTAGCTCCGCCAGATTTTGAAATCATTAAAAAAGGCACTTTATTTTTTATTGAATAGTCAATTGCTCTTGCAATTTTCTCTCCAACCACGCTACCCATAGAACCACCAATAAAACTAAAATCCATAGCGGCAATTACTAAATCTTTTCCAAATGATTTACCTACTGCTGTTCTAACAGCATCTTTTAATTTCGTTTTTTCGTATGCTTGTTTTAATCTATCTGTATATTTTTTGCTATCAGAAAATTTTAGTGGATCTTTAGAAACCATATCTGCATCAAACTCTTTAAACTTATTATCGTCAAAAAGAATTTCAAAATATTCAGCGCTTCCTATTCTAACATGGTAGCCATCTTCTGGGCTCACATAAAAATTTTCTTTTAACTCTTTTGTATCTATAACTTTCCCACTTGGAGTTTTGTACCATAACCCTTTTGGTACATCTTTTTTCTCTTCAGTAGGTGTTTGAATTCCTTTATCTTTTCTTTGAAACCAAGATGACATACATATTTTGTTTTAAATGAAAAATGGGTGTGCAAATTACTAAAAAAAATAAAGAGAACACCTAAAAAAGGACTCTCTTTATTTTTTAAACTATTTAAAGTTGCAATTACAATGTGTTTATATTGTTTAAATCTTCAAAAGCTTTAATTAATCTCTTTCTAAATGTAGCCTCACCTTCACGTAACCATTTTCTAGGGTCGTAATATTTTTTGTTTGGTTGTTCTGCACCATCAGGATTTCCTATTTGTGTTTTTAAATAGTCAATTTTATCATTCATATAATCTCTTATACCTTCAGTAAAAGCAAATTGTAAATCGGTATCAATATTCATTTTAATAACACCATAACCGATAGCTTCTCTAATTTCTTCAAGAGAGGAACCTGAACCGCCATGGAACACAAAATCTACTGGATTTTTTTCGGTGTTGTATTTTTCTTCTATATATTTTTGAGAATTATCTAATATTTTTGGAGTTAATTTTACGTTTCCAGGTTTGTAAACACCGTGTACATTACCAAATGAAGCCGCTATTGTAAAACAATCACTAACTTTTTTAAGTTCTTCGTAGGAAAAAGCAACTTCTTCAGGCTGAGTATATAATTTTGAAGCATCAACATCTGAGTTGTCTACACCATCTTCTTCTCCGCCGGTGATTCCTAATTCAATCTCTAAAGTCATATCTATTTTGCTCATACGTTCTAAATATGTTTTGCAAATTTCAATATTTTCTTTAATAGGTTCTTCAGATAAGTCAATCATATGAGAGCTAAAAAGAGGTACGCCATTTTCTTTATAAAATTGTTCTCCAGCATCTAATAAACCATCAATCCAAGGAAGTAATTTTTTAGCACAATGGTCCGTATGTAAAATTACAGGAACTCCATAAGCTTCAGCTAAAGTGTGTACGTGTTTTGCTCCAGCTATTGCCCCAGCTATTGCCGCTTTTTGATTTTCATTAGATAAACCTTTACCAGCATTAAAATGAGCTCCACCATTTGAAAATTGAATTATTACTGGTGAATTTAACTCTTTTGCTGTTTCTAAAACTGTGTTTATAGTATTAGAACCTGTGACGTTTACAGCAGGTAATGCAAATTTTTTAGTTTTTGCTAATTTAAAAATCTCTTGTACTTTTTTTCCTGTAGCTACTCCTGGTTTAATTGTATGGCTCATAATATTTTATGTGAATTAGTTTTGATATCTTATTCTAGCAAAATTAATGAATATTACCTTTTAAATAGATATTTTGTGAATAAAAAACACGAAATCGTAATAGTTAAAGGTGCTTTGTTTAAAACGGATAACTTATACCAAAATTATAAACAGTTTTTGTGAAGTTGTAATTACTAAACCATTTATTTCCTTCAGGAAGGTATGGCTCGTATGTTTTGAAACCTAAATCTAGGCGTAATAAAATAAAACTTAAATCATACCTAATTCCAAGCCCTGATCCAATTGCAATATCTTTTAAAGAGTTTACCCCATTAAACCTAGCTTTAGATGTTGTTAATTCTGAATTTGAAATGTCCCATATATTTCCAGCATCAATAAATAAGGCTCCTTTTATACTGTTAATTATTTTAAACCGATACTCTAAACTGCTTATAAATTTAAGATTTCCAACATTAAATTCTAATCCACTTTGAGTTAATCCTGGCCCTAAATCGTAAATTTTCCAAGCACGTAAATCATTAGGTCCTCCAATAAAATAACTTCTACTAAAAGGAATAGTGCTTGAATTTCCATAAGGTATTGCTATTCCTAAAAAACTTCTAAATGCAAGTACATTTTCTAAAGATACATTCCAGAATTTTTTATATTCTAAATCGGTTCTTATGTATTGTGCTATAGGTGTTTTAAATAATGTTTTTATGTTGTTTTTATCTCTATTTGTAGCTAAAAGTGTAGTTAAATTACCCGATGATACTATTCGAGCTCTAAAAAAAGAGAAATCAATATCTTTATAGTTTTCACTATTATTATATGTGTAAGTATAGGATAATGAAGGTATTAAAACATTTTCAGTAATTATATTATATCTGTTTTTTATATTCTGAGCAATTTTAAATTCAACAGGGTTTGTGGCTTCAAAATTAGAATTTATATTGGCGTTAATAAAATCAATAACATTAGTGGTATTTAATGTTTCGTTAAAATAAGTAGTTGCAATATTTTGAATTTCGATAAATTCAGAATTATAAATATTAAAGTAAGAACTAACATTTAAATTTTGAATAAATTGTGTGTTTAAGAGTTGAAAACTATGTTTTTTTGTAATTGAAGATTCCCAAGTATAATCTATTATTCCTGTAAATTTTTGTTTATCTAAACCAATGTTTTTTTGCAAACTTGTACCTAACGTAAATGTAGTTTTTGGAGATTTTCTTTTAGAAATAATTTCACCTTTTATTGGTAATAAAAATCGAGGAAGCTCTAAAGATATATCACCACCAATTTCCCAGGCATTAAGTAAACTTTCATTATCTGCTGCATCTTTAGAATCTAAAAAAGAGCCTTGAACAGAGAATTTTAAAATTTCAGAGCCTTTAAAAATATTTCTATTTAGAAATGATAATTTACCTGAAATTCCAAGTTGCCGAATGTTTGAATGTGTTAATTCAGTATTAAATCCTATTGAATACTTCTTGAGAGCTGTTAAATAGATTGAAGCTTCAAGAAAATCATTTTCTAACTCGGTATATTTTATATCAACGGATCTAAAGTTTTTTAAACTTCTTAAACTTTTACGGGTTAACTCTCTTGTTTTATCTTTATAAATAGAATTAGGCTCAATAAAAATCGAGTTTAAAAATAATTTTGGGTTGTATTTTAGTTTTTCATGTGCTAAAAATAAATACCCATTATAGTTAAGGCTGTCTTTTATTGGGTTGTCTTTTGTATTGTAAGAAAAATCTGTGTAAATATTAATATTCTTTATTTTCTGAATTTTAAAAGGAACATTTCCAATACTGTCATTGATAATTAAGTCAATATCCGATTTATAATTACTTGAATCAACATCAAATGTAATAGCATTTTTATTAAATCTATAAACACCAGAATTTCTAAATAAACTTGTAAGCCTATTTTGTTCACTAATAAATGAAGAAAGTTTCCATTGATTATCTTTTTTTATAAAAGATTCATTTTTATGAATAGTGTAAATTGAATCTAAAATTTTTGATTTTATTGTAGTTGTAATACTGTTTAATGTATATGGTTTGTCTGTTTTTACAATATAGTTAACAGCAATTTTCTTGTTTTTTAATTTTTGTGTTTCAGAAGATACTTTTACATTAAAATACCCTTCATTTAAGTAATGTTGTGTTAAACTCTCAATAGTTTGAGCTGTTTTTTTTGAATCTAAAAGTATGGGAGCTTCACCATTATTTAAATACCATTGATGCGTTTTATATTTAAAATTTCTAATTCCTTTTGCTTGTTTTTCTGAAAATATACCTGCCGTAAATTGATACCAATTAGGCTTGTTTAATTTCCATTTTTCAAAATCTGTTTCAAAATTTTTGTTACCAATATTATAAAAATAAAGTGGAAAAGGTATTCCAAGTACTAATTGATTAGGGCGCTGAACAATATATCCTGTTATTTCGTTATCAACATTTTTTTTAGTATTAACAATTATAGTATTTTTAACAAGTAGGTTTTCATTTTCGGGAACATACTTAATTGTGTTACACGATGAAAAACTATAAGATATACTTAAAAAAATTATTAATATTATAAAATTGTTTTTCAATAAATAAGAGTTTAAATTTGTTTCAAAAGTAAACCTTTTCAAGGTTTTACCAAATTACAATTTTTTATATTTAATAATATGAGTTTAAGTAAAAATCAGTTAAAATTAATAACGAGTTTACAACAAAAAAAGTACCGAATTAAAAGTAAATTATTTATTGCTGAAGGAACTAAAGTTGTTGATGAACTTTTAAACTCTAATTTTGAATTAGAACAACTATTTTGTGTTGATGATTCTAGCTACAAAAGTATTGAAAATAGATGTTTAATTTCTGATGCTGAATTAAAGAAAATAAGCACATTAAAAACACCAAATAATATATTCGCACTTTTTAAAATTCCTTCAGAAAAAAGCATAAAAAATGAAGGGCTAATTTTAGCGCTGGATGGTATTAATGATCCGGGAAATTTAGGAACTATTATTAGATTATGTGATTGGTTTGGAGTTGACCAATTAATTTGTTCCACAAATACGGTTGATTGTTATAATTCTAAAGTTGTGCAAGCATCAATGGGTTCTTTAACAAGGGTTTCTATTGTTTATACTAATTTGGTTGACTATTTGCAAAATTCAAATCTCCCAAAATATGCATCATTAATGGATGGTGAAAATGTTTATAAAAGTAATTTATTAAAAAATGCAATTTTGGTAATGGGAAATGAGGCTAATGGAATAAGCACTTCAATTTTAAACTTGTTATCTAAAACAATTTCAATTCCAAGGTTTGGTGAGGAACAAACTGAAAGTTTAAATGTAGCAGCTGCTACTGCAATTTTATTAAGTGAATTTAAAAGAAGTACCTAATTGTTTTTTAGTGAAATGCAAATTTTATAAAAACACCTCTTGTCCCAAAATAATCTATTGGTCCTGTCCATTGGCTATTAGGGTCAACATCTCTTACTAACTCATTATTTATAGCAAAAACACCTCTAATTGAAGGTGAAAAAATAAAAAATGGTAAATATAAGTCTACACCTACGCCAATTTCATACATGAAATTGTTTTTGGTCATTCTAAATTCACCATCTAAATTATCATTAGGATTATCCTGATTACTAGAGAAATTAAAATCATAAGAAACGCCACCAACAACATAAGGTCTCATATTATTTAATCTATTGGAACTAAGTTTTAGTAGAAGAGGAATTCTTAGATATGTTCCGTTAACTTCTCGAGTTTTAATATATTCTGAACCTTCAATATTTGTAAATACAAGTGTTTTTGTATTGCTCGAAAGCCCAGGTTCGAGACGTAAATTTATATTTTTGTGTAATTTTAAATCGCCAATTAAGCCAACCTCAAAACCAGCTGTACTTGTAATGTCAATAAAAGTGTTAGGAGTAAGGTAAGTTATTTTAAAACTCTTTTTGTTAATACCTAAATAATAGCCCCAAAAAATAGTTTGCTTATCCCAATTTTGTTTGTACTGAACAATGTCTCTTTTTTGAGCAATACTATTGTTTAGGATTAGAAAAATTAAGGCAATAGTTACTAAAACTTTCTTCATACATTATTTTTTTGCAGTATAAATTGAAGCAACCCCAAAAGTTTGTGGCTTGTTTTCAATAGTTATAAACCCTATTTTTTGTAAAATATTGTTGAAAGCTTCTCCATAAGGAAAAGCAGCTGCAGAATCTGATAAATATTTATAAGCCGATTTATCTTTTGAGAATAATTTACCTATTAAAGGTAATATGTTTTTAGAATAAAATTTATAACCCTGTTTGTAAGGTGTTTTTGTTGGAATAGATGTTTCTAAAACAGCAAAAGTACCTCCAGTTTTTAAAACTCGGTAAATTTCAGATAAGCCTTTTTCTAAATCTTCAAAATTACGAACACCAAAGGCTACAGTAATTGCATCAAATGAATTGTCGCTAAAAGGAATTTTTTCTGAATCGCCTAAAACCATTTCTATGGTATTATTTAGGTTTAATTTTTTAATTTTTTTTATCCCAACATCCAGCATTCCTTGAGAAATGTCTAGTCCAATTATTTTTGAAGCTTTAGTTTTTGCTAAATTAATAGCTAAATCGCCTGTTCCTGTTGCAATATCTAAAATTGAATCGGGATTAGTATCTCCAATAATTTTTACAACTTTCTTTCTCCATTTTACATCAATACCAAAAGAAATTACACGATTTAACCCATCGTATTCTTTTGAAATGGTATCAAACATTTTTGAAACTTGCTCCTTTTTTCCAAGGTTAGAATTTTTATATGGTTTTATTTTTTTGCTCATAAAATAGTTAGAAATTTACTGCTACAACTTGACTAATTTTTCCGGGTATTAATTGTTTTAACATATTTTCAATACCATTTTTTAAAGTAACTGTAGATGAAGGACAGCCACTGCAAGCTCCTTGTAAAATTACATTTACAGTTTGTGTTGTTGCATCATAAGATTGAAATGCAATATTTCCGCCATCAGCAGCAACAGCTGGTTTTACATATTGATCTATAAGATTAATAACCTGTTTAGACACGTCATCTAAGTTAGTTGTTGTATTTGGTGTTGTTTGTGTGTCTTTTACTTGTTGAAGATTAGCTTCAATAATGGTTTTTCCCTCAGCGATATATTCTCTAATAAAACTTCTTATTTCAATAGTTATTTCTTCCCATTCTACGGTATCAGATTTTGTTACTGAAACATAATTTTCTGAAATATAAACTTCTTTAACATAAGGAAAATTGAATAAAGCTACAGCTAAAGGAGCATTCTTAGCACTTTCTAAATTTTTGAATTCAACATCTAATTCTACTAATTTTTTATTAGCAACAAATTTTAAAACTGCAGGATTTGGAGTTGATTCAGCATAAATTTCAATTGGTATTTTTTGTTGAGATTTTGTTTCGTCTAAAACGAGTACCCCAGGATTATTTAAATAAACTTCAATTTGTTCCTTTACTTCTTCTTGAACATCACTCCAATGAACAATATCAAATCGTTCAATTGCTATAAAATTAGCTGAAATAAAAACACGTTTTACAAAAGGTAATTGAAATAATTGCTGTGCTAATGGTGAGTTTTTAGCCTCATCTATATTATTAAACTGGTAGCTTCCACTAATTAATACTGAATTTGCAGTAAATTTTAGGATTGTATTAGTAGTTGTTTTTTCTATTTTTAAAGAAATTGTTTCCATTTTTTTAAATTATTTGTGCAAAAGTACTAAAACATAGTTAATGAATTGAATTGAAAAATAAAAAACGCCTCAATTTTGAGGCGTTTTCTAAAATATGTTGTTTTAAATTAAATGTTTAATACTAAAGTAGCAGTGAATTTTGAAGTATTAGTATCTAACTCTGTAGCATCAACTTGATTGTATTGTGGATAAAAATTGTAGGAAGATGTATTGCTTTCTTTTTGATAAGAAAAATCTAATTTTCCACCTCTAAATTTATAACCAGCACCAAAAGAAAAACCTTCAATATCGTCAGAGTCTAAAGCGTTTTTATAAGGGCTTTTATCTATGTGATATCCACCTCTAATAGATAAATCATCAAAGCGCCATTCAGTCCCAATACGTAGTTGTCCAACACTTTTTAAATCGTTATTAAAAGCTATGTTTTCTTGTGTGAAATTTGAGTTACTTAACTTTATGTTACTGTAATTCTTGTAAATGTAGTCAATACTAATAAGTCCTTGTTTATCAAAAATATAAGCAAAACTACTAGTTAGTTTACTTGGTGTTCTTAATTCATAATCAAAGCCATTTGTTCCTGAAAAATCTGATATTGTATTCACATCATTTTCAAAAATAGTTACATCATATTCAATAAATTCTTCAGTAAGTGTGTACCAAACAGGTGATTGATAAGCTACTCCGAATCTAATATTATCATTTGGCGTTGAAATAAAGCCAATATTAAAAGAATAACCGTCACCATAAGTTAATAATTCTTGGGTTTGAGATACGTCAAATGTATTTCCACTACCATCATTATTATATTCTTCAATAAGCGTACTTTGGTAATGTTCTAGGTCGTAAGTATTAATAGATGCTCCTACATATAAATTATCGTTGTATTGTGAAGCAATAGTAAATGAGTATTTATTATTTTTTCCATCTGTAAAATTCTCAAAATATTGGCCATCAGAATTTACATAAATAACAGGGTCATTATCATACAAATCTGAAATTGGTGCATAACCACTATTTCCACTTGCCATCCAAAAACCTTCAAAATTATTAGCAATACTATAATTAAAACCTAAAGCAACGTTGCTCCAATTTGAATTATTACGTGTATTAAAAACAAATACACCACCCGCTTGGGATAAGTTTGAATAATCGTTTTCTAATAGTTCGTTAGTTCCATAAAAAGTAGAAGTTGTTTCAGTGTTTTTAATGTTTAAAGAAACTGAAAATTCACTTTTTAAATATACAGCAGCACCTGCAGGGTTTGTTTCAATTGCTGATAAATCACCACCTAAAGCACCAAAAGCTCCACTCATAGCATTATAACGAGCTGTTCCATTAATGTTTTCTTTGGAAAACAATGTGCCTAGGTCATTATAACTTAAAGTTTGTGCATTAGATATATAAGCAACGCTTAGCATTACTGCGAAATATAGTTTTTTCATGATGTTTTGTTTTAATTATGTTTTGAACGTCTACTTGATGAATTATTGGAGGATCTTGACGAAGATCTTGGTGTAGTTGACCTTGATGAACTGCTTTTGTGAGCCGAAGAAGAACTTCTATTATTTGACGATCTTGTTGAATTACCACTGTTATTTGCAGAAGAACTTCTATTATTTGAAGACTTTGTACTTTGCGTATGTCTAGGTGAATTGTTGTTTGGTATAGAGCGATTATAACTAGGTCTACCTGTTCTATTTTCGTTATAAGCTACATTTCTAATTGTTCTAGTTCTGGTTGATGAACTTCTTGTATTAGAACTTCTTGGAGTTGTAGAATGACTTCTTGAAGGTTGTCTAGATGTTCTAGTGTTTGTATTTCTGGTTGAGTTACCAGTTCTAGTTCTTCTAGTATCAGAATATTCAGTTCTTCTATTGGTTGGAGTTGTTGATGTTGAACGTCGTCTACTTTTAGATGATAAATTTGTACTGTATCTTCTCGTATTAGTGTTGTAAGCAGTTCTTTTTCCATAAGAATCAAATCTATTATATCTAATAGAATTGTTATAATAATCATAATGAGAATACCCATAATAAGGAGAGTAGCTATTGTAAGGATAATAATATCCAAACTGATAGTATGGGTTGTAATACCCATAATAATAAGGATTGTAAGATCTCCAAGGATAGTAATAGTTAGAGTAATAAGGATAATAATTGTAGTAAGAGTAGTAGAATGGATTATACCAATAATATCCTGAACTTGCGTAACCAGTATTTATATTAATTGTTATATCATCAGTATATTCCCAAGGTGCATTATAATCATCAGTATAAATAGTATCATTTTCATATTCCACATCATCGTAATAATATGTATCAATATCAGTAAAGGTATCGTCATCACTAATATTCTGAAGATCTTCAAGTTGATTGGAAAAATAATTTTTATCAAAAGTAGATTTAGATTCTATCATTACAACTTCATTTTGCTCTTGTTCATGTGAAGTATAAATTCCATCATTATCATAATTATATGCACTTTGATAAGTACCACACGAAAATAAACTAACAGCTAAAACAAATAACATGCTTAATTGTAAGTTTTTTTGATTAATTATTTTTGAAACTTCCATAATCAGTTGTAATTTTTATTGTTGAACAATGTAAAAATAACTAGTTTTGTCGAAATTAGTATTTTTTAATATAAAAGATGCAATATTTATGCCAAACCTTTAATTATGAGCAAGAAATTAACAAAGA
>NZ_JASFZF010000065.1:0-5666 GCF_046055765.1 Lutibacter sp. | reverse complement strand
ATTTATTTTCTTGTAATGGCTATCAAGGACAGCGTGTTTTTATTCTACCTTCTAAAGATTTAGTGGTAGTTAGAATGGGGCTTACAGAAAATAGTTCTTTTGATTTTGATGCTTTTTTAAGTCAAATTATAAGTAGTTTAGAATAAATTAAACTAGTTATATGAAAAATAGTTACTCATCCTCAAAAAAAATTTAAATTAATTTGTCTAGTCCTAAAATACGGCTACAGGTTAAAATTGATTTTTAAGCTACATTTTTGTACACCGAATTTGGAGTTTTAAAGTCTAAAGATAAGTGTAATGTTACTTCGTTATATAAATTCACTATTGATTGTGATTCCTCATATAAAATTGTTGGATCCCAAAAAAATTACAAAGACGATTCAAGAGAATTTGTTAGTGAAAGTTCTGTTAATTTAGAATTGGATTTACAAAAAAAATCTAATGATTTTGTGAAAGTTAGAGGGAAGGTGATGGTTAATATTAATCCAATTTATTTTGATTATAATAAATCAAATATTAGAAAAAATGCCGCAATTGAGTTAGATAAAGTAGTTAAAATTATGAACAAATACCCTAGCGTTAAAATTGAAGGAGGTTCACATACAGATAGCAGAGGTAATAGTAGTTATAACCAAAAGTTATCTGCGAAAAGAGCAAATGCGACTATTAAGTACAATATAAGTAAAGGAATAAATGAAAACAGACTTATAGCTAAATGGTTTGGAGAAACTCAATTAGTAAATAAATGTGCAAATGGAGTAAAATGTACTGATGCAGAACATCAATTAAATAGAACAACTGAATTTATTATTGTAAACACTGGAGTTGTAAATCAATAGATAAAAAATATTCAAATAAAAAAAGCAGCTAGTTAGCTGCTTTTTTTTAATTATAAATTAACCGTTTGTAGTATTATTTAAACAGTTTATAGCTGATTTTGAACATTTTAATTTTAAATGTTTTTGAATATTTCTTTTTTTATTAAAATTAATTTTATACGTTTGTAGTTGAAAATAAGAATAATAGCCTTAAAAAGATTATTATTTGATAGATAAATATTAAAAAAAGAACCCCTAATCTTAACCCCCCACGTTAATATGATTATCTTTATCGAACCCCGAACCCTAAATCTAAATAAATTTAGTCTACTACATTTTAAAGTCATTTTTTTGATAATTTCGCTGTATGCAAAATTATTTAAAAATTATAGATGGTCTATTTTAAGACCAATGACCCAAGAAGAAAATTCCATTCTTCGTAACACAAACATTTTATTAAAGAATTTATTTATTCCAAAAATAAAAGCTTTTTGCTATCCTCAATTTTATAATAAAAATAGTAAATAGATCATTATTTAAGTCCAACTTCTATTCAGGAAGCTTAATAATAACCCCGATGAAAAATTCAACAATTAATAAAATAAAATCCCCCTCTAATAGTAGATTTAATGTACTATTTATTGTTTTATTTTCGTTTTTACTAAATACAATTTCAGCCCAAACAAATGCGCCAAGCATTCAAAGTGGTGTTACTTTTCAATGGATTGATACACAAACTGTTGCATCTGATCCGGCTACAATTCAAAGCGTAACCTTAAATGGTGATGTTTATGATTTATTTGTGGTTCCGTCAAGTTATGAATTAACACAACTTGGGCCAGATGGAGATGGGGCAAATCAAATTTTAAAAGATGGTAGCTCAATTATATCCTCTAGTGCAGTTATTACAGATTGGAACCCTAAAGCGTTAGCTGCTTTTCAGGATAAAGATCTTAATCATTATTTTACTTCTGGTTCAAATGGATTAGCTATTTGTGATAATTTTACTGCTGAAGCTTCAACATTAGCTCAAAGGCAAACATTAATCTATAGTCCTCAAATACCTTCAAATACTGGTGGTATTGTTGCCATAACAGAAAGAAATGCAAATAATTGCTTCCATATTGCCGTTTTTGGCACTCCTGTGGGAGGTGGACCAGAACAATTATTGGGAGAAACTTTTGTTAATCCAACAAGTACGCAATGGGGTTTTGGAGGAACAGGCACTAGCAGTAGTTTTGGGACTTCAGGAGCTTTAAATGCACCACCTTCCGGAACAGATTATTGGTTAAGTGATCGAGTAGTTGAAAATAATGGAACTATTGGTATTGCATTGTTTTATTTAAATGATATAGCACCAACAGGATCTCTAATTTCAAAAGTTCAACTCACCGCTTCAACTGTAGATCATGGAGATGGTAAATTTTTCATTTTGCAATCCTATGCAACCAATGACCAAACTGAAGTTATAAAAAACTCCACCATTTTAAATGGAGATGTTACCACCAATGATTCAGCACCGGTGGGTTCTGCATTCTCAAATATAACAGATCCAACCAATGGGACACTTGTGTTTAATTCAAATGGTACGTTTAACTATACGCCAACTACGGATTATGTAGGATTAGATAGTTTTACTTATAACGTTTGTCTTCCTTCACCAAATGATGGTACTTGCGACACAGCAACAGTTTCAATTAAAGTGCTACCTGAAGCACCTACTGCAAATTCACAAACATTTTGTTTTATTGATAATAAACAAGTTCTTGATTTAGTCGCCTCAGGAACTAGTTTAAAATGGTACGATGCATTAACCGATGGAAATTTATTAAATTCTACAGCTGTTTTAATAACTAATAATTATTTTGTTAGTCAAACCGTTAATGGATTAGAAAGTTATAGAACGCAAGTTTCTGTAATAGTAAATCCATCAACAGGAGCAACAACATTCACAGTTGGCGCAACGACAGTATGTCAAGATGCAGCTGATGAAACATATACAGCCGCTGCTGCTAATAGCACAGGAATAGTTTATTCTGTATTACCAGTAACCGCAGGAACAATAGATGCTTCAACAGGAGTTATGAATTGGGATGCTGCATTTAGTGGATCAGCAACGATTACTGCTACAGCGACAGGACTTTGTGGAACAACATCTGCAGACCAAGTAGTTACAGTAAACCCAAAACCTGCCGTTACTTCACCTAGTTCTTATTCAATTTGTACGGGTTCCACAACAGGAATTTCTTTAACAAGTACAATTACTGGAACAACATTTACTTGGACGGCATCAATTTCAACTACTCCAACTGCAGGTACAGTTACAGGTTTTAGCAATGGATCGGGGAATACAATTGCTCAATCCTTGACGAATTCTGGAATAAACAAAGGTGTTGTAAAATATGTAATTACCCCAACGGCTCCAACTGGATGTGTAGGCACACCATATAATATATTTGTTACGGTAATTGCATTACCATATCCTCCAGCAAGTGGTGGTGACAAAGAAATTTGTTTGGGTTATTCAAACCCTGATTTAACAGTAACAGTTGGAAACAATGAAACTGCAGATTGGTATGATGCTCTTGTAGGAGGAAATCTTATTAAAAGTAATAGTCTTAATTATCAATCACCAGAATCAGCTATTGGTACCTATACTTATTATGTTCAAACTAGAAATACCATATCAGGTTGTTTAAGCTTGGGTAGAATTCCAGTTAAATTAACAATAAGTAATATTGACTCAGATGGAGATAAGGTTGGTGATGCCTGTGATTTAGATGACGATAATGATGGTATTTTAGATGTAGATGAACAATCTAAATCTTGTGGAGATTTTCCTACACTAGTTTTTAAAAGTGCAACTTTAGTTTCAGGAACAGCATTAAATAATGGTGCAGTATATCGATTTCCAGATGTAATTGCTGGCATTGACGCCATAGTTACTTTGACATCTTCCCATACAGGGCAGGTAATTAATAATTTTGATGATGATAGCGGAGCTGGTTATGTAGATGCATTTCAACCTATATTAAAAGGTAATATTGATGAGGTTAATTTTAATTTTCAATTTGTTGAAAAAGGGACGTCTACACCTATTGTTTTAAGAGATTTTTTATTAACGGGTGTTGATATAGATGGTGATAATGCTGGAAGGGGTGAGTTTGACGAGTTTGATGTAGTTGGTTCAGCGCTTTATTCAGTTGATAACCCAACACAATTATCGGTGTTTAGTACACCAACCGGTACTCGATTTTTAGGGCCATCTAATGTATATAATGGCGTTGTAGTTACGCAAACACTTGTAATGGGTACAGTTAAATATCAAGATGTTTCTCAAATTAACATAAAAATAGGAACAAGCCCTCTTATAAATTATCAACGACTTTTTTCAATAATTGGCTCTCCTTGTTTTTTAGATCAAACCTATAAAGATCCTACAAACAAAACTTTATTTTTAGCAAGTGATAGAGATACCGATAATGATGGTATTTGGGACCGCTTAGACTTAGATAGTGATAATGATGGATGTAGTGATGCTAATGAAGCTTATAATTCTAAAACTGCCGATGGTGGCGATGGTGGACAATATGGATTAGGAGATATATTAGCCCCTGGCAAAGTAAATCATGATGGTACGGTTAAAACCGCAACCTATCCTTCGCCTTATCAAATTTCAAATGGAGAAAAAGCTTTTCAAGAAGCTACGTCATTAAGTGTAAACTTAAATCCAACGAATCAAGAAGGTTGTGTAGATCATAGTGCTTTTTTTGCAGCATCTGCCACTACCTCAATATTGCCTACAAATCCTATTACAACTGCAAATACTGATGTTACGTATGTTTGGTATGAAAGTACAGATGGAGGCACAAGTTTTAATTATATTACTGATGGAACTATAGCTAGTGGAGCTATAACTACTTTAGAAGTTTCAAATGTAACTACAGCTATGAGTGGTAATATTTATAAGGTTGTATTTTCTAATGAGGGAAATATTTGTGGTGCTGAAGCTCAAGCAACATTAAATGTAAAAGCAAAAATTGCACCTATTGTTGTACCACCAAACGATATTACTCTAGAAGGATGTGGAACTGGAGCTATTACAGGAATAACATATCAACAAACACAAACCATAATTTCTATAATAGATTTTAATAATATTGACACTGCTTCTTCAGCAACTGATAACGGTGTAGTTGCGTCAATAACCTATCAAGATATTGCAACCGGCACTTGCCCAATGGTTGTTACTAGAACTTTTACAGTTACTGACGATTGTGGGTTGATTACACAGAAAACACAATTAATAACTATTCAAGATACTACGCCTCCAACAGCTAGTAATCCGGCACCAATTTCAGGAATTCAGTGTATTGGAAATATACCTGCTTCTGATGTTACAGTAGTAACTGATGAAGCTGATAATTGTACTACAAGTCCAATTGTAAGTTTTCAGTCTGAATCGAATAATGGTGGAGTAGGTTCCGTAGTGGATCCTTATATTCTTACAAGAATTTATAGCGTTACTGATGCATGTGGAAATATTAAAGAAGTTACACAAACGATTACTGTGGAAGATACAACAGCACCAGTAGCGGATGCAGTAAGCTTATCAGAAATTACAGCACAATGTTCAGTAACGAGTTTAACAGCGCCAACAGGGACAGATAATTGTGCAGGTTCTGTTACCGTAACTAATGATGCAACACTTCCAATATCAGGTGAAGGAACAACAACCGTTGTAACTTGGACCTATGATGATGGCAATGGAAACACATCCACACAAACACAGAATGTAATCATAGATGATGTAACCGCACCAGTAGCGGATGTAGCTAATTTACCT
>NZ_JASFZF010000064.1:0-28950 GCF_046055765.1 Lutibacter sp. | reverse complement strand
ACATCTGGTAATGCTCTTGAAACAATTACTGACATTGAATAATCAATGTAAGCAGATTTCATTTCATCTTCAATATTAATTGGTATCAGTTTTTCTCCGTCAGCCATATATTTTTAAATTTATTTTAGTCTCGTAATTTAACAAAGCAATATACAATTTTTCACTTTTTTACAAGTTATTTCTTTAGTTGTTTTTGTATTATTTATCAACAATAAATCATACGAAATAAACATTTTAACATCTTGATTATCAGTAAGTTTTAATAATACATAGCGACTATTTTACTAGATTTTAAAAAAGTGGTGTTGTTTTTGTACATAAAAAAGAAAAAAATCAGTTAATTTTACAATATAAACACAAAAGTATGGACGATAATTTTTCACCAAAAGTTAAAGATGTAATTGCTTACAGTAAAGAAGAAGCCCTTCGTTTAGGGCACGATTTTATTGGTACAGAACATCTAATGCTAGGATTATTAAGAAAGGGAGCTGGGAAAGCAATTGAGATTTTAAATTCATTAGATATTAACCTTGATCATTTACGAAGAAAAATTGAAGTTTTAAGCCCTGCTAATCCTTCGGTAGGTTTCGAAAATGATAAGAAAAGTTTGCATTTAACAAGACAATCTGAAAAAGCCTTAAAAACAACATTTTTAGAAGCTAAACTATATCAAAGTGAATCCGTAAATACTGCACATTTATTACTATGTATATTAAGAAATGAAAATGATCCTACCACCAAGTTATTGCACAATTTTGGCGCAAGTTATGATGATGTGAAAACGGTATTTAAACAAACCTATTTAAACGAAAATATGGATTTACCAAAAGCAGAAAATACTTCAGATGATAATTTTGATTCACCAAAATCAAATCCATTTGAACAGCCAAAAGGAGCTAAGCCTACAGAGAAGAAGTCTAAAACACCTGTTTTAGATAATTTTGGGCGTGATTTAACGCGTTTGGCAGAAGAAGGTAAATTAGATCCTGTAGTAGGAAGAAAAAAAGAAATAGAACGTGTTTCTCAAATTTTAAGTCGTAGAAAAAAGAACAATCCAATGTTAATTGGTGAACCTGGAGTTGGAAAATCTGCAATTGCAGAAGGTTTAGCGTTACGTATCATTGAACGTAAAGTATCTAGAATTTTATTTAATAAACGCATTATTTCGTTAGACTTAGCAAGTCTAGTTGCTGGGACAAAGTATCGTGGTCAGTTCGAAGAACGCATGAAGGCTTTAATGAATGAATTAGAAAAAAATGAAGATATCATTTTATTTATCGATGAAATTCATACCATTGTTGGGGCTGGTGGCGCAACAGGTTCATTAGACGCTTCAAATATGTTAAAACCTGCATTGGCAAGAGGTGAAATCCAATGTATTGGAGCTACAACTTTAGATGAATTCCGTACTAATATTGAAAAGGATGGTGCTTTAGAACGTAGATTTCAAAAAATTATAGTTGAACCAACATCAGTTGATGAAACTATTCAAATTTTACAAAATATAAAAGATAAATACGAGGAACACCATAATGTAGATTATACAGATAAAGCAATAATTGCCTGCGTAAAATTAACAAATAGGTATATGACCGATCGTTTTTTACCAGATAAAGCAATTGATGCTTTAGATGAGGCTGGTTCTCGTATTCACATTACAAATATTGTGGTTCCTAAAGAGGTTTTAAGTTTAGAAGCTCAGTTAGAAAAAATTAAGGAAGATAAATCTGCGGCAGTAAACGGTCAAAAATACGAAGAAGCAGCTAGGTTAAGAGATGATGAAAAAAGAATTGAAGGACAATTATTAGCCGAACAATTACGATGGGAAGAAGCCTCTAAATTAAATCGCGAAATTGTTACAGAAGATAATGTTGCTGAAGTAGTTTCTATGATGACAGGTATTCCCGTAAATAGAGTTGCTGAAGCCGAAACTGAAAGACTACATGATTTACCGAATCTTATCAAAGGTAAAGTTATAGGTCAAGATGAGGCTGTTTCTAAAGTGGTAAAAGCTATTCAGAGAAATAGAGTTGGACTTAAAGATCCAAACAAGCCCATTGGTTCATTTATATTTTTAGGCCAAACTGGAGTTGGTAAAACACAATTAGCTAAAGTTTTAGCGACAGAATTGTTTGATAATGAAGATGCATTGGTTAGAATTGATATGAGTGAATATATGGAGAAATTTGCTATATCTCGTTTAATTGGTGCTCCTCCTGGTTATGTTGGTTATGAAGAAGGTGGACAACTTACAGAAAAAATTAGACGTAAACCTTATGCTGTTGTATTATTAGATGAAATTGAAAAAGCACATCCAGATGTATTTAATATGCTACTTCAAATATTAGATGATGGCTACATAACTGATAGTTTAGGTAGACGAATTGACTTTAGAAACACCATAATTATTATGACTTCTAATATTGGTTCTCGTCAACTAAAAGACTTTGGTGCTGGAGTTGGATTTGGAACAGCTTCGAAAGAAGCACAAGCCGATGCTAATGCCAAAAGCATAATAGAGAATGCATTAAAAAAATCGTTTGCGCCAGAATTTTTAAATAGAATTGATGATGTGGTTGTATTTAATGCTTTAGAAAGGAAAGATATCCATTCTATTATAGATATTGAGCTTGAAAAATTGATTTTAAGAATTGAAGATTTAGGTTATAAACTTACTTTAACTAATGAAGCTAAAGATTATATTGCAGATAAAGGTTTTGATAAGCAATATGGTGCAAGACCATTAAAACGTGCAATTCAAAAATATATTGAGGATGCTTTAGCAGAAGAAATTGTAAATTCTAAATTGAATGAAGGTGATACTATTTTTATGGATTTAGATAAAGAATCAAAAGAATTAACAATAAAAATTACGAAAGGAACTGATAAAGTTGAGTAGTTTAAATTTTAAATAATTGAAGAAGGTTAAAACGAAAGTTTTAGCCTTTTTTTATGTCGTAAATATTCCTTTTAAAAAGCCCAATCCATATCCAAAAAATTGAGTTAGTGTTGTGAAAATAGTAGTAAATGCAACAGCAATATTTTTATTTTTAATAAACGAATCAATAAAAATTAGCAGAAAATAAATTCCATAAGCATACATAAATAAAGTAAATCCTAAACTTAAAGCAACTAGAGAAATAACTAAACCTAAAACAAATAAGCTCGGAAACCAATACGTGATTTTCGCTGTTTTAGGGTATTTTTTATTTAAAAATGGTCTACCTTTTCCAAAAGCGAAAGTTTGATGATAGAATTGTTGAAATGTTGCTCTTCGTTTATGATATACAAATGCGTTTTCTATAAATTGTGTTTCGAATTTATGTTCCCATAATCTAAAAGTTAAATCAATATCTTCACCTATTTTCATATCGCTAAAACCATTTGTAATCTCAAACGCTTTTTTTGAAATTCCCAAATTAAAACTTCTAGGCTGAAACTTATCTACAGCTTTCTTACTCCCTCTTATTCCTCCTGTGGTTAAAAAGGAAGTCATGCTATAATTTATTGCTTTTTGTATTACCGTAAAAGATTCATGTGCAGCATCAGCACCTCCAAAGGCATCAGTATATTTTAAACGTAACGCATTTTTAACTTCAATTAAATAATTTGGTGGGATGATACAATCTGAATCAAAAATTATGAAGTAATTTCCTGTTGCTTTTTGCATTCCATAATTTCTACTTGCTCCTGCTCCACTATTTTCTTTAAAAAAATAGTTAACATTTAATTCTTTAGAATATTTTGAAGCAATTTTATCAGATTTCAATTCTGATCCATCTTCAATTATTACAACTTCAAAATTATTTGTATAAGTTTGTTTCGTTAAACTATGTAATAACTCTTCAATTTCTTGAGGTCGATTATAAACTGGTATAATTATGGAAAATTGTAACTCCAACAGTAGATTTTTTTTCAAAGTCAAAGTTAAGTTATTTTATGGAATTAAAAAGAAAGACCTACTTTGTATTTAACAAAATAGGTCTATAAAATTTAAATAATATTTCTGCTTAAACTTCGGCTATTTCTATTTTGTATAAATTAAGATCTTCAACATCAAAATTAGTTATATAATCAAATTTTTCTCTGTTTTCAGACTTTGCTAAATTTGCGTACAATTTAGCAGATTTAGTAAAGCTTTCGTCGCGCTGGCTATTTAACACTAATAAATATCCCATAATTATATTACCAGCCATTTCCACTAATCTTCTTGTATGAAAATCTAATAATTCGGTATTGCCTGTATCAATAATTTTTTGACTAATAAAATCATAATCAGCTGTCATTTCTTGAAGCTTTTCTTTTAAAACTATGTTTTCTTCAGAAACTTCATTTTCATACTTCTTAATTTGTTCTAAAAAAACACCTGTAGTAACTCCTTTAATTGCTGCTACTGCTTGTAATTGAGTAGTACCTTCGTAGATTGATGTAATTCTGGCATCTCTATAAATTCTTTCAATTGGGAAATCTTTCATAAATCCAGTTCCACCATGAATTTGTAAAGAATCGTAAGCAATTGTATTACAAGCTTCACTTGCTGTTAATTTAATTAGAGGCGTAAAAACATTTGACAATTTAGCATAAGCTTTCATTTCTAATCTTTCTTCTTTCTCTAATTTTCGTTCTTTCATAGCTTCTTCATAAGCTTTGGAAAGATCTACAAAACTTGTTGTTTCATACAATAAAGACCGAAGTGCATCTATCCTTACTTTCATATTCGTAATCATCTCGTACACTGCAGGGAAATTAACAATAACCTTCCCGAATTGCGCTCTTTCTTTAGCGTATTTTAAAGCTTCTCTATATGCTGCATCTGCAATACCAACTGATTGAGCTCCAACGCCTAAACGAGCAGAATTCATTAGTGCCATTACATATTTAATCAACCCAAATCGCTCTTTACCAACTAATTCTGCTGGTGCATTTTTAAATACTAGTTCACAAGTTGGAGACCCTTTAATTCCTAATTTTTTTTCTAAATGACGAACTTCAACCGCGTGATTATTTCTATCATAAATAAACATCGATAAACCCCTCGCATCTGTTGTGTTTTCTTCAGATCTTGCTAAAACCAATGATATATCTGCATCTCCATTTGTGATAAAGCGCTTTACACCATTCAGAATCCATATTTTTTTATCTTCATCATAAGTAGCTTTTAACTTTACAGATTGTAAATCTGAACCGGCATCTGGTTCAGTTAAAACCATTGCAGCCGTTACTCCATCTTTATTAAATCTAGGTAAATATTTATCTTTTTGCTCTTCAGAACCAAACTCATAAATAGTTTCAGCACAATCTTGAAGCCCCCAAATATTAGCAAATCCTGCATCAGCTCTAGCAACCATTTCGGCAGCCATTACATAAGGTAATAATGGAAAATTTAATCCTCCATATTTTCTTGGTAAAGACATCCCTATTAAACCTGCATCATACAATGCATTATAATCTGCAGTAGTTCCTTTCGCATAAACTACTTCGTTATTTTCAATATGAGGCCCTTCAATATCTACAGATTCAGCATTTTCAGCAATTGTCTCTCCACAAATTTCACCAACTATATCTAATATTTTTTCGTAAGAATCAATTGCATCTTCATGATTTAAAGGTGCGTAATCATACTCTTCAGATTCAACAAAACCACGTTCTTTTAATTTAACAACTTTCTGAACAATTGGGTGTTGCAAATAAAATTTAAAATTGGGAGTATCTTTGAAAAAATTATCCATTATATACTTTTTTATGTATTGAGTTTATTTCAAACTCTATATTTTTAATTACTTTTTATTTAGCGTTTTCTTTATAAAACTTAATCATTTTAGGAACTACAACTCCCAAATCTCCATGAATTACATAATCAGCTAATTTATTTATTGGAGCATCAGGATCATTATTAATTGAAATAATCATTGATGCTTCTTGCATACCAGCAGTATGCTGAATTGCTCCTGAAATACCTGCTGCTATGTACAATTTTGGACGAACTGTTGTGCCCGTTTGACCAATTTGACGATCGTGATCAATAAAACCAGCATCAACTGCGGCTCTTGAACCACCAACTTCACCACCTAATAATTCTGCTAACTCCTCTAAATGTTGAAAATTTTCCTTTGATCCAACACCATAACCACCAGCCACAATAATTGGTGCATCTTTTAAATTTACTCCAGATTCCTGAATATGACGATCAATAATTTTCACTACAAAATCTTCATCCTTAACAGTTGATTCAACATCTATTTTGATAACTTCAGTTGTATAATTTTCGTCAAATATTTCTTTTTTCATGACACCTTCTCTAACGGTTGCCATTTGAGGATGCATATCCCAATTAATAATATTTGCCATAATACTACCTCCAAAAGCCGGACGAATAGCATACAACAAATTTTTATATTCTTTTTTTTCCTTTTTAACAAAATGATCTCCAATATCTAAAATTGTACAATCTGCAGTTAAACCACAATTTAATACTGATGCCAATCTTGGCACTAAATCTCTCCCTACTGAAGTTGCTCCAAACAATACAATTTGAGGATCTTCTTGTTTCAATACTTTAGTTGCTAAAGCTGCATGAGGTAAAGTTCTATATGGCTCTAATCTAGAATCATCACCAACAAACAACTTATCTACACCAAAAGGTGATATTTGATTTTTTATTTCTGACAAATCTTTTCCAAACACCATTGCCTCCAATGGAGATCCCAATTTTTCAGCTAATCTTTTTCCTGCGGATAGTAATTCCTGACTTATATCTGCTACTTTTCCATTTTCAACTTCACAATAGACTAATACACTTTTCATTTTTAATACTTTTTAAAGTTTTTAAATTACCCTATGGTATGGTGTTCAATTAATTCTTTAATCATCATTTCAATATCAGCATCAGACTCACTTAATAGTTTAGCTTCATTCGCTGTAAGTATAATACTTTCAACACTTTTAACTTTGGTTGGTGATCCTGCCAAACCAATTTTTTTTACATCAGCTTCGATATCTTCAACGCTCCATTCAGGAATTACCAAATATGGTCTTTTTTTGTGCAGTTCCTCTAAAACAGGATCTCCTTTTCTCATTTCTGTTTTAGTTCTAGCATATTTATACTGCATTACATTTTTTGCTTTTCTAGATCTACAATCAGGTGAAGATCCATGCACGGTCATTAAACAAGGAAATGGAGCTGATACAGTTTCAACACCTTTAGATAAACGCCTTCTTGCTATTATTTCATCTTCATTTATTTCTAAAATTTCTTCAACATACGTCACTTGTGGTATTTTTAACTTATCAGCACATTGTGGCCCTACTTGTGCAGTATCTCCATCAATAGCTTGTCTACCTCCTACTATTAAATCGTACGGTGCTAATTTTTTAATTCCTTGAACTAATGTATAACTAGTTGCTAATGTATCTGCCCCACCAAAACGTCTATCAGAAATCATAATACCATTATCAACACCTCGATAATATCCTTCTCTAATAATATCTGCGGCTTTTTGCGGACCCATTGTTAAAATGGTTACATGAGTACCTGGTATTCTATCTTTTATATTTAATGCTAATTCTAGCGCATGTAAATCATCTGGATTAAATACTGTTGAGAGTTTACCTCTATTTACAGTTCCATCTGGCTTCATTGCATCTGGACCAACATGTCTAGTATCGGGCACTTGCTTTGCTAGTACAATAATTTTAAGTGGTCTCATACTGTTTTTTTAATTCATTATTTTTAAACTTTTCAAATGTAGAGTAATTAATTCATGAAAAAAATGACAATACTCATAATTCTAAAAGAAGTAGAATTTTATTATAAATAACAATTATTTATAAAGCACAAAAAAAGGCGATGATTTAAAATCATCGCCTTTTTTATTTATTGAATCTAAAGTGTTATTACTTTTCCTTCTTTTTTGGTGTTTCAATAATTTCTTCTTCATGGTCAAAAGTTTTCATGAAATTATCCATAATTGCTGTACTTACGCCCATATTTGAAAATCCTCCATCATGAAATAAGTTTTGTAAGGTTACCTTCTTAGTTAAATCTGAAAATAAACTAATGGTATAATCTGCACATTCTAGCGCTGTAGCATTTCCTAAAGGTGACATTTCTTCAGCATACGCTATAAAACCATCAAATCCTTTTACACCACTTCCTGCAGTTGTTGGAGTTGGAGACTGAGAAATTGTATTTACTCTAACTTTTTTATCTCTTCCAAAGAAATAACCAAAACTACGTGCTACAGATTCTAAATATGCTTTATTATCTGCCATATCATTATAATCTGGAAAAACACGTTGAGCTGCCATATAAGTTAAAGCTACAATACTTCCCCATTCATTCATTGCGTCTTTTTTATACAACATACTCATTAATCTATGAAAAGAAAGTGCAGAAACATCCCAACCAGTTTTTGTAAAATTATAATCTTGATTGGTATAATGATTTCCTCTACGTACATTTACAGACATACCTATGGAATGTAAAACAAAATCAACTTTACCGCCTAAAATCTCCACCGATTTATCAATTAAATTTTCAAGATCCATCATAGATGTAGCATCAGCAGGTATAACTTGAGACCCGGTTTTTTCTGCTAATTCAGAAATAGTTCCTAATCTTAATGCAACAGGTGCATTTGTTAATACAAAAGTTGCTCCTTCTTCATGCGCTCTTTCAGCTACTTTCCAAGCTATAGATTTTGAATCTAAAGCTCCAAATATAATCCCCTTTTTTCCTTTTAATAAGTTATACATAGTTGTATTTTATTTTGATTTTATTTAAAATAGTGTGCAAATATAGTAAATTCTTAATTTAGCAACTGTTTTGCGTGTTCAATTGCTGTTGTAGTAATATTTTTTCCACCTAACATTTCCGCAATTTCTGTTATACGCTCATTCTCAGATAGTTTCCTTAATTTAGTAACTATATTATTTTCAATATCTTGTTTGTAAACTTTATAATGTTGTTTCCCTTTAGCTGCAATTTGAGGCAAGTGTGTTATCGTAATAACCTGCATATTACTACTCATATCTTTCATAATTTCAGCCATTTTTTGAGAAACTTCACCGGAAACACCTGTATCAATTTCGTCAAAAATAATTGTTGGTAATTTTAAATATTCAGAAAGAATTGATTTTACTGAAAGCATTATTCTAGATAATTCGCCACCTGAAGCTACTTTTTTTAATGCTCCAAAATTAGTCCCTTTATTTGCCGAAATTAATAACTGTAATTGGTCTTTTCCGTTTAAAAAATACTGATTACTATGTGTTATATTAAATTGAAAACGTGTGTTTTCCATTCCCAAATTTACAAGTAAATTTTCTAGTTTATTTTTAAGAATTGGAATTGCTTTTTCTCTTTGTTTAAAAATGGTTTTAGCTAACGTATCTATTTTTTCTGATACATTTTTAATTTCAGCTTCTTTTTTAGATATTATTACTGAAGAATTTTCCACAGCATCAACTTTTACCAAAAGTTCTTCTTGAAGAATTAATAATTCGGCAATTGTATTTACAGTATGTTTTTTTTGAAGGTTATATATTAACTGTAATCTATCATTTAATTTTTGCAATTCTGAAGCGTCAAAATCTATAATTTCATTCGCATTTTCTATTTCACTAGCAATATCATCAAATTCAATTTTAATACTTAAAATTCTTTCATATAAATTTTTATACTCATTTGAATAAGGAGCTATTTCATTTAAATTATTTGTAATTGAATTTAATAATGCCTTTAAACCTACCTCATCATTAAAAGCAACAGATTGTGCTTCTGATAGATTTAATTTTATTTCTTCAATATTATTTAATTTATCTAAAGATTGTTCTATAATTTGCTGTTCATCTATTTCTAAATTTGCACTTGATAATTCATCAACTAAATACAAATTATACTCATATTGTTCTTTTGCAAACTCTTGAGATTTTTTAAGTTCATTTAACTCTTTTAAAAGTTGATTGTATACTACCAATCCTCTTTTATATGATTCAATTTTAGTTGAATTATTTGAAAGTGCATCTAAAATTTGAAACTGAAAACTAACATCTGATAGTTGTAATGTTTGATGTTGAGAATGAATATCAATTAACTTTTGACTTAAAGTTTGTAAAACCTGTAATGTTGTTGGAGTATCGTTTATAAATGCTCTTGATTTTCCGTTAGGCAAAATTTCTCTACGTATAATAGTTTCATTTTCAAAATCTAGATCATTTTCTTCAAAAAAAGGTTCCAATAAGTAGTTTGAAATAGAAAATTGAGCCTCAATAATACATTTATTTTTAGTATTTTTTAAAGCAGAAGAATCTGCTCTTTTCCCTAAAACCAAACTAAGTGCACCCAATAAAATTGATTTACCGGCTCCTGTTTCTCCCGTAATAATAGATAATTCATCTTTAAAACCAACAGATAAACTTTCAATTAATGCGTAATTTTTTATAGAAAGGTTTGTAAGCATTTTTGTAATTAATAATTAAAAATTACTCTATTTCATTCCACTTACCAGCGTTAATTGGTGAAATTTTCAACAAGTCATCTTTTAATTTTTTAGTATCATAAATTGGACCATCAGAAAATATACTCACTATTTCTGCCGCTTTAGAATCCATAAAAACACGTAATAAAAACGCATTTGGTCGAATGTTAAAAACAGATTTTAAATCTGCCATAGATTCAGCAATTTTTTCTTTCGCTTTTTGTTTATTATCGCTCATAATATCCAATCCTTTTAAGTGATATGTGTATAAAGCTTTTCTAAACAAACTATATGTTGGCGACAATATATTGTCAATTAATGTAAATCGAGTTCCAGAACCATCATTTTGATTCCAACCTGCATAACCACTTTGTTGTGCTTGTACAAGTACATTTTGTGCTTTTGTAAAGTGAGGAGTACCTCCATTTAATAAAAATGTATCAGCATCAAATCCTAAAATTGTATATGCATAAAATGAAATAACGGATACTAAATTAGATTCAAATGTATTTTCATTAAATTGTAATGGCTCATACTCTGCATATTGAAACGAAAAATCATTATCTTTAAAATTAAATACAGGTGTTAAATAAGAAGAATTATATATAGGGCGAGAAGACTGAATTTGGATATTTCCTTTAAATTCAGTTCCCTTATGTTCTAAAATTATTATTGTTAAATTGCAATCTATTCGTTCTTGTGGCTTATAATTAAAATTTGTCCAACGCGTTTGGTTTATAAATTCATTTAATGAATTTTTCAATGTTGTATAAATTTGCTTATTTGATCCTGGTATTTTATCAGAATTAATTGTTATAGAACATTTTAACTCTTGTGAATTTACTTGTACTATTGTAAAAAAAATTAGTATTATTTGAAGTATTTTACGCATAAATTCTATTTAAAATTTCATTAAAAATATCTTTAGCAACTTCTGCTTTAGATTTTAGACTAAATTCTGAAATTTTTTCGAATTTATCAATAATAGTTACTTTATTTGTTTCTTTTTTAAATCCGGCTCCTTTATCTTGCAATGAATTTAGTACAATTAAATCTAAATTTTTCTTCTTTAACTTCGCTTTTGCATTTTCAAGTTCATTATTTGTTTCAAGAGCAAAGCCTACTAAAAACTGAGTTGTTTTAATTTTACCTAATGAAGCTAAAATATCGTTAGTTTTTACCAATTCAATACTCATTGAATCCTCTGTCTTTTTAATTTTAGTAGTTGCTACAGTACTTGGTTTATAATCTGCAACAGCTGCTGAGAGAATTGCAATATCAGCAGAACTATAATATTTATGAACTTCATTATACATTTCCTCTGCACTAACAACATCAATCCTTTTAATAAGTGATTGAGTTATTTTTTCATTTGATGGCCCTGTTACCAAATAAACTTGAGCTCCTAAATTAGCTGCAGTTTTTGCAATTTCAAATCCCATTTTACCAGAAGAATGATTTCCAATAAAACGTACAGGGTCTATTGCTTCGTAAGTTGGTCCAGCAGTAATTACTACTTTTTTATTATACAATGGTAATCCTTTAACAATATCATTTTCAATAAAAGATACTATATTTTCAGGTTCTTCCATTCGGCCTTCTCCAAACAAACCACTTGCTAATTCACCACTTGATGGCGGAATAAAAACGTTACCAAATTTTTGTAATTTTTCAATACTTCGTTTTGTAGCAGGATGTTGGTACATATCCAAATCCATTGCTGGTGCAAAATACACCTTACATTTTGCAGATAAGTAGGTTGCTAACAATAAATTATCACAAACACCATTTGCCATTTTAGAAAGTGTATTGGCAGTTGCAGGGGCAATAACCATATAATTTGCCCAAAGGCCTAAATCTACATGGCTATTCCATTGTTCATTTTCTTCTTCTTTTTCAAAAAAAGTTGAAACAACGGGATTATTAGAAAGTGTTGAAAGAGTTAATGGTGTAACAAAATCTTTCGAAGCAGGAGTCATTACAACTTTAACATTTGCTTCTGCTTTCACAAAAAACCGTACTAAATAAGCAGTTTTATAAGCAGCAATACCAGCAGTTACACCTAAAAGTATATTTTTACCGCTTAAAACTGACATCTATTCTTGAGTTTCTTCTGGGTTTCTGTGATAAATTCTATCATCTATCCATTCTTGAACAGCAATTGCAGTAGCTTTAGGTAATTTTTCGTAAAATTTAGAAACTTCTATTTGTTCTTTATTTTCAAAAACCTCATCTAAACTATCAGTATAAGTAGCAAATTCTTCTAACTTTTCAACTAATTCACTTTTTAAGTCACCACTTATTTGCTCAGCTCTTTTTGCAATAATTGTAATAGCTTCATAAATATTTTCTGTAGGAGCTTCAATTTGATTTTTGTCGTAAGTTACAGTTGTATTAGCTGCTTTTGAGTTTTTATAATCCATTAGTTTGTGTTTTTAATGCTATTAAAGAATTTAATTCTTCGGTTAAATTTGATACTAATTTAGTAGTTTCTTTTAAATATTCAGAGTTTGAAAAACTTTTCTTAAATCTTTCATGTATTTTAATTGCTTGGTTTAGTCTTTCTTCTTTTTTGGTATAAAAGCTATTTATCGCTAATTCGTAAGCCGATTTAAATTTAAAATATAAGGCTTCTTCTTTAAATGATGTACCTAAATAATCTGAAAGTAAATTATCAAATGCAACTATCGCTGCAATATAGTCTGTTGTTAGGTAATATTGCTTAGCTATTTCAAATGATTTTTTTTCTAATTTATGAGTTAGTTCTTTAACATATTTATTAGCATTAGCAATATTAGGTGAATTTGGATACTTAAAAATAAAATTTTGTAGTGCTGTAATTGCTTCGTAAGTATCTTTTTGATCTAAGCTAAATATAGGTGATGATAAATAATAACTATGAGCTGATAAATACGCAGATTCTTCAATTTTTGAACTTTTAGGATAATTTTTCACAAACTTATCAAAATAGTATGCGGCTAAAGTATATTGCTTTGTATTATAATGTGCTTGCGCTATCATATATTGAATACGTTCCATTTGAGGTTTCCCTCTATAACTAGGTGTAATTTTTTCAAACAATTGAATAGCTTTATTATACTTTTGTGTTTCGTATAATTTTGTAGCCATTTGGTATTGCGATTCTACAGTACCTTTATTCAATACTTTTTGATATTCACTACAAGATGAAACACCTAGAGCTATTAATAAAATGAAAATGTAAATTTTATTTTTTTGCATTTGGCAAAATTAGTTATTTATTATGGATTATTAAAATGATTTTTTATACATCTGTAAACCACAAAATTAACTCTGTTTTACAATAAATATTGCTTTGCACTCTTAATTGTTTGTTAATAATTAAGCTGATGGAGCAACAGAACTTACAACTGCAAGTTGCTTAATATCATTATCAAACAAGTATAAACCTCCTTTATCATCACCAATTAAGTTTATTTTATCTAAAATAGTTCTTGCTTGTGCTTCTTCTTCAATTTGTTCTGCAACATACCATTGTAAAAAGTTATGTGTAGCATAATCTTTATCTTCTAATGCAATATGTACTAAATCGTTAATACTTTGCGATACAAATACTTCATGCTTAAACAATGTTTCAAACATTTCTTTAATTGAACCAAATTCTAATTCGGGGCCATTTAATTCAGTTACTTTAGCATGCCCTCCTCTTTCATTAATATATTTAAACAATTTCAACATATGTTGACGTTCTTCATCAGATTGATCATACATAAATTCTGATACACCTTCTAAACCTTTTTGCTCAGCCCAAGAAGCCATTGCTAAATATATTTGAGAAGATTCAGCTTCAATTCGTACTTGCTTATTTAAAACGGTTTGCATTCTTTCTGATAACATATCCTCTAATTTTTATGAATTTAAAACTAATTATTTGCCACAAAGTTACTTATTTTTTGTTGTAATTCATAAGAAGCATTCACTAAAGGTAAACGAACATTCTCTTCACATATATTCAACGTTTTTAATAAAGATTTTATACCTGCTGGATTTCCCTCTTCAAAAATATAATCAATACTATCCATAACTTTATAATGCAATTTATTTGCTCCTTTTACATCCCCTTTTAAACCTTGCTGAATCATTTCTGAAAAAAGTTTTGGAAAACCTTGTCCAATTACAGAAATTACACCTGAGCCACCTGCTAAAACCATTGGTAATGCAATCATATCATCACCTGAGATTACTAAAAAATCTTTTGGTTTATGCTGTAATAATCGTTGAACCTGAATAATATCACCCGCAGCTTCTTTTATAGCTACAATATTTTTAAAATTGGTTGCAATTCTAATTACCGTATTTGGTTCAACATTTACACCTGTTCTACTTGGTACATTATATAAAATTATTGGTTTAGGACTCGCCTCAGCTACTGCTTTAAAATGTTGATAAATACCTTCTTGAGTTGGTTTGTTGTAATATGGAGAAACTGAGAGAATTGCACAATAATCGGCTAAATCTGTAGTTTTTAATTCTTCAACAACTGCCATTGTGTTATTCCCTCCAATTCCTAAAACTATTGGAAGCCTACCATTATTTACACTAACAACGGTTGCTTTAATTTTTTCTTTTTCTTTTGAAGTTAATGTAGCTGGCTCACCTGTTGTACCTAAAAGCACCAAATAGTTTATACCATTGTCTATTTGATAGTTTACCAAACGCTTTAACCCTTCAAAATCTACCGATTTATCATCATTAAAAGGGGTTACTAACGCCACTCCAGTTCCTATCAATTCTTTCATTATATTTTTTTTAAAATGGTTAAATATTTTTTTAATTCTCTTGTAAATAAACTTAAATCATCTGGTTTACAGTTAATTAATAAATCATATAATCTATTATCTAAATGAGAAAACCCTGCTTTAAATCCAACTTTACAGTACAATAATAATACGTTGGTATATATATTATCAATTTTACTATAATTAATTAACAAATCATATTTTTTTGTTAATTGGTATTTTAGTTTTTCAGATGTTATTTTGCCATACCAACCAAGATCTTTTGGTGTAAATATACCTTCAAAAACTTGTTCTTTTTTTAATTTTTTATTAAAAAACAACCATTCAATATCACTTTTAGTAACTTTAAGTTCTTCTAATATGTATTTTTGAATTAACTCTTTTTCTAAGTAATCATCTGAAATTACTAAAATTTTTTTTATTTTTCGCGTAGAAATAGCACTCTTTTTTTTAAGTAGTTTTGGCAACCTTTTGTTAAAAAAAATTTGATTACTTTTTCGTTTAAATCCTGTAAAAATCATCTATATTTACCATTGAATTCACAAAATTAATTAAAATCATTAGTATTTCAACAATGAAAAAAATTATAATTGTCTTTTTTACCACTTTTCTTCTCTTTAGTTGTAAAAACGAACCTCAACATTTGGTAAAAATTGAAGGAAAATTAATTCCTATTAATGAAGAGTTAACTTCAAAAAAAGCAATTGAAGCTATTATTGAACCTTTTAAAATGAAAGTTGAAGCTGAAATGAATGCTGTCTTAAGCTACACTCCAAATGAATTAAATAGAGCTGATGGGAAACTTGAAAGCTCTTTAGGAAATTTAATGGCTGACTTATGTTTTGAGAAAGCAAGCCCAGTATTTAACTCAATAACCGGTAAAAATATTGATTTTGCACTATTTAATTTTGGAGGTATTAGAGCTGGAATTTCAAAAGGGAAAATTACAACTAGAAATGCTTTTAATTTAATGCCTTTTGAAAATCAATTAGTTGTTGTTGAATTAACTTCTGAGAAAATTAAAGAACTAATCAACTATTTAATCATAGAAAATAGAGCTCATCCTGTTTCAAAACAAATTAATTTAGCAATTACTAAAAATGGTTACAATTTAAAAATTAATAATAAACCTATTGATAGTTCAAAAACATACTACGTGTTAACATCAGATTATTTACAAAATGGTGGTGATAATATGAATTTCTTTAAAAATCCAGTAAATTTATACAAGACAAATTATAAGGTTAGAAATGCAATAATTGATTATTTTAAAGAAAATGATACCGTTAAAATTAAATTAGACGGAAGATTCCGTAGCGAAATTTAAAAATTATGAAAAGAAGAAATTTTATACAAAAATCGACTGCCGCAACTGCTTTTTTAACTTTAGGAGGGCTCTCATTACAATCATTTTCTAGCAAAAGCACAAAACATATTACCATTTTACATACAAATGATACGCATAGTCATATAGAGCCATTTCCAAGCAATCATTCTAGATTTGCAAACAAAGGTGGTGTTGCAAGACGTGCAACTTTAGTTGAAGAAATAAGAAAAGAAAACCCAAATACTTTACTGCTAGATGCAGGAGACATTTTTCAAGGAACTCCATATTTCAACTTTTACGGAGGTGAATTAGAGTTTAAACTAATGAGTATGCTTAAATATGATGCTGTGACAATTGGAAATCACGATTTTGACAATGGAGTTGATGGCCTATATGCTCAATTACCACACGCAAAATTCGATTTTATTTCATCTAATTACGATTTTAAGAACACAGTATTAAATTCACACGTAAAACCTTACAAAGTTTATATAAAAGATGGTATTAAAATTGGAATTTTCGGATTAGGTATAGGACTCAAAGGATTAGTTGACTCAAAAAATTATAAAGAAACCATCTATTTAAATCCTATTGAAATTGCACAAGATATGAGTCGAATTTTAAAAGAAGATGAGCAATGTGATTTAGTAATATGCTTATCTCATTTGGGCTATCATTACAAAGTTGGACGTAAAGAAATTGGAGATTTAGAATTAGCTTCTAAAACAAAAGATATAGATTTAATAATTGGTGGGCATACACATACTTTTTTACCAAAACCAACAGTTACAAAAAATAGTATTGGGGAAAATGTGTTGGTAAATCAAGTTGGCTGTTACGGAATAAATGTTGGTAGAATAGATTTTTATTTTGATAATGATAACAATAAAGCTAGTAAAGGAAAAAGTATAATCGTCTAATATAATTTTAAAAAAATGCGTATAGAAACTGGATTAAAATTAGGATTTAAAGATGTAATGATACGCCCTAAACGATCAACTTTAAGTTCAAGATCTCAAGTTAATTTAAATAGAAAATTTACTTTTTTACATAGTAATTATAAATGGAATGGTGTTCCAATTATGGCTGCAAATATGGATACTGTAGGTACATTTGAAATGGCTACAGCATTAGCTAAACATAAAATGTTTACCGCAATTCATAAACATTATACTATTAGTGAATGGACCAATTTTTTAAAAAACACTGATAAAAGTATTCTAGACTATATTGCCGTAAGCACTGGAACTGGATTAAAAGATGCGGAAAAACTAAAAGAAATTTTTACAATACACCCTGAAATTAAGTTTATTTGCATTGATGTAGCAAATGGGTATTCTGAACATTTTGTTTATTTTGTTAAAAAAACTAGAGAATTATATACTGATAAAATTATTATGGCAGGCAATGTGGTTACCGGTGAAATGGTTGAAGAATTACTATTAGCTGGGGCAGACATTATAAAAGTGGGAATTGGCCCTGGTTCAGTGTGTACTACTCGCGTTAAAACAGGTGTTGGATATCCTCAACTATCTGCAATTATTGAATGTGCTGATGCAGCACATGGATTAGGCGGACAAATAGTTTCAGATGGTGGATGCAAAATTCCTGGTGATATTGCCAAAGCTTTTGGTGGTGGTGCAGATTTTGTTATGCTAGGTGGAATGCTTGCTGGTCATAAAGAAAGCGGTGGGAAATTGATTACGAAAAATGGGAAAAAATATAAACAGTTTTATGGAATGAGTTCAGAAACTGCTATGAATAAACATGTTGGTGGCGTTGCAAATTATAGAGCTTCTGAAGGAAAAATGGTTGAACTCCCTTTTAGAGGTTCAGTTGAAAATACAGTAATAGACATCCTAGGTGGTTTAAGATCAACTTGCACCTATGTTGGAGCAAATAGGCTGAAAGAATTAACAAAAAGAACTACCTTTATCCGCGTGCAAGAACAACACAATCAAGTGTTCTCAAAATAACTAAATTCGGCCTCTAGCTCAGCTGGCAGAGCACCTGACTCTTAATCAGGTTGTCGTGGGTTCGAAACCCACGGGGCCGACTTTTTTTTAAAAATATTTCTTATTAATGCCGACCTTCGCTATTTATTATTTTATTTCTAACGGCTAAGGATTTATCAGACAATAAGAATTTTTGTGTAGCTTCAGGAAGCAAATGTAAAACTTTGTCTAATTTATTTTCTTTTATCGCTTTTCGTATTTTTGAGGCACTAATATAATTTGGTTCGTTTTCTTCATTTACACCATCATATTTTCTCATAATTTCAATTAACTCACAACCGTTTTTAGGCAATATTTCTTTCATCGCCGTATTATAGGCTCGGGTTGTCTCACAATAATTTTCTGTTCCTACATATCGTTTTGTAATATTTAAAGTAGGGATTACATATTCAGCGAAAATAGACACATCAACTTCAGCTTGTTTTTGAGAAATTTCATTCCATGATTCCGATTTCAAAAAATAATTTGGGAAAATTGCACCTGAAACAATATAAGGTCCCGTCGCTAAAACTACCACATTCTCTAAATGAGAAATTCCTTCTTCAATTATTTCTCTACGGATTTTATAAGGAAATGAAGATAAATCTTCTTCAACTACAAATAAATATAACAATTCATTTTCTGAAGCTGCTTTTTCAATTAAATATAAATGACCATTGGTAAACGGATTACAATTAACAACAATGGCCGCAATTTTGTTGGTTTTAGTTTCTCGTTTATGGTGCAAAAGAAATTTTTGATAATCTTCAATAGTTTGATATCCAAATTCTAAAACTGAAAATAAAGGTTCAGCTCTAGCAATTTCTTTGTATCCTAAACCTTCAAAAAGTGAAGCTGTTTTTGGCCTTGTATAAACAAAACAACGTTTATAATTTTCTAATATTTTATTACCCAAAGTTGTAACAATCCAAGGAAAAGCAGTACTCTCTCTAAATTTTTCATCTACAACAACAAACTTTAATGTTTGATGTTTATAGGAACCTGTTCCTATAATTTCATCGTTTAAATTATATAAAATAAGTGTTTTATCAACTTCATTTGGCTTGTATTCAAATCTGTGTTTTGATAAAAATTCAGCAACTAATTTAACATCAAAAGGGTTTTCTAAATCTAATAACTCCGCCCTAAAATCTGTGTTTTCAAAGTTCATTTTTATGATATTTATTTTGAATGAAAAATAAGAAAAGTGATAATGCTAACAAATCTGCTGCACCACCTGGAGATATATTTTTTTCTTTGCAAAACAAGCATAATTCAACATAATCTTTTTTACCTTGATAAACTAAATTTGCCATAATTTTTAAATTTTCAGCTTCAGCAGAATTTCTGTATAATACATTAGAATCGTCAACATTAGCTATTAATAATAACAATGCCTTTTTTAATTTTTCATTTAATTCTTCTTTATTTTGATATTGATTAACTTTTAATTTTTCATTTAAAAACGGTATAACTTTTTCAAAAATTACAGAAAAACCCGTTTGAGCTTGATACCGTGCTCCTGCACCTTTTATTCCAAATTTTTGAAAAGTTTTTTCTCCGTGAGATATTGATTTTTTATTTAATGATTTTAATTCATTTTCAACAATATCTTTCGTGATTTTTTGCAGCGTATTAATAAATAATGAACTATCAAAAATATAATTATTTTTATGCAAAGAATATACACTAGCAAAAACAGATAAACCCATAATAAAAATTAATCCCTTATGTGTATTTGTATTAGTAGTAGCAAAAAGCATCTTATTTTCTGCTCTAATTCCAATTTTTCTAATTTCAGGTAACACATTTGTTAAATCACCTTTATAATTATATGCTAATTTTGCAAACTCAAGCCAAAAAGGTGAAATAGCCGCACTTGAATTTAAAAAAGTAAAATAATTCATATCCGAATGAGCACCAGAATCTTCAAAATCGACCAAACCTGGTTTTGGAGTTACCGCTACTTCGTATAAAATAGCCTTATTTGCCATTTCACAAATGGTTTGTAACACCTCTTTTTTTTGTTTATCATTCATAAACAATTGCAATTTTTCAAAAGAAAATCTTCTCAAATCTTTATAACTATGTGTTTTTTCACGCATACAAACCGTAGCTGGTTTTTCACACAATAAGCATTTTTTAATTTTATTTGAACTTACAGGAATTCCATTTTTATCAAAAATATCAACATCAATTAATCTTCCCACTTTATGATGTTGCTCAAATTCTTCAGTTTTTAGTTTTAACTGAATTAAATCAATAGTTTTATCTTCTATTTTATTGCAATAAAAATTACCTGCTTTATCTAAAATTTCAAACTTTTTATTGATAGAAATGTATATCCTGTTTGCAATTAAAAATATTTTAAAATCTTCTAATAGTATATCAAAAAATTGCTGAGTAATCTTATTATTTTTAGGGTAACCAGCAATATTTAAAGAAACACTAATTGTTGCAAATTGATTTAAAGCTAATGTTTTTCGAAGTTCTCTACGAGTTTCTTTAGCTAAAAGTATTTTAGATAAAATTTCTTTATTTTGTGTCATTCAACAGTTTTTAATTGTCTAACAACATCAATTGCCGTTCCATCTCTATATTCAATTAATGCTACAATTTTATCTGTTCGTTCAATTGGATTAGGAATGCCAACAATTTTTTCAACTTCCTTTTGTAAATCTTCAATATTTCGAATATTTAAACCTGCTTTCATCAATATTTGTTCTAACGCTGGTTTATTTGGATTTACACAAATTCCTCTTTCAGTTACCACAACATCAACCGATTCTCCGGGAGTTACAATAGTATCAACACGTTTATTAACGGTTGATATTCTTCCTCTAAAAGACGGACAAACAACTACTGTTAATTCAGCTCCAGAAGCCGTATCACAATGTCCACCAGAGGCTCCTCTTAAATACCCTTTTGAACCAGTAATTACGTTTACATTAAAATCAACATCAACTTCTAAGGCTCCTAAAACAACAATATCTAATTTATTTGTCATACAACCACAGTTATATGGATTGGCATATAATGAAGCTGATATTTCAATATGATTTTTATTATTATATAAAGATGAGCTTACCTCGGCATCAAACGATTGAACATCAAAAATAGTTTTAAATAAGCCTTCGTTAAGCATATCAACACCATAAGAAGTTACTCCACCCAATAAAAAGCTTCCTTTAATTTCTTTATTTTCCATTTTTTTACGAATGAATTTCGCAACAGCTAATGAAGCTCCACCTGCACCTACTTGAAAAGAGAATCCGTTTTTAAAATAACCCGATTTTTCGATAACATCAGCCGCTAATTTTGCAATTCTTAAATCCATTGGCGATTTTGTAATTCGTGTTGTTCCACTTGCAATTTTAGTTGGATCACCAATAGAAGCTACTTTAACTACATAATCTACAAAATTTTGTTGTACAGATAATGGGAAACAAGGAAATTCAACCAAATTATCCGTTACAATAATAACCTGCTTTGAGTAACGTGAATCAATTCTGGCATAGCCCAAAGAACCAAATGCAGATTTCCCAATAGCTCCGTTTGCGTTACCTTCTTCATCTGCTGCTGAAGCTGCAATGATACATAAATCAATAGCAATTTTACCGGTATGAATGGCTCTAACTCTTCCTCCATGAGAATGAATAATAACCGGATTTTTCATAATTCCTTCAGAAATGGCTTTCCCTAATTTTCCTCGAATTCCAGAAGTCCAAATTTTTGTAATAGTTCCATCTTTAATGTATTTTATCAATTCTGTATGACTATCATTAAGAGATGATGAAGCCAACGTTATATTTTTAATCCCTAATTCAGCCAATATTTTTATAGCTTCTACTAGAATAAAATCTCCATTTCTTAAATGATGATGGAAAGAAACGGTCATTCCATCTTTTGGAGAAGTTTTAATAATGGCTTCTTTAAGGGTTTCCGTTAATTTTTTTTGATGTGGCAATTTGGCTTTGTTGGGAGGAGAAATTGTTATTTCATCCATCCACCCTTTTTTTAATTTATTCCAAGCTCCTGTGAAAGGAGCTATTTTTCCAATACCGTTTATAAACTCTGGAATATTTCGATTTAAAGAATTTTTCATTGCTTATAATTTATATTTCTTGAAGGTTAATATGTGCTAGTTCAAGTATGTATTTTGCTCTTGCTATTACTGGTGCATCCACCATTTTACCATCCACAGCAAAAACGCCTATTCCTTCCTTTTTTTTCTTTTTAAATTCTTTATAAATTTTATACGCTTTTCTAATTTCTTGTTCCGTAGGCGTATAAACTTCGTGAACAATATCAATTTGTCTTGGATTGATTACTGCTTTGCCTGTAAATCCTAAATTTTTAGATTTTTCAGTTTCTCTTCTTAATCCTTCTTCATCATCAATATCAACAAAAACCGTATCAATGGCATCTATTTTATTTGCTTTAGCAGCCATAACAATCATTTTACGTGCTAAATCTATTCCTGAACCATCTTTAGTACTTTTAATATTCATATCAGCAGTTAAATCTTGTCCACCAATAGTTATGGCATCTAATCGATGGCATAATTTTGCAATTTCAAAAACATTTTGAACACCAAGCGCTGTTTCAATCATAATATGAATCTTAATTTCATCATGTGAAATGTTATGTTGATCTTCAATTTCTTCCATAACAGTAACTAATCTTTTTAAATCTTCAATAGTTTCTGTTTTTGGATAACGAATAGCATCTGGTTTTAATGGAATAATTTCTTTTAAATCTTCTATGCCAAAAGGTGTATCTAAATGATTAATTCTAACACAAACCTCGGCACCATAAAAGTTAATATTTTTTAGAACGTTTTTAACTAAAATTCGTGCAGAATCTTTTTGCTCTAATGCTACACTATCTTCAAGATCTAGCAAAAGACTATCGGCTCCATACGTTCCTCCATGAATTAACATTGCAGGGTTATTCCCTGGGATATACAGCATAGTTCTTCTTTTCTGTTTCATAACTCCAAAAATTTAATATAAAGTTCCTTTTTGATTATTTGATGCTCTTAATAATACCGTTTCCATACGGGCTTCAATCACTGGTGTTAACGCTCCTTTATCGTGAATAACTAAGTGAATATCAGCAATTTCAAACTTATCTAATACAGCATTAACTGTTTTCAGAATCATGTCTCCATATTGCTTTTCAACAATAGAGTTTAATTGAATTACTCTTCCTTTTGTGTCTTTTGGTTTTTCGGCAAGTATTAAAATATCACTTGATTCAAACGATCCTGCCTGTGCTTTTTTTACTATTTTCATTTTCTTTTAATTGAAAATTTAATACTACAAAGTTTAGACTTTTTTTATAGAATAAAGAATAAAAACGAATAAAAAAACGTATAAAATAGAATGATTTATTAAACCCTCAATACTATTTCGTTTTCGCTGTTTTTATAAGAAATATTTTCAATTGTAACTTTATTTGCAAGTGCTTAAAGTTTTTATTTATACCTTTAAATATTACTGTACTGATAAAAAGATAAAAAATTAAGTATGACCTCGAAGAAATCTAATCAAGCTATTAAACCTAAATTTATTATCACGGGTTTAATTGTCTTTTTTTATATCATTTTTTTTGTACATCTTCAACCTGAAAAACCAGAAGTTACTTATACTGCTGCAATTGCTTTTTTAATGGCATTTTGGTGGGTAACTGAAGCCTTACCTATTGGTTTAACTTCATTATTACCAATAATACTTTTTCCCATGTTAGGCATTTTAGATGGGAAAACAATATCAAATAGTTATATAAATTATGTGATATTTCTGTTTATTGGTGGTTTTATTATGGCTTTAGCTATTGAAAAATGGAATTTACATAAAAGGATTGCCCTAAAAATATTATCAATAATGGGTGGCAGTCCGTTTATGATTTTATTCGGATTTATGTTTTCATCTGCTTTTTTATCCATGTGGATGTCAAATACAGCAACAGCCATGATGATGTTGCCCATTGCATTTTCAGTAATTTTATCACTAGAAGAAATACACGGTGAAAGTAAGGTGAAAAATTATTCCATAGGATTATTACTAGCTATTGCATACGCATGCTCTGTAGGTGGAATTGCCACATTGGTTGGAACTCCTCCAAACTTATCTTTTTTAAGAATTTATGAAATTATTTTCCCAAATGCTCCTGAAATTTCATTTGGACAATGGATTACTTTTGCCCTTCCAATTACAATCTTCATGTTTTGGTTTATTTTGCTTTTTTTATATCTCGTTTTTAAACCCAAACATCAACTAAAAAAACTTCCTAAATCATTTTTTAAAGAAAAATATAACGAACTAGGGAAAGTAACTCTAGAACAAAAAAGAGTATTCATATTATTTGTTGTATTGGCATTACTTTGGGTGTTTCGAAAAAGTATTGATTTAGGTTTTATAACCACACCTGGCTGGAGTTTATTATTTAAACATCCTAAATTTTTAAATGACGGAACTGTTGCTATGTTTATTGCTACATTATTATTTGTCACTCCATCTTCTAAAAAAAATGAATCTTTAGTAACTTGGAACATTATTAAAAAAATACCTTGGCGTATTGTATTTTTATTTGGAGGAGGATTTGCACTTGCTAAAGGGTTTATTGACTCCGGTTTATCAACCTATATTGGAACTATTTTAGCAAATGCAGGCACATTTTCAACATCATCTATAGTGATTGCTTTAACTGGAATAATGTCATTATTAACTGAGTTTACATCTAATACTGCAACTACAGAAATGATGTTACCTATCATTTCTGGACTTGCAGTTCAGCTTAAATTAAACCCATTATTATTAATGTTACCAATTACTTTAGCAGCAAGCATGGCTTTTATGTTTCCAATAGCAACTCCGCCAAATGCAATTATTTTTGGCTCCGGAAAAATAAAAATGATTCAAATGATTAAAGTTGGTTTTTTTATAAATTTAGTAGCAATTATAGTTATTTCAATTGCTACCTTAACCTTAGGAAAAGTTATTTTTCATATTGATATCAATGAATTTCCAGATTGGGCTTCACAAACGGTTGCAGTAATAAAACCCTAACTTTGCAACACATTTTTTTGGATCATCGATTTAAAAATTAAATATTGGGCTATTACATAAGTTGCCATCACAATAACTTCGAGAATATGGGCTGGATTGTAAAACTTATTGATTGCCAAAAGTGAATCGGAAATCATAAAGAAAATAGCTCCAAAAAGCATCAACATCGCCTTTTTCGATTTCTTATTCAAAAAATCAATTAAAGAAACCGTGCCAAATGTTGAAATTATTACACCATAAATAATTACGGGTAATAACATTTCGTGAAGAGAATTTTTTAATGTAAAAATTAACAAAATAAAAACAACTAAAAATGGAATTATAGAAATAGTTAATTTTAAAAAATTAAATTCCTTTATTCTTGAAATTACAATTTTAATAAATAAAATATGCGCCAATAAAAAGGATACTAATCCTGCAATAAAAAATAGCTTTCCCGAAAACAATAGCAAAATATCTCCAAAAAAAGAAAGTTCTAATGCCATTACATACCACTTTAATCTTTTTGGCAAAGAGAACACGTATAAAAATAGTAGTGAAAATATAATTAATGGTTTAAAAATATAGATAAGTATTGGCATTGAAAAAATAATTCCAATTATATCTAATATTGATGCCAATACAAATACAAAAAAAGTAACTTTAGTTTTATTCATTATAAATTTGTTATTCCCAAGTAGGCAATATACACTTTTTACTTAATTTATTTAATAACGGTTGAATGCCATTAATTAAACTTTGTTGCATTATTTTAGAATCATCTTTGTGACATTGTAAACATGCACCCACTGTTAATAGCTGTTTTTGTTCACTCACAGTAAAAGGTCTAAAATCTAATCGTGTTGAGTTAACTACACCTTTTGCTGTTTCCCCTAAAAAGGGAATCCAAGCATCTTCAGGTAAATTATCATTCGGATTTAAAGCATAATCTGATGTGAAAAACCACTTTCCTTCACCATTATTAATTTGATATTTCAACTCGCCTTTCCCAAAACCTAAAGTTGCAGAGTTTGAATGACACGATTTACAATTTCTTACTTTACTTGTAGTTGTATGCGGTGAATTTGGAGCGTACAATCTATGGAAAGAAACATCAGTTCCTAATTCCTTTCCTGTGTAACTTCCTTTATCAATAGTCATAATCATACCAGGAATCGCAGGCTCAATAATTTTACCTGTACTTGTTGAACGAACTCCCATTGCTGGAACTGAAGAAGAAAACTCTGCTACATGTTCTTTCCATTGACCTGTTCCATATTTTTTATCCAACAAATCAAATGCTCTTGGCTCATTTTCATCAAACTCATTATGACAACCAATACAACGTGAAGTCCATGAAGAATGACAAGTTGCACAACTCACATTTTGATGCGCATTATCTCTTGAACAAATATCAGGTTGTGGATTTAGTGGATGTAAAACACCATCTTTTTTCCCTATTAAAAAGGCGTTTCCTAACGAATCTACAAACGTATTTACTAATGGATGTTTATCTTTTTTTACTGTAATAATTTGTTTATCAGTATGCTTATAATCTCTATGTAAAAAAACCAATAAACTTTCAGCATCTAAAGAATCATACGGAATTGTAGTTGGTTTTTCTTTAAAATGACAGTCAGCACATTGCAATGTAACTGCTTGCTCCTCATGTGCATATTTTTTACCGTTGCCCATAACCTCATGAGATGAATGGCAATCTATACACAACATTCCTTTTGTGTGGTGTATATCCTCTTCAATATATTTATAAACTCTTTTATCTTCAACTATTTTATACCCTTTTAAATTTTTAATTTCCTCTTCATTTAGCATTGTTTCTTGCCAACCTTCATAATTAGTTGAAATTCTACTTGAACGACTATGACAACCATAACAATGTTCATTTGAAACAAAAATATCTGTTGAAGGATGAAATTTAGGTACTACTTTTTTTTCTGAAGATAAATAAGTTTTCAAATCATTAGAAGCATCTTCTGAATAATTTAAATGACAAGCATTACAACCTCCGCCTCTACTCATTTGTGTTATTTGACCAAATTCTTTTTTTTCAGCTCCTAAATGACAATTTGCACACAAATCACGTATATGCTTATCGGCTGCAGAATATTTAATATCTTTTATATGATAATGATAATTGGGTGAATCTGCTTCACCAAAAATATATTTATCAACTGCTACTAAACCACTGTTAGTGGTCATTAATGAATTTTCAATTTTAGACAATTCATTGGGATGACATTTTCCACAGGTTTCAGCTGCATCAACTAAATTCCCTGGAATTAATACCATTCCATGATGTGATTTATCCTTATCTAACTCGTTTGGATTTCCTAAATGACAACTTATACAACCTATTAATTCGGGATTATGATATTCCGAATACCCTGTTGTGTTTGAATGACAATTTAAACATGACTCTTCATCAATATTTTCAATTTTTACATATTGACTTTCTTCTACAGAATCTGATTTGAAATACTTTCCATTTTTAAACAAAAAAACAATAAGTATTACTAAAAATAGTAGTAAAAAAAGACCTGTTTTAGCGTGTTTTATTTTCATATATAATTTATTGGATCAAATTTACAATAAATTACTTATCTAGTGTAATTCAATTAAAAAGCCAATCCTCTTAAAATCAATCAACTATTCAAAATTGAAAAATTATGCAACAACTATTGCATAGAAATAAGCATTAAAGCAACTATTGTTACTTTACTAAATTTACATTAATGACATTTGTCATATTCTACAATGCCTCATCTAATTAACTTTACAGCTGTAAAAATAAATACACTTATGACTACATCAAGAAGAAAATTTATTAAAATTTCTGCCCTAGGCTTAGGAGGTGTAGCAGCATCTACTTCAGCAATTAACATGTTTGGCGCTAACACTTATTTAGATGAGTTAGTTAAACAAAATGTTGCTGGTAAATTTAATAAGACTGCTACATATTGTGAAGTTTGTTTTTGGAAATGTGCCGAGTGGGCATATACTAATGACGATGGAGAAATTGTAAAACTTAAAGGAAATGAATCCGATCCACATTGCCATGGCCGTCTATGTCCAAGAGGTACAGGTGGAGTTGGAATGTACAATGACGAAGATCGTTTAAAAACACCGTTAATTAGAACTACTGTTAAAGGTGAACAAACTTTCAGAAAAGCATCTTGGGAAGAAGCATTAGATTTAATTGCTTCAAAAATGAAAGATGTAAAATCTAAATACGGAGCAGAAAGTTTTGCTTTATTAAAACACGGTTCTCCAGGAAGTCATTTAGAACATTTGTTTAAAGCC
>NZ_JASFZF010000063.1:0-25942 GCF_046055765.1 Lutibacter sp. | reverse complement strand
AAATGGTTATACAAGAATTGGTGCAGCTTTACGCCATTCCGGAGCAATGCTAGACAAGCGTGATACTAAAAATAAATGGGTTATTTTAATTTCGGATGGAAAACCAAACGATTATGACAGATACGAAGGAAAATACGGAGTTAACGATGTAAAACAAGCATTACGTGAGCTAAATGAACGCCAAATAAATTCGTATGCTTTAGCAATTGAAGCACAAGCTAAATATTACTTGCCTCAAATGTTTGGGCAAAATCACTATCAAATTTTAACAACACCTGTAGAACTGCTGAAATCATTGGTGCTGCTCTATGAAAAAATAAAATATCAATCTTAAAAAATAGTATTTGATATTTTTTTTTGGTTTAGTAAAATTTAACAAAACAATAAAAGATAAAAAAGTCTTTTATTGTTATCTTTGCACTTTAAATTAACATAAAATATCATAATGAATATTACTAAAGAAAAAAGTGTTGCCGAAGTAGTGACTGAAAATATGGGTGCTGACCACGTTTTTAGTAAATATAATATCGATTTTTGTTGCGGAGGGAATGTTACACTTGAAAAAGCTTGCAAAGAGAAAGGGATTGTATTTGAAGAACTAAAAGCAGAGATTGAAACAGTTACCAACATCATTAATAATGATACTAATTTTAATCAAATGGATGTGGTTTCTTTGATGGATTATACTCAAAATGTACATCATAATTATTTTAGTGAAAAAATTCCATTGATATTGCAATTGGCTTTTAAGGTTGCCGAAGTCCATTGGTCTAGTCATAAAGAAGTTGTGGAAATAAATAATTTGTTCAACAAGGTGGTGCCGGAATTAAATGAACAAATAGTAATTGAAGAAAAGAGACTTTTTCCTATTATAAAAAAGCATATAGAGCAAAATAATAGAGAACCAATTAAATTAGAACCATTAACTAAGACTATTCTAAATATAGAAAATGTTCATAAGCAAATAAGAGATATATTTAAAAATATAGCCAAATTAACAACTAATTATTCACCTCCTAAAGATGCTTGTAATACATATAAATCACTATACATAAATTTACAAGAATTTGAACAAAAATTACATAGCTACTTTCATTTTGAAAAACATATTCTATTTCCCAGAGTTATAGAAAGCTAGAAATAGTAGAGCTAATTTAAATTTAAATATCAAACCAAAAAACCAAAAAAATGAATTCATTTTTACCAACGGTGGTACAATTACCAGAAGGGCACCCTGTAAAAGTATATTATAAAGAAAATGACTTAATTCAAGAATTATTAGTTGAATTAGATAAAGTAAATCCTGTAGATGATTTTCAAAAATATTATAATATATTCAATCAATTAACCACCATTGAAAAGCGATTTGTACGTAAAGAAAATCAGTTATTTCCTTATTTAGAAAAACATGGTTGGGAAGGTCCAAGCCAAGGAATGTGGTCTTTTCATGATAATTTACGAGATCAAATACGGTTATTAAACACCTATAATGAAGAAAAGAATACTTCAAAAATAATTGAAAATCTTCCGTATTTAATCGAAGGTATTAAACGGTTATTGAGTATAGAAAATACTCGTTTATTCCCAAATGCTATGGAGTTACTTTCTGAAGAAGAATGGAAAGAATTTTATATAGGAGATGAAGAAATTGGCTGGATGTTAGATGAAAAACCAGTACCATATCCTCCAATAATAAAAGAAGAATATATTCATCCAAGTGAAGATTTTACAAAAAGAGACTTATCGTTTTCTTTAGATAACACGTTTCATTATGATGAAGGTTATATGACTCCGGAACAAGTAAATTTATTATTACGATTTTTACCGGTTGATATTACCTATGTAGATGAAAATGATAAGGTAATATTTTACAATAGAGGTGATAATCGAGTTTTTTCTCGTAGTAAAGGAATTATTGGTCGTGAAGTACGTTTTTGCCATCCGCCAAAAAGTGTGGATATGGTATTGCGAATTGTAGCAGAATTTAAAGCTGGCACCAAAGATGTTGCCGAGTTTTGGTTTAATTTTAAAGGAAGAGTCATTCATATTCGCTATTTTGCAATACGTGATAATCAGAAAAATTATAAAGGTGTAATTGAAATGTCGCAAGATGTTACTGATATTCAAAAATTAGAAGGTCAAAAACGATTGTTAGACTGGGATTAAACTTAAAATGATGTAAATGAATACTCAACAAATAAATCATAAAAGTATTTACTATCCTCCAGGAGGAATTTTACTATGGATTCTTATATTTTTAGAACTCATAACCTTTGGAGCTGCCTTAGTTGCAATGATGGTTTATGGTAAACAAGAACCAGAAATGTTTCATGCATCTCGATTGCATTTAAATACAACTATTGGTACTATAAATACAATAGCTTTAATTACTAGCGGATTTTTCATGGCACTTTCTGTTCAGTATTTTAAGGAAAATAATCTAAAAAAATCTTCCTTATTTTTAAAATTAACCATGTTAGGAGGTGTACTGTTTTTAGTTTTAAAAGGGTTTGAATATTATGAAAAAATTGAAGTTGGTTTAACCATTGGGTACAATACATTTTTCACTTTTTATTGGCTATTAACCTTATTTCATGTAATTCATTTGTTAGTTGGATTGGTAATTTTGTTGTTTATGCAGCACGATTTAAACAAAAACAAGAACAATGCTAAAATAGAAGATGTGGAAGCAAGTGCAGCATTTTGGCATATGTGCGATTTAATTTGGTTATTATTATTTCCTATAATTTATTTAATCTTTTAATTATGGAAAAATCATTGTTAGTAAAAATTTGGATTTTGTTGGTGATACTAACAATTTCATCAGCATTGGTAGGTAATAATTTTCAGCATTATAAATACATCATCGCTATAATTATAGGGTTAACTTTAGTGAAATTTTTAGGAATTTCCTTTTACTTTATGGGACTTAAAAAAGCGCATTCTTTTTGGAAAACAGTTGTAATAATTTACTTACTACTATTTTCAATAATAACAATACTGATTTTTTAAATTTCAATATTCGGTACAATTTTTTTAATTTAATACAGAAAATTCAATTTTTGAAGAAGTAAAAATAGTATGTGTTTGCGTCTTAAAATCTTCTTTTTTTGCTTTAAAAATATTAGGCACAAAAGTTTGTGGGTTCAAATCTATTAAAGGGAACCAGGTACTCTGCACCTGTATTTGCAATTTATGTCCTTTTTTAAACGTATGATTTACATCTTGTAACGTAAAATTAACCGCAGTTTTTTTATTAGGAATAAAAGGTTCAGGATTGGTAAAGCTATTTCTAAATTTACCTCGCATCACTTCACTACGAACCATTAAATGATAATTACTCATTTTTAAATGACCTTGCATTCCTTCTTGCTCTTTCGCATCTGCAGGGAAAACATCAATTACTTTAACAATCCAATCGGCATCAGTTCCTGTAGTTGCAACTTGTAGTTTAGCCAAAATATCTCCTACCAAAGCTATATCTTCATTTAAAATATCAGTTTCATACACTAAAACATCATTTCTTCTTGCTGCAAATCGTTGATCGTCTGTCATATATTTTCGTGGTGTATAAACCATTTTAATATCTTCTGAATATGGAACAGGTTTTTTAATATTGCTAATAAATTTTATTCCGATTTCTTTCTCTTTTGAAGTTGTTAACTTTTGATTGTTAGATAAATAGAACTGTTGTTTTTTACGATTTTTTGGTGGCCAAGTATCATAAGTTTTCCATTCTTTTTTTCCGGAATCGTACACATAAGCTTCTGGTAATCCAGAATTTTTATCACCTTTTCCTTTTAAAAAATGATTAAAAAATTTAGTTTCAATTTGTTCTTGAAATTTTAATGAAATTGAATCTCCAAAATAATAATTTCCTACACTATTTTTTACATTAGTTCTAGCCCATTGACCGTGACTCCAAGGTCCAAATACCAATGTATTGTAGTTATTCGGATTGTATTTTTCAATAGTTTTATAAGTTTCTAAAGCGCCATACAAATCTTCAGCATCAAATTCACCTCCAACAACCATCGTTGCTACGTGCGGTTTTATATTTTTTAAATGCTGAATAAGTCCTTTACTTTGCCAAACTTTATCGTAATTCGGATGTTCTTTTAATTCTTCCCAAAAGAAATCATTAGTCTTATCATTTAATTGAACATTAGGATTATCTAATTTTTCATTTTGATAATATTTATTTAAGTTACTTAAAGGGCCAGCATCTAAAAAGAATTGATATTGGTCTTTTGCTTTAACGGCATCCATTTTATACCAAGCAGTATCCGTTGGTGTATTTTTAGGAGTTCCAAAAAGAGGCGTTATTCTAAAATAGCTTAACAAATAAGCACCGTTATGGTGAAAATCATCAAAAAAGAAATCGCCAATACACGCTTGTGGTGAAGCAGCTTTTAAAGCTGGGTGAGCATCAATAGTAGAATACGTACTATAAAATCCGGGATAAGAAATTCCCCAAGTACCCACATTCCCATTATTATTTTCTACATTTTTCACTAACCAATCAATAGTGTCATACGTATCGGAACTTTCATCAATATCTGTACTATCTTTTTTGTTTGGAATGTATGCGCGCATATTATCGTAAGTTCCTTCACTCATCCAACGTCCACGAACATCTTGGTACACTATAATATACCCTTCTTTCATTAAATAGTTGTTTGGACCTATGTTTTCCCTAAATTTATTTTCGCCATAAGGCCTAACACTATAAGGAGTTCGTTGTAATAAAATAGGATAGGTTTCACTTTTGTTTTTTGGAGAATAAATGGTAGTAAATAAATTTACACCGTCACGCATAGTAATATTAGTTTCCATTTTATTGTAATTTTCTTGTGCGTAATTTTCTCTTTGTTCTACAGTTGAATTAGAATTATTACAGCTAAAATTTATGAAACTTAGTGCAACAACAAAAACTCTAAAAGTGAAGTTTTTCATTTGAAGTTTGCTTTGGTTGTTGGTAAATCTACAAAAAATGAAATTTAGAAAGTCATATTTAAAACAGAAACAACTAAAAGTACCCAACCTATAATCAAAAATAAACCACCAATTGGTGTAATTGGCCCTAAAAATGTTAATTTTTTGTTTTTTGCTGAAGAAATTACCAAACCATAAATACTGAATGAAAATAACAGCATACCAATTATAAAACTGTACACCATATATTTTTCTGAAGCCGTTTCTAAGTTAAAGTTAAATCCGACAAATAATAAAACTATCGCATGATACATTTGATATTTTACACCAGTTTCAAAACTTTTTAATTGTTCATTATTTAAGATTTTCTTTAAATCGTGTGCTCCAAAAGCACCAAATACAACGCTATCTTATAAAAATGATGATAGCGCTTGGAGTTTTAAATTAGATGCTCAAAATTTATTTGATATAAAATTTAAGCAACAAAATAGTTTTTCATCGTATATTGTTTCTGATGCTAAAACATTTATTTTGCCAAGAATTGTTATGATTTCAGTTGGTTATAATTTATAACGCTCTTCTAAATTTCAGAAAACAATTAAAAACATTTAATTTTTAAAAGATACTTACATAATAAAGTTATTATATCTATAATAGTTTTAAACTGTAATTAATAAGTTTATATGTGTTTCTAAAAATAAACAATTAACCCACATTTGCAGTATAATTAACAACAAAAATAGAAAAACATGTGTGGAATTGTTTGTGCATTTGATTTAAAAGAAAAAAGTGAAGGATTAAGACCTCAATTATTAATGATGTCTAAAAAAATACGTCATCGTGGTCCGGATTGGAGTGGAATTTATGCCAATGAAAAAGCAATTTTAGCTCATGAACGTTTGGCAATAGTTGATCCTGCTTCAGGAAAACAGCCATTATTTAGTGAAGACGGGAAATTAGTGTTGGCGGCAAATGGTGAAATATACAATCATAGAGAACTACGGAAACAATTTGAAGGAACTTATAATTTTCAAACTGAATCTGATTGTGAAGTAATTTTAGCTTTATACAAAGAAAAAGGTACTAGTTTTATTGATGAAATGAATGGGATTTTCGGTTTTGCTTTATATGATGTTGAAAATGATGAGTACTTTATTGCTCGAGATCATATGGGAATTATTCCTTTATATATGGGTTGGGATGAAAACGGAACTTTTTATGTAGCTTCAGAATTAAAAGCATTGGAAGGTGTTTGTACTAGAATTGAGTTATTTCCTCCAGGGCATTTTTTGCATAGTAAAGATGGTAAATTAATAAAATGGTATAGTAGAGACTGGATGGAATATGATGCTGTAAAAGAAAACCAAACTAGCATTGATGAAATTCATGATGCTTTAGAAGCCGCAGTTCACAGGCAATTAATGTCTGATGTGCCTTATGGAGTATTACTTTCAGGCGGCTTAGATTCTTCGGTAACTTCAGCAATTGCAAAAAAATACGCAGAGAAAAGAATAGAATCTGGTGATACACAAGATGCTTGGTGGCCACAATTGCATTCATTTTCTGTTGGATTAGACGGTTCTCCAGATTTGGCTGCCGCACAATTAGTTGCAGACCATATTGGTACGGTGCATCACGAAATTAAATTCACCATTCAAGAAGGCTTAGATGCTATTCGCGATGTTATTTATAACCTTGAAACATACGATATTACAACAATTCGTGCTTCAACACCAATGTATTTAATGGCAAGAGTGATAAAATCTATGGGTGTAAAAATGGTACTTTCTGGTGAGGGTGCTGATGAGTTATTTGGAGGATATTTGTATTTTCATAAAGCACCAAACAAAAAAGAATTTCACGAAGAAACGGTACGTAAATTAAGTAAATTACATATGTACGATTGTTTACGAGCGAACAAAAGTTTAGCTGCTTGGGGAATTGAAGGTCGTGTACCATTTTTAGATAAAGAATTTATAGATGTTGCTATGCGTATAAACCCACAAGATAAAATGATTAACGGGGAACGTATGGAAAAATGGGTAGTGCGTAAGGCTTTTGAAAGTTATTTACCTGAAAGTGTTACGTGGAGACAAAAAGAGCAATTTTCTGATGGAGTTGGTTATAGTTGGATTGATACCTTGAAAGAAGTTGTAGATAAAGAAGTAATAGACGAACAATTAGCAAATGCTAAATTTAAATTTCCAATTCAAACGCCAACAAGTAAAGAAGAATATTATTATCGTTCCATATTTACAGAACATTTTCCTTCGGATACGGCTGCTTGGAGTGTACCTCAAGAAGCCTCGGTAGCTTGTAGCACTAAAATTGCGTTAGAATGGGATGAAGCATTTAAAAACATGAACGACCCTTCTGGAAGAGCAGTAGCTTTTGTTCACGAAGATGCTTATAAAAAATAAATGATATACCCGTTGTGCATTCTGATTCTTTAAACATACTATTACGTCAGTTCGAGTAATTTTTGATAAAAAATTGTATCGAGAACGATTATTTTTAAATAAAAAACCTATTCTCGATACTAATTTTAAGCCTAAAAAGGCTAAAATCCACTCGAATTGACGAAATTTTATCATAATGGATAACGGGTAATGATATTTTAGTTTCTTCTAATTGTCAGGAATTAGTCACAATAAAGAACAACGTCATGCTGAACTTGTTTCAGCATCTTATTATCATATGAAAATCAGTATTTTATTGATTCAGACCCCGAAACAAGTTCAGAGTGACGAACGTTGTGTTAGTTTACGGATATACAATTAATTTTAAAAATACAATGTTAAAACCGTTCTAATTGTGGAACGGTTTTTTATTTTTGTAAAAACAATAATTGCATGCTATTAAAAGAAACCCATAAAAAATTAGTCCCAACTTTAAAAAAATACTTTGGCTACGATAGTTTTCGCGAACAACAACAACAAATAATTGAATCGGTACTTTCTAAAAATGATAATTTAGTAATTATGCCAACTGGCGGTGGTAAGTCCATTTGTTTTCAATTACCAGCGTTACTTTTTGAAGGTGTAACATTGGTAATTTCTCCACTAATTGCTTTAATGAAAGATCAAGTAGACGGATTAAATGCCAATGGAATTTCAGCTGCATTTTATAATAGTAGCCAGGAAAGCAAAGATCAACAAGCTATTTTTGAAAAAGTAATACAGAAAGAAATAAAACTTTTATATGTTGCTCCAGAAAGTTTATCCTTACTCGAAAATATTTTAAATGAAACACATGTAAGTTGTATTGCAATTGATGAAGCGCATTGTATTTCATCTTGGGGACACGATTTTAGACCATCATACCAACAGTTAGGGTTTTTAAAAAAATCATTACCAAACACACCAATAATTGCGTTAACCGCAACTGCAGATAAAGCTACCCGAAAAGATATTCTTCTGCAGTTAAACATTCCAAAAGCAACACAATTTTTAGCATCATTCGATAGGAAAAATATTGAATTAGAAGTTCGTCCAGCAAATGATAGAGTATCACAAATAATAAAATTTATTAATGATAAGCCAAATGAATCAGGAATAATTTATTGTTTAAGTAGAAAATCTACCGAGCAACTAGCTTCAAAATTGAAACAAAACGGAATTAAAGTTGCAGCTTATCACGCTGGTTTAGGATTTGATGAAAGAACTAAGACACAAGAAAATTTTATTTATGATAAAACACAAGTAATTTGTGCGACAATTGCATTTGGTATGGGAATAGATAAATCCAACGTTCGATGGGTAATTCATTACAATATGCCAAAAAACATAGAAGGCTATTATCAGGAAATTGGGCGTTCTGGTAGAGATGGTTTAAAATCAAATGCGTTATTATTTCATAGTTATTCTGATGTAATTCAACTTCGAAAATTTGCAAGCGGTGCGAGTAATGAAGATGTACAAATTGCAAAGCTAGAGCGGATGAAACAATTTTCGGAAGCAACAACTTGCCGAAGAAAAATATTATTGAGTTACTTTGGAGAATTGTTGGCTGAAAATTGTGAAAATTGTGATGTTTGTAAGAATCCGCCTCAGTTTTTTAATGGAACAATTATAGCTCAAAAAGCACTTTCAGTAATTACTCGCTTAAAAGAAACAGAAGCTATTGGAACTGTAATTGACGTATTAAGAGGTGCGCATAATACTACTGTTATTGATAAAGGCTATGATAAACTTAAATCTCATGGTATTGGTAAAGATATTTCCTGGAGAGATTGGCAACAATATATTATTCAACTTACAAATCAAGGGTATTGTGAAATAGCGTTTCATAAACATAATGCCTTACAATTAACAAGTTTTTCGAAAAAAGTATTATTTGAAAAAGAAACGGTGAATTTAACACAGCCAATTGAATTTAAAGAGCCACAAATAAAGAGCAAAGAAACCAAGTTAAAAAAGGTTAAAAAAGACACCTTATTTGAACGTTTAAGAAAATTACGCCAGGAAATTGCTTTGGCTGAAAATATACCAGCTTATTTGGTGTTTAATGATGCTACATTGAAAGAAATGGAAAGAGCTAGGCCAATGTGTGAATCAGATTTTTTAGAGATAAGTGGTGTGGGGCAACGAAAATTAGAAGTTTATGGTGAAGATTTTATTGCTGAAATTGTATCATTTTCAAATATAAAAGTTGAAAAACGTAAAAAAAATGATACACATAAAGTTACTTATCAATTGTATAAAGAAGGATTAACAATTGATGAAATTTCAGAAAAAAGGCACTTAAAACCTACTACTATATTTTCACATTTAGCAAAATTGTACACCGACGGAAAAGAAATAGATATTTATAGTTTTGTAACAAAAGAAGAAGTTGAAAAAGTAAGAACGGCTAAAGAAGAATTAGAAAATCCAACGACTTTAAAGCCTTATTTTGAACATTTAAATTCAGAATTGGAGTATTTTAAAATAAGATTAGCTTTAACAATATTAGATAGAGAAAGCTAAATCAACAAGTTTTTTAATGAAATTTGCGATTAAGTGTTAATCTTTTCTAAAAAAATACTATTTGTGTAACATAAATGACTTTTTAAATTTAAATAAAACCTATTTTGCTCATTATAATAATTAATTTAGAATAATTATAAATAACGAATGAGCAAAGTAAAGGGGAGAAAAAAATCTAAAATACAACTACTTCATCAATATTATGCTTACACAGGCTTTTATAAATTTTTAATTGATAGCACTAAAAAGGCAGTACCTCCTATACTTTTTTTGGTAGCTGTATTATGGATATTTAATAATTATATTTACAATATTAATGATGGCTTAGAAATAGTAACGGCTTCATTTTCAAGATTTGCTATTTTATTAATATTTTTTTTATCTGAAACATTGTTGGGTTTAATTCCTCCAGAAATTTTTATCGCTTGGTCTAAAAAAACAGCCGATCCAATATTAAATTTAGTTTTATTAGCATCCTTATCCTATTTAGGAGGGATTATATCCTATTTTATTGGAAAAGCAATTTTAAAAATTAGAAGTGTTAAAGATTATTTTGAAAATAAAATGGTTAAACATTTAAAAAATACAACAAAATGGGGTGGGTTTTTAATTGCGGTTGGAGCTTTACTTCCAATTCCGTTTTCAATTACTTGTTTGGCTGGGGGAATGATAAAATATCCTCTTAAAGGTGTTTTATTATTTGGTACTTTACGGTTTGTTCGTTTTGCGATATATGGTTTTGTAATTTTTAATATTGTGAGTTAGTTTATAAATTATAAAATAGTTATAAATCTATTCTTTTTACCATTGGGTTATTTTCTATTACATTTGATAAAACAATATGAGTTCTAGTTTCACCATAAGTAATTACTTGATCTATAAATTGTTCTAAATGTTTTTGATTGTTTAAAACAACTTCCATAACTATATTTTCGTTCCCTGTAATTCTATAACAATTAACAACTTCATCAAAAAAAGTTACTTTTTCAATAAAAGGTTTCAGTCTGCCCATAAAAGCTCTTAAAGTTATAATTGCTTTTAGTTGATGACCAGTTTCAAAATGGGAAACCTTCGCATGATACCCTTCAATAATTCCTGCATCTTCTAGTTTACGAATTCGTTCAGCAACTGCGGGTGAAGTAATACCTACTTGTTTCGCAATATCGGTATTAGATTGTCTAGCGTTTTGTTGTAAACAACTTAAAATTTTCCAATTTACGGTATCAATTTTCATTTTTTAAAGATTTGTTATGTAAAAATATTAAATTATTAATGAATTTAACACTATTACTTTAATTAATAAATATAAATTATGGTATTACGAAGTAAATTTGTTTAAATACTTTATTGTTAATGTTTAATTCTTCAGAACAAAATATAAGTCAGTTAGTTATCTATAAAAAATCTTTAGATATTTTTAAATTATCAAGGTCTGTAGCATCTTATGTTACTGATGATAAGGATATGATTTTAATGTATCGTTCAGGAAATAAATCAGATAACTATGCGGATAATTTAGTTATGAATGCATATAGGCTTGTTCCAAAAATAGTTGAAGTAGAAACTCAAAATAGTAAAAGTTTAAAGCTGAAATTGGCCAAATCACTTCGATTTTTTATTGAAAGAATTTATCAAGACTGTATGAAGTTAGAAAGTACTAAAATTCAAGGAAAAGACTTTGTTCAATTGCTAATAAATGAATTAAAACACCTTCGTAAAATTCATAAAATTTACGTAAATTCTTTATTGTAACTCTATAAGCTTTTACACTTCTAATTTCATTTAACTTATTACTTTTTTTGTATTTACAAATAAGCAAAAGGCTAATAAATAAAAAGAAATTACATATTTCGTCTGTATTGACCACCAACCTCAAATAAAGCTTCCGTAATTTGACCAATGGAACAAACTTTACAGGCTTCCATTAATTGTTCAAAAATATTTTCGTTGTTGATAGATTTTTGTTTCAATAACTCAATTTGATGTTGAACTTTATCAGTATTTCCTTTATTTAAATTTTCAATAACAGTAATTTGATATTGTTTTTCATCTTCAGTTGCCCTAATAACTTCCTGAGGTAAAATAGTAGGTGATCCTTTGCTACTTAAAAATGTATTTACACCAATAATAGGAAAATCACCGTTGTGTTTTAGAGTTTCATAATACAAGCTTTCTTCTTGTATTTTACTGCGTTGGTACATTGTTTCCATAGCACCTAAAACACCGCCACGTTCTGTAATTCTATCAAATTCTACATAAATTGCTTCTTCTACCAAATCGGTTAATTCTTCTATAATAAATGAGCCTTGAATTGGATTTTCGTTTTTAGTTAACCCTAATTCTTTATTAATAATTAATTGAATTGCCATAGCTCTGCGTACACTTTCTTCAGTGGGAGTGGTAATAGCTTCATCATACGCATTGGTGTGTAAACTATTGCAATTATCGTAAATTGCATACAAAGCCTGAAGTGTTGTTCTAATATCGTTAAAGTCAATTTCTTGCGCATGTAAACTTCTTCCTGAAGTTTGAATATGATACTTTAACATTTGTGCTCTCGGGTTTGCACCATATTTATTTTTTAACGCTTTTGCCCAAATTTTACGAGCAACTCTTCCAATTACGGCATATTCAGGATCCACACCATTTGAGAAAAAGAACGATAAGTTTGGGCCAAATTTATTAATGTCCATTCCTCGTGATAAATAGTACTCTACATACGTGAATCCATTTGCCAAAGTAAATGCCAATTGAGAAATTGGATTAGCACCAGCTTCAGCAATATGGTATCCTGAAATAGAAACAGAGTAAAAGTTTCTCACATTATTTGTTATGAAATATTCCTGAACATCACCCATTAAACGCAATGCAAATTCAGTAGAAAAAATGCAGGTATTTTGAGCCTGATCTTCTTTTAAAATATCAGCTTGTACAGTTCCACGTACTTTAGCAATAGTTTCAATTTTTATTTTTTGGTAGATGTTATTTGGTAAAACTTCATCACCAGTTACCCCTAAAAGCAGTAATCCTAAACCGTTATTTCCTTCAGGTAATTTCCCTTGATATTTTGGCCTAATAACACCTTTTTTCTTATAAATTGAAATTATTTTTTCTTCAATTTCATTTTCTAAATCATTTTTAATAATGTGTTTTTCACATTCTTGGTCAATGGCTGCATTCATAAAAAAGCCTAACATCATTGGAGCCGGACCATTAATTGTCATTGAAACCGAAGTTAGAGCATTTGTTAATTCAAATCCTGAATACAATTTTTTAGCATCATCTAAACAGCAAATAGAAACTCCTGCATTACCTATTTTCCCATAAATATCGGGTCTAATATGTGGATCATTTCCATATAAAGTAACCGAATCAAAAGCTGTTGATAATCGTTTTGCGGGCATTCCTAAGCTTACATAATGAAAACGTCTGTTTGTACGTTCTGGTCCACCTTCACCAGCAAACATTCTTGTTGGGTCTTCACCAGTTCTTTTAAAAGGGAAAAGCCCAGAAGTATAAGGGAATTCACCTGGTACGTTTTCTTCTAAACTCCAAAATAAAATATCTCCCCAAGCTTCATATTTTGGTAAGGATATTTTAGGTATTTGGAGGTGAGAAAGAGATTCGCTATGTGTTTTAATATGGATTTCTTTTCCCCTAACTTTAAAGGAATATACTTCATTTTTGTACGATTGTTTTTTAGCTTCCCAATTTAAAATTAGTTGCCAGTTGTATGGATTTAAATCCATTTTAACACGTGAAAATTCTGAAACCAATAATTTTAAAAAGTCTTTATTTTTGTCAGTCTGAGCTTGTCGAAGACTTTCTTCTTCTAACCCGAACTTCGACAGGCTCAGTTTGACATTTGTAATGGCTTCAATAGTTTTATAAATTCCAAATAATTTTTGAGCAACTTCTTTTTGTTGGAAACTAGCCTTGCTATAAGCTCTGTTATTTTCTGTTATTTCTGATAAATAACGTGTTCTATTGGGAGGGATAATAAATTGCTTTTTGCTAGTTTTATCTATAACTTTAAAATTATTTTTGAAATTAGCTGTTGTTTTTTCGTTTAATTTCTGAATTAAAACAGCATATAATTCATTCGTACCTGGATCATTAAATTGGGAAGCAATAGTTCCGTACACTGGCATAGATTCAACATTACTTTCCCATAAATTATGATTACGCTGATATTGTTTTTTAATATCTCTTAAAGCATCCAAAGCACCGTGTTTGTCAAATTTATTAAGCGAAATAACATCAGCAAAATCAATCATATCAATTTTTTCTAATTGTGTTGCGGCTCCATATTCTGGAGTCATAACATATAGAGAGACATCAGAATGATCTAAAATCTCCGTATCACTTTGTCCAATACCCGAAGTTTCTAAAATCACCAAATCAAAACCTGCAACTTTTAAAACGTCAATAGCGTCACTTACGTGTTTTGATAATGCTAAATTTGATTGTCTTGTGGCTAATGAACGCATATAAACACGCTCGTTTTTTATGGCATTCATTCTAATTCTATCTCCTAATAAAGCACCGCCAGTTTTTCGCTTAGAAGGATCGACAGATACTATAGCAATAGTTTTTTTTGGAAAATCAATTAAATAGCGTCTAACCAATTCATCAACAGTTGAAGATTTACCAGAACCACCAGTTCCTGTAATTCCTAAAACTGGAATGTCAGATTTTTTTGATTGATTTCTAATTTCTGAAATAAATTGGATGTGTTTTTGGGAGAAATTTTCTGCAGCTGAAATTACCCTGGCTAATTGAGCAGGATTTCTTTTAGTTAAATCAGCAATTTTAAAATCAATAATTTCACCAGTAGGAAAATCGGATTGCTCAATCATATCATTAATCATCCCTTGTAACCCCATTTTTCGCCCATCATCAGGAGAATAAATACGAGTTATACCATAACTTATTAAATCTTTAATCTCTTCAGGAAGAATTACACCACCACCACCACCAAATATTTTAATTTGAGGCGCCCCTTTTTCTTTTAGCAGGTCATACATATATTTAAAATATTCATTATGACCACCTTGGTAGGATGTTAATGCTATTGCATTTGCATCTTCCTGAATTGCACAATTAACAACCTCTTCAACACTTCTGTCATGGCCTAAATGAATAACTTCAACACCAGTTGATTGAATAATTCTTCGCATTATATTTATGGCTGCATCATGACCATCAAAAAGAGATGCTGCTGTGACAATTCGAATTTTATTTTTTGGTTTGTAAGGTGCTATTTTCTCCATAAGTGTAATTAAATTCTATAGTTTGCAATTTAACTAAAATTAATAAGTTTTACGATATGTGATTTTATCAAATATGTAGCTTATTACAATTAAAATTAATAAATAATTAATGCTATTTTATTAAAAAGAATTATATAACAAAAATAGTAATAAAAAGCTAAGTATATTTTAAAAATAGTGTATATATGATTACTAATTTTTTTAGTTTTTAAAAGATAATATGGTTTTATTAATCATTTCTAATTAAATTAAACAAAGAATGATTACAGATTTACAATTTTCCTCAATTTTAAATTGATAGAGTTTTTCGAAATGTAACTTGGGTTTCTATTCATAGTAGTTATTTTGGTATAGTTCTTGATAGTAATATAGAGGATGAAAAGTGTTTGACATAGATGCTTTTTAGGAAATGAAAATAATGAAATTTCAAGAAGGAAATTGAATTATAACAAAGGTGTATTTTTTGTTATAAAAGATGATTAACATTAAAAGTTACGTATCCAAATTTGATTGATGGTTCATTATTATCAGAATTGTTTTAATATTTAAAATTATCAAAAGATGAAAGCCTTAAAATTATTATTGATAACCTTACTTTTATTAGTAGCATCTTGTAGTTCAGTGAGAGTTACAACAGATTATGATACTAAAACGGATTTTTCCAATTATAAAACCTTTGCTTTTTATAAAAAAGGAATTGATAAAGTTGACATTTCTGATTTGGATAAAAAAAGAATTTTAAAAGCAGTAGAATACGAATTATTGGCCAAAGGGTTTACAAAATCTAAAAATCCAGATGTTTTAGTGAATATTTTTACTAAATCCCGTCAAAAAGTAGATATTTATAACAATAATACCTATTACGGTTGGCACCCTTGGTATTACGGGCCAAATTTTGGAATGCACATTTCAAAATATACAGAAGGCACACTTTTTGTAGATTTAATTGATGCAAATAAAAAAGAATTAGCTTGGCAAGGTATTGGAAGTGGAGCATTAAATACTTCTGGTAATATTACCAAAAAAGAAGAAAGAATTAAAGAATTTGTTGCCGAGATTATGGCAGAATACCCTCCTGAAATTCAATAAATAATAATAGTTTTAAAAACGCTCTGAAATTTCAGGGCGTTTTTTATTTTTGTCCTATGGATTTTAAAAAACCAATTCCTTTGGAAAAAGGAGATTATTATACAAATGAAAAAGGCTATCGTGTTTTTACTGAGCAATATCATTTAAAAAGAGGATATTGTTGTAAAAGTGGTTGTAAACATTGTCCGTACGGATATGATATGAAAACAGACAGTTTTAAAAAGTAAATTTAATTATATTCGCCAAAATCAAATCTATTATCATGTTAAAGAAAATGCTTTTATTGATTGCTGTATTTCAGCTTTCAGGTTGTGCAGAATTACAACAAGTAATAAATCAATTACCAAATGGTGGAATTACAAATGATCAAATTGCTAGAGGTTTAAAAGAAGCTTTAAATAATGGAATTACGAATCAAGTTGGTACGTTGGCTATTAAAGATGGTTTTTTTAAAAATGAATTAGTGCGTATTTTACTTCCTGAAGAATTACAGAAAGTTGATAATACATTACGGAAAATTGGATTATCTAAATTAGCCGATGAAGGTTTGAAAGTACTAAATAGAGCTGCTGAAGATGCTGTGAATGAGGCTATTCCAATCTTTGTTGATGCCATTAAAGGAATGACTTTTGCCGATGCTAAAAATATTTTATTAGGAGATAAAAATGCAGCAACTCAATATTTACAAATTGAAACTTCTGATGCTTTGTACCAAAAATTTAATCCAATTATAAATAATTCATTCAAGAAAGTAGGAGCTGATAAAATTTGGACTGATTTAATTACAAAATACAACAACTTGCCATTTACAAAGGATGTAAACCCAGATTTAACAGATTATGTTACAGGTGAAGCATTAAAAGGTGTTTATACGATGGTTGAAGTAGAGGAAAACAACATTAGGACTAAATTTAGCAGTCGTACTACAGATTTATTGCGTAAAGTTTTTGCATTACAAGATTAATTCGCTGTGAAATTTTTAATTATTTCTTGTATATTTTTGCTATCTTCAGAAGCATTTACTTCGGAGTTTTTATAAATAATTGTTTGGTTTTTATCTAAAACAAAAGTCCACCTTGAAGCTGTTACACCTCTTTTCAGTAAAAAACTTTCACCATTAAATTCTCTTGTAATTGATCCACCATCTTTAGTTGGAACACCAAATAATTTTGCAATTGTACCTTTTACGTCTGATAATAAAGGGAAATTTAATTGATAGGATTCTTTAAAATGCTTTAAGTTCTCTACTTCATCACCACTAATACCAATTACGGTAACACCCATTTTATCAAATGAGGCTTTATCATCTCTATAAGCACAAGCTTGTTTGGTACAACCACCAGTCATTGCAGCTGGGTAAAAATAAACTACTAAAAAATTAGTTTTAACCTCGTTAGAATTCCAAATAGTACTATTATCAGCAGAAGCTGAGAAATCTGAGATTTTATCTCCTACATATAATTCATTTGAGTTTTGCGAAAAACTTGTAAATGCTATTGCAATAATTAAAATTGAACTTAGAATATTCTTCATTTTATGTATATTATATTGTTATTCAGCTACACTATCAATTAAAATAGCTAAAATTTCAATGGCTGCTTTAGAAATTTTTGTTCCAGGACCATATACACCTACAACGCCCACATCAAATAAAAATTGATAATCCTGAGCAGGAATTACACCTCCAGCAATTACCATAATATCTTCACGATTATATTTTTTTAGTTCCGAAATTACTTGAGGAATCAATGTTTTATGACCTGCAGCTAAAGATGAAATTCCTAAAACATGAACATCATTTTCTACAGCTTGTTTAACCGCTTCTTTTGGTGTTTGAAATAAAGGTCCAATATCAACATCAAAACCTAAATCGGCATAGCCAGTTGATACTACTTTAGCACCACGATCGTGGCCGTCTTGGCCCAATTTCGCAATCATAATTCTTGGGCGTCTTCCTTCTAATTCAGCAAATTCATTTGCTAAATTTTTGGCTTTTTTAAATTCTTTATCGTTTTTAATTTCTTTACTATACACCCCTGAAATAGATTTAATAGTTGCTTTATATCTTCCGAAAATTACTTCTAATGCATCCGAAATTTCGCCTAAAGTTGCTCTTTTTTTAGCAGCTTCTACTGCCAAATCTAATAAATTTCCATTACCTGATTTCGCACAATTGGTTAAATTTTGTAATGCAATGTTAACTTCAGAAGTATTTCTAGTTGTTTTTAATTCATTTAAACGTTTAATTTGAGACTTTCTAACAGCTTCGTTATCAACTTCTAAAATTTGTAGCGGATCTTCTTGTTCTAATTGATAGTTGTTTACACCAACAATAGTATCTTGATTGCTATCAATTTTTGCTTGCTTTTTTGCGGCAGCTTCTTCAATACGCATTTTTGGGATTCCAAGTTCAATAGCTTTTGTCATTCCACCAAGTTCATCAACTTCTTGTAATAATTTCCAAGCTTTGTTAGCCATTTCTTCTGTGCTGTTTTCAACAAAAGTAGAACCAGCCCATGGATCAACAGTTTTTGTAATGTTAGTTTCTTCTTGAATATAAATTTGTGTATTTCTAGCTATTCTTGCTGAAAAATCTGTTGGTAAAGCAATGGCTTCATCTAACGCATTGGTATGTAAACTTTGCGTTCCTCCCAAAGCCGCAGCCATGGCTTCAATGGTTGTTCTAGCAACGTTATTAAAAGGATCTTGCTCCGTTAAACTCCAACCGCTGGTTTGACAATGGGTACGTAATGCTAATGATTTTTTATTTTTAGGGTTGAATTTTTTTATAATTTTAGCCCAAAGCATACGGGCAGCACGTAATTTTGCAATTTCGCTAAAATGATCCATTCCAATAGCCCAGAAAAATGATAATCTAGGTGCAAAAGAATCTATATCCATTCCACTTGCTATACCGATTTTTATGTATTCTAAGCCGTCGGCTAAGGTGTAAGCTAATTCAATTTCTGGTGTGGCACCAGCTTCTTGCATGTGATAGCCCGAAATGGAAATGGAGTTAAATTTGGGCATGTTTTTACTTGCGTATGCAAAAATATCAGCAATAATTTTCATGGATGGTGTTGGTGGATAAATGTAAGTATTACGCACCATAAACTCTTTTAATATATCGTTTTGAATGGTTCCTGCTAATAATTTTTTTTCAACACCTTGTTCCATTGCTGCAACAATATAAAATGCTAAAATTGGCAAAACAGCACCATTCATTGTCATAGAAACCGACATTTTATCTAGCGGAATTTGATCGAATAGCACTTTCATATCTTCCACAGAATCTATTGCAACACCTGCTTTACCCACATCGCCCTGTACGCGTTCGTGATCAGAATCGTAACCACGATGTGTTGCTAAATCAAAAGCAACTGAGAGCCCTTTTTGACCTGCAGCCAAATTTTTTCGGTAAAATGCATTACTTTCTTCAGCAGTTGAAAAACCTGCATATTGACGAATTGTCCAAGGACGGCGAACATACATTGTTGAATAAGGACCTCTTAAATTTGGAGCAATTCCAGCAATATAATTTTCATGTTCACAATAAGAATCCTTCTTATTAGAACTTTCTATAGTAAGTTGTGAAAAATCTTTACGCTTCATTTTTCAATCTTTTTTGTTCTAATTCTTCGGATAATCGCTTTGGTATAATTGGAATTATAAGCGTTTTCTTAGGGTTTCGTTCTACAAAAGGATGCACTTCAATAGTATGTTTCATTTTATCTAACTCATTCGGATACTTATTTGTTCCTAATAAAATTAAATTACCATTGTTAAATTGAATTTGTTCTTTTTTTGCATTTTCAACAATTTTACGTTGAATAGTTCCTTCTTTTAACTGTTGTAAAAAACCACCACTTTTTTCAATTTCTTTGAAAATAACTAATGCCTTTTCGGCAATTTGTTTTGTTATTGCTTCAATATAATAGGAGTTAGTAGCTATGTGTTGTGCATTTGTAAAGTAACTTTCTTCCTTTAAAATTAATAATTGATTTCTGGCTATTCTATCTCCAAATTCATTTGAATTATGAAAAACAGTATCGTAAGAAACGTTTGAAATGGTATTGGCTCCACTCAAAATAGCGCTCATACTTTCGGTAGTCGTTCTCAACATATTTACGTTATAGTCGTACAAAGTTTTGTTTCGTAAACTAGGTTCGGTAAATATTTGCGCATTTGCAGTGACATTATATGTTGAAAGAATTAAATTATAGAGGTATTTAAACGCTCTAATTTTGGCGATTTCGAAAAAATAATTACCTCCAATTGTAAAATTAAATTGAATTTTACTTGCTATTTCGCCACCAAATTTTGTTAAATATTCATTAGCGTGTGTTAATGCATAAGCAACTTGTTGAACTGTATTTGCTCCAGCATTTTGATATAAATCTACATTTACACTTATTATAAATTTAGTTTTATTATTTTGAATAAGTTTTTCTAGAACTTTGAAATCTTCATTTAAAGAAGCGTACCAGTTTCCAGTTTTTGCTAAATTTCCAACGATATCTATATTAAAAAAAACTATTTCGTTTTTAAGAAATTCATGAAGTTTTCGGATAAATTCTTCTGATAAAAACTCAAACTGAAAATGAAATTCAATATTTTTAAATAAGAGGTTTTGAAATAAAATAGAGGAATTAAAGGGGGTTTTTGCAACAAATTTTAAAGCATTTGCACCACGATTTATTACCTCTATTGCTATTTTATTTGATTCTTCTTCAGAAGTTATAATAATTTTTTGACAAATTTTAAAGTCATTTTCTGAAATAGGAATTTCTAATTTCTCAAAATTATCTAAATGATAAAAAGGTTTGATAGTAATTCCTTCGTTTGTTTTGGTAAGTAGTGTTTCGTTATAATCAGCGCCTTTTAAATCGAATTGAATTTTTTGTTTCCAGGCTGCTGCAGAACTAGGTTCAAAATCTTGGGTTATAAAAGTGCTCATAATAATTTTAATTATTGCTATTTTTTTCTAATGTATCATATTCTATTAAATAAATTTCTTCATTTTCCTTTTTCATATGGTACTGTTCTCTAGCAAATTTTTCTAATTCTTCTTTATCTTCTAGCTTTTTTATCAATTCTTTATCTTGTTTAATTTCTCTTTGATAGTATTCTTTTTTAGAATTAAGTTTATTAATTTCTTTATTAAACTCTAAATGATTTAGTAAAGAGTTTTCGTCAAAAAAAAACATCCAAATAATAAAAAACACAAATACAATGACGTATTTGTTTGTAATAAACTTTACAATTGGTTTATTTTTGAATTGTTTAAAAGTCATAAATTATAATTTATTGGTAATTACAGTTCTAACAATATCTACAGCTACTGTGTTATAACGATCGTTTGGTATTATGATATCTGCGTAATTTTTTGTTGGTTCAATAAATTGCTGATGCATAGGCTTTAACGTGTTTTTATAACGATTTATTACTTCAGTAACATCTCTACCTCGTTCTTCAACATCACGTTTTATTCTTCTAATTAATCGTTCATCAGTATCAGCATGTACAAATATTTTTATATCAAATAAATCACGTAATTTTTTATTGTTAAAAATTAGAATACCTTCAACAATAACTACTTTTCTTGGGTGTGTTATTAAAGTATCTTGCGTTCTGTTGTGTGTAACAAAAGAATAAACAGGTTGTTCAATAATTTTACCTTCTCTTAGTTCTTTTAAATGAGAAACTAATAAGTTAAAATCAATTGCATTGGGATGATCAAAGTTTATTTTGGTACGTTCTTCATACGATAAATTTTCTGTTTGGTTGTAGTAAGAATCTTGTGAGATTACACAAACTTCATCAACAGGTAATTCATGTAAAATTTGATTGACTACGGTAGTTTTACCACTACCTGTTCCTCCAGCAATTCCAATAATTAGCATATATAAATGGTTATAAATTTCACACAAATTTAATGAATATATGTAACTAGAAAACAGATTTATATACTTTTTTGAAGTGTACTTTAAATTATTGATAAATAAGTAATAATTTTCAAGGAGTTTTATGGTTGTATTTTAATGAATATAAAATAAAAAAGCCTCTTCATTTGAAGAGGCTTTTGAGCCGATAGAGGGACTCGAACCCACGACCTGCTGATTACAAATCAGCTGCTCTAGCCAGCTGAGCTACATCGGCTTTTTAATGACGGTAAATTAAAATTAATTTACTGATTTTTGAAAAATATTGTCGGGGTGGCAGGATTCGAACCTGCGGCCTCCACGTCCCAAACGTGGCGCGATAACCGGGCTACGCTACACCCCGAATAATTTCGGACTGCAAATATAAAACTATTAATACATTATACAAGCAATTATTCAAAAATTAAATGATAAGGTCTTTCAATGGCTTTTTGAAGTTCATAAATACCAATATTTCTACTTTTTCTTATTGTTTCTTTTCCTTCAAAAAATAGTAAAATAGTGGGCTCAACAAAGGCACTATATTTTGCAGCTATTTCTGGAGAAAAGTTCAAATCAATAGTGTAAAAATTAATTTTAGGGAAATTAGAAATAAGTAAGTTTTTAACTTTTGGTTCTAATGATTCTCCAACATTACAAGAAGTTGTATTAAAATAGAGTAAGACTGCTATTTCTGAATTTAAAATATTTTCAAGGTTTTCAACTGAATTGATGTTTTGTGTTTCACTCATTTTATAAAAATATAATCATTTAAATTTATGTAAAAATATGCTATTTCTTTAAGATTTATAGTCTATTGTAAATACTTATAATAGCATTATGAAAAATTATAAATAAAGAGGTAAATTTATAATATTTTGCTCTAAATTTGTTCTTTGTAAAATTAAAAAGTATAAAATATGTCTAATACAGTTGAAAGAATAAAGTGTTTGATTATAGGTTCAGGACCAGCAGGTTATACAGCAGCAATATATGCTGCAAGAGCAGATTTAAAACCCATAATGTACACAGGAATGCAAATGGGAGGTCAATTAACTACAACTACTGAAGTTGATAATTTCCCAGGATATCCAAAAGGAACAGATGGAACTGCAATGATGGAAGATTTAAAAAATCAGGCTGAGCGTTTTGGAACTGAAGTAAGATTTGGATTGGTTACAAAAGTAGATTTTAGTGATAAAGTAGGTGGAATTCATAAGGTAACCATTGATGAATCTAAAATTGTTGAAGCTGAAACTGTAATTATTACAACAGGAGCTACTGCTAAATATTTAGGATTAGAAAGTGAACAACGTTTAATTGGTGGAGGAGTTTCTGCTTGTGCTACTTGTGATGGCTTCTTTTATAAAGGGCAAGATGTTGTAGTTGTTGGAGCCGGTGATACTGCTGCTGAAGAAGCTACTTATTTGGCTAATATTTGTAAAAAAGTAACTATTTTAGTTCGTAAAGATTATATGAGAGCTTCAAAAGCTATGCAAAAAAGAGTTGAAAACACTCCTAATTTAGAAGTTAAATATAACACTGAAATTGATGAGGTTTTAGGTGATAATGTAGTTATAGGAGTTAGAGCTATAAATAATAAAACAAGTAAAAAAGAAGTGATTGATGTAACTGGGGTTTTTATTGCCATCGGTCATAAACCAAATACAGATATTTTTAAAGATGTTTTAGATATGGATGAAGTAGGTTATTTAAAAACCAAAGGTAAATCGACCAAAACTAATTTACCAGGCGTTTTTGCGGCTGGTGATGTTCAAGATAAAGAATACAGACAAGCCGTTACTGCTGCTGGTACTGGATGTATGGCGGCATTAGATGCAGAACGTTATTTAGGTTCATTGGTTTAAAGATGTTTAAATTATAAAATAAAAACCCAAACATTTGTTTGGGTTTTTATGTTTTTAAAAGGAAACGTTTTCGTTATTTTTATAAATATTAAATTCATAACATTGAATTTGTCCGTAATTTTGTTAAAAATTTATTAAAATGAATTTATTTAGTAATAGTTACTTTGTTTTATTTTTAATTATTTTTATTGGTTTTGTAATTGGTAGAATTAAAATCAAAGGAATATCATTAGATGTTTCAGCAGTTATTTTTGTAGCATTGCTTTTTGGCCATTATGGCATAGTTGTACCTAAAGATTTTCAATATTTAGGCTTAGTGCTTTTTATTTTTACAGTAGGAATTCAAGCAGGGCCAAGTTTTTTTGAATCTTTTAAAAAAAATGGACGTGAACTTGCATTATTAGCTAGTTTATTGGTGATAAGTGCAGGCATAATTAGTTTTTTAATCTATTATTTTGGAGGGGTAGATAAAAATTTAGTTATTGGGTTATTAAGTGGTTCATTAACTAGTACTCCTGGTTTGGCAGTAGCAATTGATGTAACAGGATCTTCTTTAGCTTCTATTGGTTATGGAATTGGATATCCATTTGGGGTAATTGGAGTTATCTTATTTGTAAGCTTATTGCCAAAAATATTAGGAGTTAAAATAGTGGAGGAAGAAAAACAATATAAAAGTGAAATAGCAACAGAATATCCTGAAATTTTACAAAAACATTTTATTATAGAAAATGAAAATGTAATAGGTAAAAGTTTTGAAGAATTAAATATTCGATTTATGACCAAAGCTGTAATTTCTAGAGTTTTACAAAACAATGTAGCTTTTGTCCCTGAACTTGAAACTATTTTTAGAAAAGGAGACTTAATAAAAGCAGTTGGTACAGAAGAAGCCTTAGAACGTGTTAAATTACTAATTGGTCATGAAACCAAAAAATCTATACCATTAAGTTCTAATTTTGATGTGAAATTTTTATTAGTAACCAATAAAGAAGTAGTCAAAAAAACATTAGGTCAACTTCATTTATTAAATAAATACCACGCAACAGTCACTAGAATTAGGAGATCTGGGATTAACATTTCACCTAGTCCTTCTTCTAAATTACAATTTGGTGATAAAATAATGGTTATTTGCTCAACAGAGAATATGCAAAAAGTGACTAGAATTTTTGGTAACGATGATAAAAAATTATCAAATACCGATTTTTTACCAATTTCTTTTGGAATTATTTTAGGAATATTAGTAGGTAAATTAAGTATTACGTTTGGAGATTTTTCTTTTAGTTTGGGTTTAACGGGAGGTATATTATTACTTGCGCTTATACTTGGTAGAACTGGAAAAACAGGACCTATTATGTGGACTATGACAGGTGCCGCAAATCAAATTTTACGACAATTCGGTTTGTTATTCTTCTTAGCTGCGGTTGGTACAAGCGCAGGTTCGAGTTTAGAAGCAACTTTCCAAAACTATGGAATTGAATTGTTTTTATATGGGATGATTATCACATTAATTCCTATGATAATTACAACAGTTGTGGCTAAATATTTTCTAAAAATGAATTTATTAACCTTATTAGGAACCTTAACAGGTAGTATGACAAGTACACCTGGTTTAGCAGCAATCGACAATATGGTTGATGCCGATGCACCAGCGGTTGCTTATGCTACGGTTTATCCTATAGCTATGGTTTTGCTAATAATAACTATACAAATTTTAAGTATAGTTTAAGATAAAAATTTGTTTAATAATTTGTTCATTTAAAAATCTATGTTACATTTGTCATAAATAATGAAGATAAATAATTTAAATATGAATTGGTGGTGGAACTCTCTTAAACAATAAGCGAGCAAGAACACTATTTATATAATCATATAAAACTAAAAGGACTTATCGC
>NZ_JASFZF010000062.1:0-6389 GCF_046055765.1 Lutibacter sp. | reverse complement strand
GAAGGTTGTTTATTTCTTTGCCGTTTAATTTTATTTATAGACAGATTATTAGTAGTCGCAGGCTGCTGAATTCCTTTAACTTCTTGTAATGCAGATTTTATTGATTTTTTCTTGGTCATACTTCAAACTCAATAATTGTCGTAAATTTAAAATATTTATTTTGATAAAAATGCAACACTCAAAATAATGTTTCGTCTTTATAAATAGAAGTGACCAACTGAATGAGTAAAACGTTTTTTTAAACAACAAAATTGTTGAAGATTGTAAGCAAAACAATACAAAAGCACAAATGCAATTGTATGATATGTATTGCAAAGCAATGTTCACTATAGCACTAAGGTATGTGAAAGATAGCTTTGTTGCTGAAGATATGATGCAAGAGGCATTTTTAAAAGTTTTTAAAAACATACATAGCTTTAAAGGTGAAGTTACTATAGGCTCCTGGATTAAAAGAATTGTAATTAATCAATGCATTGATTATTTGAAAAAGAAAAGAATTGAGTTGGTATCAATTGAAGAAAAAGAACTAACCATTGCAGATGATGGTGATTGGACCGTTAAAGAAGAAGTTACAACAGTTATTGTTACTTCAGCAATTAACAGTTTACCCGAAAAATACAAAGTAGTTTTAAACTTGTATTTAATTGACGGATTTGATCATCAGGAAATTGCAAAAGTGTTAAACATTACTGAGGTTTCATCAAGATCACAGTTAATGCGTGGTAAAAACAAATTAAAAGGACGATTAAAACAGTGTAATTATGCCTAAAGATTTAAAAGAATTATTGAAAAACGAGTCAATGCAAACAAGTAAGCTTTCAAAAAATCATAGAATTAATTTTGAAGTAAAATTGAAGCAAGAAATGAATATAACTAAAAATAAGTACAATTATATTTTAAAGATTGCAGCATCGTTTTTAGTTATTGTGGGTTTAGGTTCGTCTATTTTTTACTTTTCAGGAAACACAGTTCAGAAAATACCTAAAACTGCTAAGATTGAAAGGTTAGGAAGTATTTCTCCAGAATTAAAGAATATAGAAAGTTTTTATTTAGCAAGTATTAATACTGAAATTTCTAACCTTAAAGAAACCCCTAAAAATAAAGAGTTGTTAGATGGTTATTTAGAGAAAATAGGAGAATTAACCAATGAGTATAAATTACTTACTAACGAGTTAAACATTGAAGGTTTGAATGAAAAAACAATTAATGCTTTAATTAATAATTTACAACTGCGTTTAAAATTATTGTACCAACTTAAAGAGCAATTAAACGAATTAAAAAAACTTAACAACACACAAAATGAAAACTTACAGGCACAAAATAGTCACTTTAACATTATTATTTTTAACAATTATAAGTGTTAAAGCACAAAAATTTGATAAAACAATTAAAGAAAAGTTTAAAGTAAATTCTGATGTAGCAATTGTAATAAATGCAACAAATACAGATGTTGATATTGAAACTTGGAACAAAAACGAAGTATCCATTGAAGCCGTAATGGAAGTAGAAGGTGTCACAAAAGCAGCAGCTGAAAAAATATTGAAAAAATGGAAGTTTGAGGCTTTAGGGAATAAAAGTAAAGTTAAAATTACTTCTCTCTCCACTAATTTTGATTTTAAATTTGATTTCGATTTTAATTTTCCAGATATTGACGTTCCACATTTTGAAATACCTGATATAGATTTTCCTGATTTTGAAATGCCTGAAATGCCAGAGATGGATTTTGATGAATTTGATTATGATGCATATAAAAAAGACTCTTCCTATTTGAAAGGTTATAAAATAAGAGTGGCAAAACAAGTGAAGAAATTTAAAGAAAGTGGTTATAAGGAAAGGTTAGATTTAGTACGGAATTCTGATGAGTATAAACTTAAAATAATTGAGTTTAAAAACTCTAAAGAGTTTAAGAATATAATGATTGAATCTAAAAAAATAGCCGAAAAAGTTAGAAAAGAAATACTTAAAAATAAATCTGAATTAAAAGAACAGATAAAAGGAGCTAAGAAAGCTAGTAAAATGGCTATGGAAATGATTAAAAAAATGAAAGAAGAAGGTAAATTTGATTCAATTCACAATTATTCAAATTCTATTCATAAACTTTCAGATTCTATTAATATTCAGGGTGAGAATATTTATTATAGTAGTGACAACAAAAATTCTAAAGTTAAAGTTAGAAAGTACTTTAAAATCAAAGTACCTAAAAATGCAACATTCGATTTAAATGTGAGACATGGAAAGTTAAATATTCCAAATTCAAATAAAAAATTATCAGTTAATATAACTTATGGTAATTTTGTTGGGGGAATTATTAGCGGTGTTAAAAATGAATTAAAATTTTCGAATTCTCCAGTAATAATTAACACTTTAAATTCTGGAAATGTAACCTTAAAAAATGTTCCAAACGCTACGTTTGGAACATTTAGCAATGCTAATTTATTTTCAAATTCATCTGATGTTGTAATAGATGAAGTTGGTGATAATGTTGCTCTAAGTCAAAGATTTGGAAATTTAGAGGTGCTAAAAATTGTGCCAGATTTTAATAACTTAAATATAATTTTAGATTACGCTAAAGGTACATTTAAACTATCTGATGCAGCTTTTACTTTTCAAATTAACGGAAAAGATTCCTCCTTTTTTATTGAAGATTTTTTCAATAAAACTACGAATATTAAAAAACGTGGTGTAGAAACTATTCAAGGTTTTTTAAAAGATAAATTTTCTCAAAATAAGCTCGTTTTAACGGGGGTTTATAGTTCAGTTAATTTAAATTAGGTTTTCTTTTTACTTCAATAAAAATACTACAAAATCCATTGTAGTATAAATTTTTCCATTAGGGATTTGTTTTTATCTTTACAACTTTAAAAACAACTAATAATTAATGGAATTATACAAAACAAATCAGCTTAAAATATACAATTCTTTAAGTAAATCTAAAGAAATTTTCAAACCAGTTCTCGAAGGAAATGTTGGAATGTACGTTTGTGGACCTACAGTTTACAGTAATGTACATTTAGGAAATGTAAGAACTTTTATGTCATTTGATTTGGTTTTTCGTTATTTACAGCATTTAGGTTATAAAGTTAGATACGTGCGTAATATTACTGATGCTGGGCATTTGACGGATGATGATTCCGAAGATAAAATTTCTACAAAAGCACGCTTAGAGAAAATAGAACCTATGGAAGTTGTACAAAAATACACTGTTGATTTTCATACAATTCTTCACAAATTGAATTTTTTACCACCTAGCATTGAACCAACTGCTACAGGTCATATAATTGAGCAAATTGAAATTATTAAAGACATATTAGCCAAAGGAATGGCTTATGAAGTAAATGGGTCTGTGTATTTTGATGTATTAAAATATAATGAAACTGAAAATTACGGAATACTTTCAGGGAGAAAAATTGAAGATTCTATTGAAAATACAAGAACGTTAGATGGACAATCGGAAAAGAAGAATCCACAAGATTTTGCACTTTGGAAAAAAGCAGATGAAAGTCATATTATGCGTTGGCCATCTCCTTGGAGTGATGGTTTTCCAGGTTGGCACTTAGAATGTTCAGCAATGAGCACAAAATATTTAGGAAAAACTTTTGATATTCATGGAGGTGGAATGGATTTAAAATTCCCACATCATGAATGTGAAATTGCACAGTCTAATGTGAACAATCATGTACATCCTGTTAATTATTGGATGCACACAAATATGTTGATTTTAAATGGTCAAAAAATGTCTAAATCAACGGGAAATTATATTTTACCAAATGAGATATTTACAGGTGAAAATAATATTTTAAGTAAACCATTTTCGCCAAGTGCTACTCGTTTTTTTATGTTTCAAGCTAATTACAGAAGTATTTTAGATTTTACAAGTGCAGGTTTAGAAGCTTCAGAAAAAGGGTATTTAAAACTAATTGAGGCAATTAATGTATTAGATAAAATTGAAACTTCATCTTCATCTTCAATTGATATTAAAGCTTGGAAACAAAAATGTTACGATGCAATGAACGACGATTTTAATAGTCCGGTTTTAATTGCACAATTATTTGAAGCTGTAAAATATGTCAATTTATTAATTGACAAAAAAGAAACTTTAACAGTGAATGACTTACAAGAATTTAAAGCAACAATACATACGTTTGTTTTTGATGTTTTAGGGTTAAAAAATGAAGTTGAACAAGATAGTTCAGATAAAATAAATGGGGTTATAGAACTATTGATTCAAATGCGTAAAGATGCGCGTGATAATAAAGATTGGAATCTTTCTGATAAAATTCGTGATGAACTAGCATCTTTAGGTATTCAATTAAAAGATGGAAAAGATGGTACAACTTTTTCAGTAAATTAAATTGAAAAGTTTCACTAAAATATTGGCAATTCCTTTTATTTGGCTCGTGCGCTTTTACCAAGCGGCAATTTCGCCTTACACGCCATCAAGTTGTAGATATTCACCAACGTGCTCTAGCTATACATTAGAAGCACTTCAAAAACATGGGTTTTTTAAAGGCGGAAAATTAGCCATTAAACGAATTGGGAGTTGTCATCCATGGGGTGGAAGTGGTTATGATCCTGTTCCTGAAAAAGACGAAATAGCTAATAAAAAATAGCTTACTTTTATAACTTAATTAAAAAAATAAATCAAAAAAATGATGCTACTTCAAATAGACTGGAATCCTTCACCAATATTATTTAAATTAGGACCTGTTGCCATTCGTTATTACAGTTTAATGTTTGTATTAGCTTTTATGATAGGCTTGTATTTAATGAAAAAAATATTTATTAATGAGAAAATTTCAATAGAAAAATTAGATTCTTTATTTATTTATATTGTTGTTGCAACATTAATTGGTGCACGTTTAGGACATTTCTTGTTTTATGACCCCTCTTTTTTATTTCAACATCCATTAGAAGTAATTTTGCCAGTTCGATTTTCTCCAACTTTTGAAGTTACAGGCTATAGAGGCTTAGCAAGTCATGGTGCAGCTATTGGGATAATTATAGCCATGTATTTATTTAGTAAAAAAGTGCTTAAAAAACCCATATTTTTTATATTAGATAGGATTGTTGTGCCAGTAGCAATAGGAGCCATGTTTGTTAGATTAGGTAATTTAATGAATTCTGAAATTATTGGAAAACCTACAAATTCCAATTATGGTTTTGTATTTAAACGTTTAGGAGAAGATTTTCCACGTCATCCAGCTCAGTTATATGAAGCAATTTGCTATTTAGCAATTTTTGTAATCCTTTGGTTCGTATATTGGAAAACTAATAAAAAAGAAAAACAAGGTTATCTTTTCGGGTTATTTTTCGTGCTATTATGGACCGTTAGATTTGTGATTGAATTCTTTAAGGAAGCACAAGTTGAAGGTCGTGAAGATTGGGTTTTAGGATTAAATACAGGACAAGTTTTAAGTGTACCATTAGTACTAATTGGGTTATACTTTATGTTTCGTAAAACAAAAGCATAATATTTAAAGTGTCAGATTTATTTATTGAGGATAAAGTATTTGAGAAAAAAGATTTTTCAATTGAAAAATTTACTAGAGGAGAATATGATAATTGTACTTTTATAGATTGTATATTTTCTAATTCTGATGTATCAAATAGTGCTTTTATTGAATGTGAATTTGATACTTGTAATTTTAGTTTAACAAGTTTTAAAAACACATCTTTAAAAGATGTAGAGTTTAAGAATTGTAAAGTTTTAGGAATTCAATTCCATAATTGTGATGAATTTTTACTACAACTTAACTTTGAAAATTGTTATTTAAATTTGGTTTCATTCTATAAATTAAAACTGAAAGGAATCATATTTAAAGAGTGTAAATTACTTGAAATTGATTTTACCGAAACCAATTTAATAAATGCTAATTTTAAGGATTGTGATTTGTCAGGAACAATTTTTAATCATTCAATATTAGAAAAAGCAGATTTTAGAACAGCTTATAATTATTTGCTTGATCCCGAATTGAATAGTATAAAAAAAGCAAAATTTTCAATAGTTGGACTACCAGGTTTGCTGAGTAAATACACTATTGAAATAGAAGAATAAATTCATAAAAAAAGCCACTCAATTGAGTGGCTTTTTTTATTATCCTTTAATTTGTTCTCGTTTAAATTTTTCAAATTTTGTGTCTTTATTTTTAGGCCAACTATTATTGCTTAAATCTACATCGGCAGTTTCTTCATCAGGATCTATAGTAATTTTTTTTATTGCTTTGCTTGAAGGGAAAACTTTAGTGACTTCTTTATCATTCAATCTCCAAATTTGAGCAGGATATTGTTTGCGTTCTTTAGTACCATCTTCATATTCAAATTCAACAATAATAGGCATTACTAAATCACCAGGTTTTTCAAACTTCAATTCGTAAAAATATTTTGGAGCT
>NZ_JASFZF010000061.1:0-26133 GCF_046055765.1 Lutibacter sp. | reverse complement strand
CCCGCTCGAGGTACTTAAAAGCTGAAACATTAATGTTTCAGCTTTTTTACTTTAGAAAAAGTAAATTAAAAAAATAAAGAAGTGTATTTCACACTCCTTCTAACTAATAAATTTTTTAGAATTGATTTGTTTTACTCAATTCCTAAACGTTCAAATAAACCTTGAATATCACTAGGATAACGATTATTTTGTTGTTCAAGATTATTCTCAGAAGTATTGTTTTTTGAACCTTTAGGAGTATTAATATTATTTTTAGAATTCGATGTTGTAGTTCTTTTCATGTCTATAGAAGTCTTTGATTTTTTATATTTAGTTCGTTTTTTATTCATTATTGTTAACCTAAAATAATTTACAACTAAGTTAATTATCTATTTTATAAGGGGTTAACATATAGCTGTATAAAATAAACCTTACCCAGATTATAATAATAAAATTAGTAAAATAGAGTTAATTAAATGCGGGTTTTTCCGTAAAAAAAGTAAGGAGAAACCATACAAAGCTTTCTAATAACTTTAGTAAATTTGTATAAATTAAACTTGTCCCCTCCAAAATTATGCGTAACTATTTTATCATAGACAATAACACTCAATCAATTCAAAGCATTAAAAATGTTTTAGAAGATTATTACGAATTTAATTGTATAGGTGCTTCTAGCGAGTACAACAGTGCAATGAATACTATATTAAAAGAAACACCAGATTTAGTTTTTTTTAATATAGATAATATTATTGAAAATCCTTTTAAGTTTGCACAAGAGTTAAATTTATTTAATGATGATTTTCCAGTTTTTATAGCGATATCCTCTTCAAAAGAAAAGGTGTATGATGTTATAAAAAATGGCTTTTTCGATTTTTTATTAAATCCTTTAACAGAGCTAGAAATTCGTAAATCAGTTTTAAAAGTGCTTAAAAAAATACCAGCTCAATCAAGAAAAAATATTTGTTTAAAATCGTATAAAGATTATCAATATTTAAAAACAGATGAAATACTTTTCTTGAAAGCAGACAATAATACTACAGATTTTTATATGAATGATGGTAATATTATTAGCGCTTATAAAACACTTAAAACATTTGAAGCTATTTTACCAAATAATTTTCACAGAATTCATAAGAGTTATATCATTAACAAAAATTTTGTATCTAGAATTCAATATGGTAAATTTATTTGTACTATTAAAAGAAATAGACATGAAGTACCATTTACCAAAACTTATATTGGAAACATAGAAAGTATGAATAAAGACTTATCAGAATATTCATATCAATCCTTAAATTAGGTTTCCCTTTCAAAAAGTACAGTTTCACGTTTACATAGTACTGTTTTACTAAAGATAAGAGTATGTTGGGAGTTAACTATCTTAATTAAAGTACTTTAGTATAAAATAATTATTTATTGCAATTGGTTAACCCATTAAATTAGGGAGTCAATAACATAAGTAGTTAAAGTTAGAACAAATTATAAACATATTTTTTAAATTCTTAAAACTCCCAATATTATGAAAGCAGTTAAATTTATTTTCGCATTTTCTTTATTTTTTATGGCATTTACTTCTTGTACTTCTGATGATTTAGCAGATGACCAATCACTTTATACACAAGATACCGATAATTATCAAGACGCCCTTTTTACAACTGGCGAAGATGGAACTGCTACTGTTGATAATTCGAGAGAATAATAAATTAATAATATATCAATTAACATATTGTTAGTTTAAAAAAGCCTTAAACTTTTGTTTAAGGCTTTTTTAGTAGTTTTGTTTTACAAATTCTTAAAAAACTTGAAAGTTAAATTCCATAATACTGCTGTTGGTTATTTATTTTGCTACTGTTCATTTTTAATGTTAAGTTGTAAGAATGACTTAACATTTAATAAAAATAAGAATAGTGTAAAACATGATAGTATTACACGTTGGATACAACAATCAAAAAACAGAAAACTAGATGTAAATAGTAGAGAGAGAATTTTACAAAAAGCGTATAATTATACCAATATACTAAGTACAGACTCCATTAAAAATAAGTATTATTCAAAAATTGCTTTTGAAGCAGATAATTTGAATGATGTTACTTTATTTAAGAAAGTGAATTTTCAAGCATTAATTTTATCCAAAAAACTTAGGGATACTTTTAAAATAGGAGATGCACATTGGAATTATGCTTCTTATTATTTTAAAAGTGAAGTATTTGACAGTGCTTATTATCATTACCATGAAGCTTACAAAAATTTTAAACTTATAAAGCATGAATATTATACAGCTAAAATGTTGTATAATATGGGGTTTATCCAAGGCCGTTTAAAGGATTATACAGGAAGTGAAGTTTTAATTTTTGAAGCGCTTACCATTTTTAAAAAGTTAAATAAAAATTTAAACATTTATAATTGCTATAATTATTTAGGCTTAGTTTATATGGAGTTGGAAGAATATGATAAGGCAATTTATTATCATAATAAATCACTTGAGTATCTTGAAAAGGTTAAAAATAAGAGGAAAAGTATATTAAAAGAAGGAAGTTTAAGTAATCTAGGGCTAGTTTATCAAAAGCTCAAAGACTATCATAAATCAATTGAAAATTTCGAAAGAGCTTTAGAAAATAATAATTTAAAAAGTAGAAATGTTAATTTGTATGCTCGATTAATTGACAATATTGCATACACAAAATTTTTAGATGGAGATAGTACAAATGTAATTGAAGACCTTTATAAAGCATTTAAAATTAGAGATAGTATCCATAATCTTTCAGGTGTTGTAATTAGTAAGCGGCATTTATCTGAATTTTATGCATTAAAACGAGATACTTTAAAAGCTGTTAAATTGGCTAATGAAGCTTTAAGTTTGGCAAATAAAGTTGAAAATAATAGAGATAAGTTAGAATCCTTACTGTTATTATCCAAAGTAGATAAATTAAATGCGAGTAACTATTTATCAAATTATGTTCATTTAAATGACAGTCTTCAAGTTGAAGAACGAAAAATTAGAAATAAATTCACAAGAATTCGTTTTGAAACAGACGAATATATTGTTGAAACAGAAAAATTATCACAGCAAAAAGTACTAATTATAGTTGGTTCCTTTTTAACTATTTTAATGCTGTCTTTGGCCTATTTTTTAAAAGTTCAAAGAACAAAAAATAAGGAATTATTATTTGAAAGAGAGCAACAAAAATCGAATGAAGAAATTTTTTCTTTAATGTTAAAACAACAATCTAAATTAGAAGAAGGGCGTTTAAAAGAACGACATAGAATTTCTGAAGATTTACATGATGGAGTTTTAGGGAAAATTTTTGGAACTAGAATTGGTTTAGGTTTTTTAACTGTTAATGAAAATGATTCAAAAAAACAGCAATTTTATATAGATGAGCTTCAAAATATTGAAAAAGAAATTAGAGCAATCTCTCATGAATTAAAAAGTGATATTCTATCTTCAAAGGTCGACTTTTATAAAATCATTGAAAATTTAATAGAACAAAAAAGCACATTAGGTAATTTTGAATGCGAAATGAATGCTGATAAAGAAATTTATTGGGATAAAATAAGTGATAAAATAAAAATTAATTTATACCGTATTATACAAGAAGCTTTACAAAACTGTATTAAATATTCCAAAGCAAATAGAGTAGATATTCAATTTGAATTGTTAGATTATAATACCTTAAATTTATTTATTAAAGATAATGGTATTGGTTTTAATATTAATGAGAAAAGAAAAGGAATTGGGTTAAAAAACATGCAATCTAGAGTCAGTAAATTAAAGGGTGTTTTTGAAGTTAATTCTATAATTAACAAAGGAACAACTATCTTTGTATCGTGTTCAATATAAATTTAGAATTATGAGAAATATGTATAATGTTTTAATAATTGATGATCACCCTATAATAGCAGATGCTTATAAAAGTGCTTTTGATTTTATTGGTGCGGAAAATAAAGATGTAAATTTTAATATTACAATAGTTCATAATTCTGACGATGCAATTCAAAAAATTAGTGAAGCATCAAAAACGAAAGGAATAGATATTGTTTTTTTAGATATTTCATTACCTCCTTCTACTGATGGAAAAATATTATCGGGTGAAGATATTGGTATTAAAATTAGAGAACTACTACCTGAATGTAAAATAATTGTTGCTACAACTTTTAATGATAATTATAGAATACAAGTTGTTCTAAAAAATGTAAACCCTGATGGTTTTTTAATAAAAAACGACATTAATAAGGATGAATTAGTAACTTCAATAAAAACAGTTATGGGTAATTCTCCATATTATAGCAAATCTGTATTAGAATTATTTCGTAGACAAACTTCAATAGATTATAGACTAGATAAAATTGATAGACAATTATTGCACGAAATGTCTATTGGTACAAAAATGAAAGAGCTACCAAATATTATCCCAATGTCAATGGCAGGTATAGAAAAAAGAAAAAAACAGTTAAAATCTATTTTTGATGTTCAGGAGAATGATGATAGAGCGTTAATTTTAAAAGCGAAAGAAAAAGGGTTTATATAATTTTATACAAACCCTTTTGCTATAAAAAAAGTCTTCGGGGCTGATTTATTTATCCTTATAGCTACTTCAAATGTAGGGTAAATTGCAGTTACTAAAAATTATATGTTACCTTATTTGTACTAATTGAACAATGTTTATGGATTCAGCATATAATAGTAGGGGAAAACCCTATTTTTTTTCAAAATTTTCAAAATTTGCTATAAAAGAAATAGATGAACAAGATATTAAGAAAAGTTTAACACATTATATATGGTGAAATGTACATCCAAAACGACAGAGTAACTTATATTGTCTATTTTTGACAAATTATAATAAAAGAAACAGACTTTTAATATGAAAAAAATAATTTTACTTCTATTCTTATTAGTTTTTAGTGTCTCAAGTTTTTCCCAAATTTATGATCCAGTAAAATGGTCAACATCTGTAGATAAAATATCAGACTCAGAATTTGATTTAATTATAACAGCCACTATTGAAGAAGGTTGGCATTTATATTCTCAAAATGTACCAGAAAATGGGCCAATAGCTACATCATTTAATTTTGAAAAAAATGATGATTATGAATTAGTAGGAAGCACAATAGAAGAGGAAGGTCATACAGTTTTTGATGCCGTTTTTCAAATGGAAATTAAATATTTCGAAGAAAAAGCAATGTTTAAGCAACGGGTTAAAATACTTTCTAAAAAAACGTCTACTATTGTTGGTGAATTAGAATTTATGGTGTGTGATGATGAAAGTTGTTTACCTCCAACAGTTGTTGATTTAAATTTTAAAATTTCAGAAAAAAACCCTGAAACTATCGATTTTAATAAACAAAAATCAAAAGAAATAGTAAAAGAAATTAAAACCCAAAAAAATAAAAAATCGTCTAATAAAAGTTTATTAACCATATTTATTATTGCATTCTTTTCTGGTTTTGCGGCTTTATTAACACCTTGTGTATTTCCAATGATACCAATGACGGTGAGTTTTTTTACCAAACAAAGTAAAAGTAAAGCAGCTGGAATTAAAAATGCAACTATTTATGGTTTATCAATCATTGTAATTTACACCCTTTTAGGAACAATTGTAAGTGCTGTATTTGGAGCAGATGCTTTAAATGCACTATCAACCAATGTTTGGTTTAATGTTATTTTCTTCTTATTGTTAGTCATATTTGCAGTATCGTTTCTAGGTGCATTTGAAATAGTATTGCCAAGTTCTTGGGGGACAAAAGTAGATGCTCAGGCTGATAGAGGAGGAATTATCGGAATATTTTTTATGGCACTAGCATTAGCTATCGTTTCATTTTCTTGTACAGGCCCAATTGTTGGTTATTTATTGGTTGAAGCTGCCGTTGGTGGAAGTCAAATTGGCCCAATAGTTGGAATGTTAGGGTTTTCATTAGCGTTGGCAATTCCATTTGCATTATTTGCAGCATTTCCTGGCTGGTTAAATTCTTTACCAAAATCAGGCGGTTGGTTAAATACCGTAAAAGTTGTTTTAGGCTTTTTAGAATTAGCATTGGCATTTAAATTTTTATCAAATGCCGATTTAGTGTTACAATTACACTGGTTAGAGCGTGAAGTTTTCTTAGCAATTTGGATTACAATTTTTGGAGCACTGGCATTTTATTTATTCGGAAAAATTCAATTACCACATGATTCACCTTTAGAACATATTTCAGTAGGAAGATTGAGTTTAGGATTAGTTGTAATGTCCTTTACTATTTATATGATTCCCGGTTTATGGGGAGCACCATTAAATTTAATAAGCGCATTTCCACCAGCACAACATTATGCAGAATCTCCTTATGGCGTAGGATTTACCAAACTTGGAGGAGGAGCTAATGTAGCTGATAATCATTATGATATTCCTGATGGAGCACATATGATGGCGCCACACAATATTTTGGCTTTTAATGATTATAACAAAGGATTGGCGTATGCAAAAAAAGTAAATAAACCTATATTACTCGATTTTACAGGCTATGCCTGCGTAAATTGTAGAAAAATGGAACAAAATGTTTGGGTAAAAGATAAAATACTACCTATACTTAAAAACGATGTGGTTTTAATATCTTTATACGTTGATGATAAAAGAAAATTAGCAGAAAGTGAGATAATTGATTCTAAGTTAAGGCCAGGAAAAAAATTGAAATATATTGGACAAAAGTGGAGTGAATTTCAAACCATTAAATATGGCGCAAATGCACAACCTTTTTACGTATTAATGAATCATAATGAAGAAAATTTAAATGACCCGGCTGCCTATACGCCAGATGTAGAAGAGTACTATGCTTGGTTAAAAGAAGGTATAGGGAGGTTTAATAAAATTGATTTTAATTTTTAAATGAGTTGGAATAACAATAAAATAAATTAATAATGAATACAATTTCAACTAAACCATCTAAGTTAGAAACTTATTTTCAACAATTTAGAAAGCATATTGTAGGTATAAATAAAACTTTTCAATCGCCTTATGGAGAAAAAAAAATTATTTATACTGATTGGACTGCTAGTGGAAGATTGTATCGCCCAATTGAAGAAAAGTTAGTAAATGAATTTGGGCCTTTTGTAGCGAACACACATACAGAAACTTCAATCACGGGTTCAGTTATGACCATGGCATATCACAAAGCTAGAAATATAATTAAGGAACACGTAAATGCAACTGAAGAAGATGTTTTAATAACTTCTGGAACTGGAATGACAGGAATGATTAACAAATTTCAACGTATTTTAGGGTTGAAAGTTTCAGAAAATCTAAAAGAATACACCAAGATTCCAGATGAATTAAAACCTATTGTTTTCATTACGCATATGGAGCATCATTCTAACCAAACTTCTTGGTTAGAAACTATTGCCGATGTTGAAATAATTCCTTGCCAAGATTCTGGGTTAATATGTTTTAATAGTTTTAGAGAATTATTGGTTAAATATAAAGAAAGACCCATAAAAATAGCCTCTGTAACAGCATGTTCAAACGTTACAGGAATTAGGACTGAATATCATAAAATAGCTGAAATCATTCATAAACACGGAGGTTTATGTTTTGTTGATTTTGCCTGCTCAGCACCGTATGTTAATATAGATATGCATCCCGAAAATGAAAATGCTTATTTAGATGCTATTTTCTTTTCTCCACACAAATTTTTAGGTGGTCCAGGAACTTCAGGGGTCTTAATTTTTAATAAAAAATTATATAAAAATATTGTTCCTGATAATCCAGGCGGAGGAACCGTAAATTACACAAACCCTTGGGGAGATCGTGATTATATTGATGATATTGAAACTCGTGAAGATGGTGGAACTCCTGGTTTTTTACAAGCTATAAAAATTGCCCTTTCAATTCAGTTAAAAAATCAAATGGGCGTTGAAAATATTTTAGCTAGAGAACATGAAATTAATGAGATTATTTTTGATAAACTATCAAACATACCGAACCTTAAAATTTTAGCCAGACAGCATAAAGATAGGCTAGGGATTTTTTCTTTTTTTATTGAAGATATCCACTTTAATTTAGTAGTAAAGATATTAAATGATCGATTTGGAGTTCAAACTCGTGGAGGTTGTTCTTGCGCTGGTACTTATGGACATTTTTTATTGCATGTTGATGAACAAACATCGAAAGGTATTGAAGAACAAGTAACTGAAGGTTGTTTAATTGATAGACCAGGTTGGATTCGTATGTCTATTCATCCAACAATAACAAATACAGAAGTATTTTACGTTTGTGAAAGTATAAAACAAGTTGCTAAAAATATTAAAGAATGGTCTGAAGATTATACCTATAACGGTGATAAAAATGAATTTATTCATAAAACTGCCAAACTAATAGAAATAGATATTGTAAATAATTGGTTTAAGTAATATTTTTTGGGATAAAGTTTTTTATATATTTGAAGAATTAAAACAAATAGTTAATGGATAATTTTATTTTCTTTATAAAACAAGGTCTTTTTCATGTACTAGATTGGAATGCTTATGACCATATTTTATTTTTAGTTGCATTAGCAATTGTTTATGATTTTAAAAATTGGAAAAAGGTATTATGGTTAATTTCATTCTTTACAATTGGTCATACTTTAACATTAATTTTAGCAGCTTACAAAATAGTTTCAGTAAATATAAATTGGATTGAATTTTTAATTCCAGTTACTATAATTATTACGGCATTGGTAAATATTTTATACGTAAAAGGAACTGCAAAAAACACCAAAACAAATATAAATTTATTTTTCGCATTATTTTTCGGATTAATTCATGGGTTAGGATTTTCAGGATATTTTAAAATGCTTGTTGGTAGTTCAAATAATAAATTTATTCCCTTGCTAGAGTTTGCTTTAGGAATAGAAATGGCACAAATAATAATAGTTTTAATCGTGTTATTTGCAGGGTTTATTTTTCAAACTATTTTTCGTTTTTCAAAAAGAGATTGGATACTTATAATATCATCAATTGTAATTGGAATAGTATTACCAATATTAAAAGGGGCTATTTTTTGGTAAAAATTTAACTTTGAGTTAGTGAGAATCTTTTTACATTAGTAATTACCTTTAATTTATGAATAATAAACAACAAAAATACGATGATGCATATATGCGAATGGCGCTTGAGTGGGCAAAATTATCGCATTGTGAAAGGAAACAAGTAGGTGCATTAATTGTGAAAGATAGAATGATTATTTCTGATGGTTTTAATGGTACACCAACAGGTTTTGAAAATCCTTGTGAAGAAAATAATCTTACAAAATGGTACGTTTTACATGCAGAAGCAAATGCAATATTAAAAGTTGCAGGCTCTACACAATCTTGTAAAAATTCTACGTTATACATAACGTTATCACCTTGTAGAGAATGTAGTAAATTAATACATCAATCAGGAATTAAAAGAGTAGTTTATGCAAATGCTTATAAAGACACTTCGGGATTAGAGTTTCTAAAAAAAGCAGGTGTAGAACTCACACATCTTAAAAAATAAGAATGACGAAAAGAAAAGCGAATACACCAATTTTTATAGGAATATCTATTGCTATTGGTATTTTAATAGGAAGTACATTTAATTATAAAAATAAATCAGTTTTATTTAGTTCTAACACAAACGAAGCTAAAATAAAAAAATTGATTAACTATATACAATATGACTATGTAGATAAAGTAGATACGGATAGTTTATTAGATGGTGCTATTACTAATATGTTGATAAAGTTAGATCCTCATTCGGTTTATATTCCAAAAGAAGAATTAAAGCGAGTTACTGAAAGCATGCAAGGTAAATTTGTTGGAATTGGGGTGGCTTTTTTAATGCATGAAGATTCTGTAGTTGTAACAAGTGTTTTGGAAGGTGGTCCAAGTGAAAAAGCAGGGATTAAAGCAGGAGATCGAATTATAGTTGCTAATAAAGATACATTATTTGGAAAAAGTATAGTTAGCAAAGCGCAACTTAACGATAAAGAAATAGGAACCATTTTGGGTGGTAGGAAAATTAGTGATGCAGTAATGAATTCGCTAAAAGGAGAACCTGAAACTACAGTTAATATTGATATTTATAGACGATCGAGCAATGAAATTATAGAAATACCAATAATACGAGGTGAAGTTTCAATAAAAAGTGTTTCATCTTATTATATGATAAATGAAACTTTAGGATATATTAATATTGATAGATTTGCAAGAACCACTTATAATGAATTTAAAAAGGGTTTAGATGAATTAATTTCCAAAGGAATGAATTCCTTGGTGCTTGATTTAAGAGGTAATCCAGGAGGCTTTATGGATATTGCAAATAGTATTATTGATGAGTTTTTAGAAGATGGAAAATTAATTGTTTTTACTAAAAATAAAACAGGTGAAGTAGATAGATATTATGCAACGAGCAATGGTGATTTTGAAAATGGGAAAGTATATGTTTTAATTGATCAAAACTCGGCTTCAGCTAGTGAAATAGTGGCTGGCGCACTTCAAGATAATGATAAAGGCATTATTGTTGGTCGTCGTTCTTTTGGAAAAGGGTTAGTGCAACGAGAAATGGATTTAGGAGATGGATCAGCAGTTCGGTTAACAACATCTCGTTATTATACTCCAACAGGTAGATCTATTCAAAAACCTTACAATAACAAAGACACTAAGAAATATAATAACGATTATGTGGAGAGAATTCATAATGGTGAATTAATTTATAAGGACAGTATAAAAGTTGATGGTCATTTAAAATACACGACACCAAAAGGAAAAGTTGTTTATGGTGGTGGAGGTATAATTCCTGATGTTTTTGTGGCTATTGACACTGCAAATACCTACAGTACTAGATTATATAGTAAATTAAACAATTTTGTGTTTAAATATATTGATACTCATAGAACAGAAATGAGTAAGTGGGAGCTGAATGATTTTGTTGAAGAATTTGATAATGATAATATAGTTTTTAAGGAATATATTAATCAATTAGATTTAAATTCACCAATTTACCCAAAAGAAAGAGAAAATTTAAAAATTTACCTAAAAGCTCTTATTGCTCGTAGTTTGTTTCAAGAAACAGGTTATTTTATGATTACCAACAAAAGAGATCCAATGATTTTAAAAGTGTTAGAATTAGAAGCTGGTAAAAATTAGAAGGAATACATATCTTTAATCACTTAATTCGTACAAATTTTGACAACCAACAAAAAAATATACTTTGCTTCAGATCAGCATTTTGGTGCGCCTACAATTCAACAAAGTAAAATTCGTGAGCAAAAGTTTGTAAGTTGGTTAGATTCTATAAAAAACGATGCTAAAGTCATTTTTTTATTAGGTGATTTATTCGATTTTTGGTTTGAATATAAAAAAGCAGTACCTAAAGGATTTGTTCGTGTTTTAGGGAAATTAGCAGAATTAAGAGATGGTGGAATTCAAATTCACTTTTTTGTGGGTAATCACGATCTTTGGATGCGAGATTATTTTGAAACAGAATTAAATATTCCTGTATATCATAAACCAAAAGAATTTGTATTTAATAATAAAACTTTTTTAATAGGTCATGGAGATGGTTTAGGACCTGGTGATAAAGGGTATAAACGAATGAAAAAAGTATTTACCAGCCCAATTTCAAAATGGTTGTATAGATGGTTACATCCTGATATTGGAATACGTTTAGCACAATATTTATCGGTAAAAAACAAATTAATTTCAGGTGAAGAGGATGTGAAATTTTTAGGTGATAAAAATGAATGGTTGGTACAATATTGTAAAAAGAAACTGTTAGAAAAACACTACAATTTTTTTGTATTTGGGCATCGTCACTTACCACTTGAAATTTTAATTTCTGAGAATTCAAAATATATTAATACGGGTGATTGGATTACCCATTTCACGTATGCTGAATTTAACGGAGAAGAATTATTCTTAAAAAGAATTTCACATAAAAAGGAGGCTAATTAGCCTCCTTTTTATGTGAAATTTGGTACTTTATTTTAGAATTTATAGCTAATACCTGCTTTTAAAATGGTACCATTAAATCCAAATTGATTTACTTCCCAAGGATATTTGAAACGTCCACCAAGGTCAGTAACAAAATCACCTTTAGTATCAATAGCATCAGGATATACATTTAATAAATTATTTATAGATAAACTAACAGCTACTTTTTCAGAAAAATCATATCCAAAGTTTAAGTCTGTAACAACTTTACCATCAAATGTTTGATCTTTAGAGGGATCACTTGCATGTTGCCAAGTAACTTCACCAAAATAAGTGTTATTTAATTGTGCGCTAAATTTATCTAAATCATAATCAAAACCTAATATAATTTTAGTTTTTGGTCTTGAATCTGTAATTCTAGCTTGCTCTTTTCGGTTAAAGATATCGTAGCCGTTATCAGCTAAAACTTGAGGTGTTGCAATTTGACCTACTATTTTTATGTTATTAAAATTTCCAGCAAAATGAATACCTAATGTTCCACTACCAACTTCAATATTTGAATAACTAGCCATAAAGTCAGCACCAGTAGTTTCAGTATTTACAGCATTAATAAAAAACTTAATACTTGTAACACTGTAATCATTTAAAATTTGTTCAACAGGGTTTATTGTATTATCGTCTCCGTCAAATCCAACTTCACCAGTAAATAAAACTCTATCATCAACATCAATTTTATAGAAATCTAATGAGAATAAGAAGTTTTTAGCTGGTTTAAAAGTAAAACCAGCTGAAAGGTTTTTAGAAGTTTCAGCATGTAATTGAGGTACACCTAAACCATCGCGAATTACTGGGTCTACATTGTTAAAAGTTCCTTGATTAGAAATAGTTCCACCAGAAACCAATGTTTGAATATTACTTAAGTATATTTGATGTAAAGAAGGAGCTCTAAAACCCGTCCCATAAGAAGCACGTAAAGCGCCTTTATTTCCTAATTTATAACGTGAACTTATTTTCCATGAAGAGTTACTTCCAAAATCAGAAAAATCTTCATAACGTACAGCTCCACCAACTAAGAAATCTTTAGAAGCATCCCAATCAAGACCAGCGTATACACCAAAATTGGTTCTGTCTTCATTTACGGCATTTGCTGGTTGAATACCTGGAAAAGATTGTGCTCCACCTCCAAAATAAGAATCTGGCTCACCAGCATCAGCTTTAAATACTTCTTTTCTCGCTTCTGCTCCCAAAGAAATACTTATATCTCCATAGTTTTTACTTAAATCAAAATTTGCAATTAAGTTACTAAAAGAATATCCACCTGCGTTAAAATTAGTTGGGCTTGCAGCACCTAAATCAGGGTTTAAAGTATTTCCAATAGTGTAATCAACAGAGTTGATACCAAAAGTTCCACTTAAATCTGCGTTAAATCCGAATAAATCAAATTTTAAACCAATACTATTCATAAAGTCTGTTATATCAGTCTCAAATGTAGGCTGAAACCCTTGGTATTCTGTTCCGGAATCATGCAATAAATTGAAAGGATCTGGAACCCAGTATGGAGTTCTATATAATGCAAAACTAGTCCCTTTACGAGTGTTTAAGCCTCCAAATGAGTAAAATTCAGCTGCATTATTTTTAAAAGGAAGTGCCATATTGTAAAAAAGCTCACCTTTTTCCATTTCTGGCTGACCAACAGTCATTCCCATATCAGGGTTTTCTTGTAACCAAGGAAGTGTTCCGTTTAAAATTGCATCATCTCCAAAAATAACACCAAATAATCCATCACCACCAGGTTCTCCAGCCCTGTTTGTATATTCTTGCTTGTAATATGCTAATGTAAAGTTTGCATAACCACCATTTTCACCTAAGGTTAAAGTTGAATTTACATCAGCTCCAATATTAAAACCATCTCCTTCAGTTGTGATTCCTGAATTAAGGTTTAAAGTAGTGTATTCAACATTTTTCTTTAAGATAATGTTAATTACACCTGCAATTGCATCAGAACCATATTGTGCAGAAGCTCCATCTCTTAGAACTTCAATTCTTTCAATGGCGGCAGTTGGAATACTTTTCATATCTGTACCAACTTCACCTTTTCCAGGAGTATCATTAATATACACTAAAGCACTTTGGTTTTTACGTTTACCATTTACCAGTACTAGTGTTCTACTAGGGCCTAAACCTCTTAAGTCAGCTGGATCAAAATGCGCAGTTGCATCAGAAATAGTCTGGTTAGATGAATTGTAAGATGGGACTTTGTATGTCAACATTTGATCAATACTTGTTTGCCCACTCGATTTTAATTCACTCACACCAATATTATCAATTGGCACAGGAGAATCTAAAACTGTACGAGGCTTTGCTCTGTTTCCTGTTACAATAACTTCATCTAAACCAACACTTTCTTCAGCTAAAGAAATTATAATATTGCTGCTTGTAGTTATGTGTAATTTTTGTGTTTTAAAGCCAATAAAACTAGCTTTTAAATTGGTAGGTAATTTTGAAATTTTTAATTGAAAATTTCCATCTGTATCAGATGTTGTGCCATTAGAAGTTCCATCTTCTAAAACTGAAACAAAAGGAATACCTTCGCCTTTTGAGTTTACTACTTTACCAGAAACTGTAGTCTGGGACCAAGTTAAAATAGGTATAAATAGTAATAACGTAAAAAATTGTAATGATTTTTTCATTTAGTTAAAATTTAAATAGTTGGCAAATATTAAAAAAATGTTAAAATTATCCTAATTTATCCATTTGCTTATTGTTAAATAAAAAGGTTTTATATAACGAAAAATTTAATTTTTATTTAAAAATAAAATTAAAAATTCAATAAAACACTTAAAAGGTTTAATTATATATAATTAAATATTACTATAAATGGATTGAGGTATAGTTTTCATAAAAATACAATTTATGCATTTTTAATATTGAATTATAAATTACTTAATTAGAATTTTCTAATGTTAAAATCTTATTAAACCTATTGTTTTACTCACAGTTTTAACCAATTTTTAACAAGATTTAAAAAAATATTTATGCTATTTGCATTGTGTTATAAAGTATGTTAAATTCACGCCGTTAAATACAATAAAAATGATTGAAGAAAATAACGTTTCGATAGATATTAAAGCTATCAATGAAAAGATAGAAAAAGAAAGTGCTTTTGTTGATTTACTAATGATGGAAATGAACAAAGTAATTGTTGGTCAAAAACATATGATTGAACGTTTACTTATTGGTTTACTTGGTAATGGCCATATTTTATTAGAAGGTGTCCCTGGGTTAGCAAAAACACTTGCAATTAATACCTTAGCTAAAGCTATTGACGCAAAGTTTAGTAGAATTCAGTTTACGCCAGATTTATTGCCAGCCGATGTTATTGGAACGATGATTTATAGTGTAAAGGATAACGATTTTACCATTAAAAAAGGACCAATTTTTGCAAATTTTGTATTGGCAGATGAAATAAACCGTGCGCCAGCCAAAGTACAATCAGCTTTATTAGAAGCTATGCAAGAGCGTCAAATTACTATTGGTGATACAACTTTTAAGTTAGATGAACCATTTTTAGTAATGGCAACTCAAAATCCGATTGAACAAGAAGGAACTTATCCCTTACCTGAAGCGCAAGTTGACCGTTTTATGCTAAAAACAGTTATAGATTACCCAAAATTAAATGAAGAGCAATTAATTATGCGTCAGAATTTAAAGGGGAGTTATGACAATGTAAATGCAGTAGCATCCATTGAACAAATTAACCGTGCAAGACAAGCTGTGAAGGAAGTATATATGGATGAGAAAATTGAAAAATATATACTAGACTTAATTTTTGCAACACGTTACCCTGATAAATACAATTTATCAGATTTAAAAGGATTGATAAGTTTTGGAGCTTCACCTCGTGGAAGTATCAATTTAGCAATGGCTGCAAAATGCTATGCTTTTATTAGACGTAGAGGTTATGTAATTCCTGAAGATGTTCGTGCAGTAGTGCATGATGTATTACGTCACAGAATTGGAATTACATACGAAGCTGAAGCCGAAAATGTAACTTCAGAAGATATTATTAATAAAATTGTAAATGAAGTAGAAGTACCATAAAATGTTTAAATGTTTAATTGGTTAAATGTTTAATCGGTTAAACTTGTTACAATTACACGATTTAACAATTCAACAAATAAACCAAAATTGGATACTAAAGAAATACTTAAAAAAGTTCGAAAAATAGAGATTAAGACACGCCGTTTGTCTGATCATATTTTCTCTGGCGAATATCATAGTTCGTTTAAAGGACGAGGTATGACTTTTTCTGAAGTACGCCAATATCAATACGGAGATGATGTAAGAGCAATTGATTGGAATGTTACCGCTCGTTATAATGAACCTTATGTAAAGGTTTTTGAAGAAGAACGTGAGTTAACTATGATGTTAATAGTTGATGTAAGTGGTTCAGAATTTTTTGGAACTACACAACAATTTAAAAGAGATACAATTACTGAAATTGCTGCAACATTAGCATTTTCAGCAATTCAAAATAATGACAAAGTAGGTTTGCTATTATTTTCTGATGAAGTTGAACTATTTATTCCTCCAAAAAAAGGAAAAAGTCACGTATTAAGAATTATTAGAGAATTGATAGAGTATCAGCCTAAAAGTACCAAAACAAATATTTCTGAAGCATTAAAATTTTTGTCGGGTGTAATGAAGAAAAAAGCCATTGTTTTTGTTTTGTCTGATTTTATGGATGCTAATTATGAGCAAACATTAAAAATAGCTGGAAAAAAACACGATATAACAGGAATTAGAGTATTTGATAAGCACGATGTTTCAATTCCAAATTTAGGGATGGTACTCCTGTTAGATGCCGAAACTAGAAAAACAATGTTGGTAAATACTGCATCAAAAAGTGTTAGAAATGGTTACCAAGCACATTATTTAGAAATGGTTGATTATTTCGAAAAATCTTTTAGTCATAGTGGTTCTGGTATTATTAGTACTCGAATTGATGAAAGTTATGTGAAAAAATTATTAGGCTATTTTAAAAATAAAGGCGCAAGATAAATGATGGCTTTGAATAGCTTGAAATAGGGAAAAATGAAAAAAAGAGTCGTTTATATATTATTTTTAATTGGTTTTGTTGGGTTTACCCAAGAAAATCCTGTTTCAGTAGAAACAGATACTACAACTATTAAAATTGGAGAGCAAATTCAATATAAAATAGCAGTAAACGAAACAAATAATGTTGTATTTCCAAAATTACAATTAGATAGTTTAGGAAAGGTTGAGGTTGTAGAATCACTTCCTATTGACACTATAAAAAATAGGTTAGAAAAGAAATATCTACTAACGAGTTTTGATAGTGGCCAATATGTAGTACCAAAACAATTGGTGCTTATTAATAATAAACAATTTTTTACAGATTCACTTTTGGTACATGTGGCAACAGTAAAAGTTGACACGCTGAAACAAAAAATGTTTCCTATAAAATCTATTAAAAAGGAACCTAAAATTTTTGACGACTACAAACATTTATTGTGGTGGCTAATTCCAATTTTAATTTTAGTAGCCGTTATTTTATATGTTATTTTCAGAAAGAAAAAGAAAAATACGGCTCCAAAAGTATATATTGCTCCAATTAATGAAGCTTTACAGCGCTTAAAAGAATTAGACGATAAGCAATTATTACAACAAAATAAAATTAAAATTTACTATTCAGAACTTACAGATATTGTAAGAACTTATATTGAAAAAGATGTTCATATTCCGGCATTAGAATCAACCACAAATGAGTTGATTGAAACGATTAACGATTTTAATGAATCTAGTAATTTAGGAATATCTAAAGAAACTATTCAGCAGTTAAAAGAGGTATTACAAAGTGCCGATTTGGTGAAATTTGCTAAATCTAAACCAATTATTGATGAGATTAGAAACGATAGAACTATTGTTGAAGATATACTTAAAAACACACAACACGCTGTTCATATAAACGAAGTTAAAGAAAAAAACAAGAATGTAAATGATGAAGTATTTGTTGAAATTGCTCCTAAAAAGAAAAGTAATTTAATAAAGTACATTTTAATTTTTATAGCTGTTTTTATAATCGGTATTGGAACAGCAGGGTATTTTGGATATAGCTATATAAAAGACAAGTTTATTGGAAATATTACTTCAGAAATGAAAGATAAACAGTGGTACACATCGTCTTATGGTTATCCCGCAATAAGTATTGAAACACCTGAAATACTACAAGTACAATCGGTTGAAATTCCAGATAATTTAAAACCAATTATTGAAGATGTTACAACTTATAATTATGGTAGCTTAATTAGTAATTTTTATGTTGAAGTAACTTCTACCAGCTTTGTAAATGAGTTAGAAAATTTTGATTTTAACGCAGGTATTAAATCCACATTACAACAAATAGCACAAAAAGTTGGAACAACTTTTACAAACCTATATCAAGAAATAAGAATTAATAATGGTATTGAAGGTAGAATTGTAACTGCTAATTACGAATTGAAAAACCCAGTAACTCAAGAAATGAATAGTAATATATTAACCTTATTGTTTTTTGCAGACACTAAAAATATTCGTCAGGTAATTATAACACAATTAGCTTCAGATAAAAATGCAGAGGAAGTGAATGAAAGAATAGTAACATCAATTTCTTTAAACCCGTAAATTATGTTACAGAATTTTGAATTTTTAAATCCGCAGTTTTTATGGTTATTAATATTAATACCATTATTAGCAGTATGGTATTTTTTAATTAGAAACAGTGATAGTGCAACATTAACCATTGCAAGTACAAAAGGGTTTGAAGTAAAACCTTCGAAACTTGCTAAATTAAAACCATTATTATATGTTTTAAGATTACTAGCCTTAACTTTATTAATAGTTGCTTTAGCAAGGCCAAGAAATGTTGAAGTGAGTAAACGAACCAAAACAAATAAAGGAATTGATATAGTAATGGCAATTGACGTTTCAGCAAGTATGTTAGCGCGCGATTTAAAACCAAATCGTTTAGAGGCTTTAAAAATTGTTGCCACAGAATTCGTAAACCAACGCCCAAATGATAGAATTGGAATTGTAGTTTATGCAGGTGAAAGTTTTACACGAACACCAATTACAAGTGATAAAAGAATTATTAGAAATACTATTTCTGAAATTAAATGGGGAGATTTAGATGGTGGAACAGCCATTGGAATGGGTTTAGGATCTGCCGTAAATAGATTAAAAGAGAGCAAAGCCAAGAGCAAGGTTATAATTTTATTAACCGATGGTGTAAATAATACAGGTTTTGTAGACCCAAAAACAGCCACAGAATTAGCAATAGGACTTGGAATAAAAGTATACACAATTGGCTTAGGAACAAATGGTACAGCATCTTTTCCTTATGCAAAAGACCCAACTACAGGAAAGCTACTTTTTAGAAGTTCACCTGTTGAAATTGATGAAGATTTACTTCGTTATATAGCAAAAGAAACAGAAGGTAAATATTTTAGAGCTACAGATAATTCTAAATTAAAAGCTATTTATAACGAAATTAATAAGCTAGAAAAAACCGAAATAGAAGAGTTTAAATATTATAATTATCAGGAAAAATATAGATTTTTAGTTGCTTTAGCAAGCTTGTTAATTTTACTTGAAATTGTATTAAAACATACTATATTTAGAAGTTTTATTTAAAAAAAGTGTCATTCCTGCGAAGGCAGGAATCCAAATTACAGTTAAATAGATTCCTGCCTTCGCAGGAATGACAAAAGGTTTGAAGATTAAAAGATTAGTTAAAACTAAAACAATAAACAGTTTAACAAATAAACAAGAAATAATTTAACTAAATAAACGATTACACAATAATTATGTATCAAATAGAAGAACCAACATATTTCTTATACTTAGCAATTATTCCAGTAATATTTGTGTTGTTTTTTTTGGTGCTTTGGTGGAAAAAGAGAACTCAAAAACAATTTACAGATTATAATTTAATTCAAAAATTGAGCCCTTCTTCATCTACATTTAAATCAATTTTAAAAATCACAATGGTAAGTTTAGCATTGGGTTTTTTAATTATTTCATTAACAAATCCTAAAATGGGGACAAAGTTAGAAACAGTAAAACGCCAAGGTGTAGATATTGTTTTTGCGTTAGATGTTTCTAAAAGTATGTTGGCTGAAGATATTGCGCCAAGCCGTTTAGATAAAGCCAAACAAATTATCACAAAAATTATTGATAATTTGGGAGGTGATAGAGTAGGAATTATTATTTATGCAGGAAACTCATATCCTTTATTACCAATAACTACGGACCATGCTGCTGCAAAAATGTTTTTACAAAATGCCAATCCAGATATGGTTTCTAGTCAAGGAACGGCAATTAATGAAGCTATTGAAAAGGCAATTACGTATTATGATAATGAAGCGCAAACAAATCGGTTTTTATTTATAGTTTCCGATGGTGAAGATCACGAAGAAAATACCATTACTTTAGCTCAAGAAGCGCAAAAAGAAGGAATTAAAATTTATACTATTGGTGTTGGTTCAAGTGAAGGCGGTCCAATTCCAATGAAAAATATTGGTGGAGGAATTAGTTATAAAAAAGATAGTAAAGGAGAGGTTGTAATTACCAAAATGAATGAGCAAGTTTTAAAAGACATTGCTTATGAAGGAAAAGGGAAATATATAAACGGGAATAAAACTCAGGAAACAATTAACCATATTAAAGATATATTAGCAAAAGCTGAAAAAAACGAGTTTGAATCCAAACAATTTTCAGATTATAAAGATCAATTTCAATGGTTTATAGGATTTGGAATTTTATTTTTAATAATTGATGTACTATTGCTTGAAAAGAAAACAAAATGGATTCAAAAATTGAATTTATTTAATCAAACGGACCCTTTAAATAATAGCAAGTAGATGAAAAATAACATACTTATATTATTTTTATTTATTACAGCATTGGTTTTTTCTCAGCAAAAAAATCAAAAGGAGTTGGAGCGTGAAGCTAGAGAAAATGTAAGGGAAGGAAATGAGCTTTACAACAAACTAAAATTTAAAGAGGCTGAAATTGCCTATAAAAAAGGATTGTCTAAAAAACCAAATTATCCAACAGCTTCCTATAATTTAGGAAATGCAATTTATCAACAAGATAGAAATAAAGAAGCTGTAAGTCAGTTTGAATTGGTTGAAAAAACCTTCAATAAAAAAATGAGTAAAGCAGAAGCTTATCACAATATGGGGAATTCTTTTATGAAGGAAAAACAGTATGATAAAGCTGTAGAAGCATTTAAAAATTCTATGAGAAATAATTCTAAAGATGATGAAACTCGTTATAATTTAGCAATGGCGCAAGAATTATTAAAACAACAACAGCAAGATAATAAAGACAACAAGGACAATAAAAAGAATAATAAAGATAATAAGGACGATAAAAATAATAAAGATAAAAAAGGAGGAGACAAAGAAAGGAAAAATGATAAAAATAAAGATAAGGACAAGGGAAAAGATAAGAAAGATGATAAAGGGGATAAAAAGAAAGAGAAGAAACAAAATCAAAAACCACGCCCAAATCAATTGTCTCCACAGCAAATAAAACAATTGCTAGAAGCAATGAATAATGAAGAAAATAAAACACAAAAAAAACTAAATGCTAAAAAAGCAAAAGGTAAAAAAATAAAACAAGAAAAAGACTGGTAAAAAATGAAAATGATGAAGCTTTACATACTAGCTGTTTTACTATTTACAACACATGTTGTTTTTGCTCAAATTGAGTTTAAAACTAATGTAAGTAAGAATAAATTAGGCGTTAATCAACGTTTTAAAATAGAATTTACTGTAAATAAGCAAGGTGCAGATAATTTTGTAGCACCTTCATTTACTAATTTTAAAATTGTTGGTGGCCCAAGTTCATCTGTGAATCAATCTTGGATAAATGGTAAAGTAAGTTATTCACAGGCTTATATTTATATTATTCAACCTAAAAAAATTGGAGAGTTTACAATTGAACCTGCAAAAATTGAATATAAAGGAGAAATTATAATTTCAAATTCAGTTAAAATAACTGTTACCAAAGAAGTTGAAATTCCAAAAGACCCTAATAATCCAAACTATATTGCACAACAAAGTGTTCATTTGGTAGCTGAAGTATCAAATTTAAGACCGTATGTTGGTGAAGGTATTTATGTAGTTTATAAATTATTTGTAAGTGAAAATATAAATTTAAATGGCTCACGAATTACAGAATCTCCTCAATATAAAGGTTTTTGGAATCAAGATATTGTAGTAAAAGATGTAAACTTCAAAAGAGGAAAGTACAATGGTGAAAACTATAGATACGTTATACTTAAAAAGGCCGTTTTAATTCCACAGCGTTCAGGTAAATTAAAAATTGAACCTATTGAAATGGATTTTTCTTTAGGAATTCCAACAGGAAGGGGTGATTTTTTTGGAAATATGATTACTAGAAATATTAATTATTCAACCAAATCAACCGTAAGAAATGTGACCGTAAAGGCATTACCAGAAGAAGGAAAACCAATAGATTTTTCAGGAGCCGTTGGTGAATTTGACTTTAAAGTATTAGCCAATAAAAAGGTGTTAAAAGCAAATGATGCTGCTCAAATTAAAGTTGAAATTTCAGGTAGAGGGAATTTAAAATTATTTGAAATACCTAAAATAACCACTCCTGTAGAATTAGAAGTGTACACGCCAGAACATAAAGAGCAAGTTTCAACATCATTAAATGGTTTAAGAGGAAGTATTTCAGACACATACACCGTAGTTCCACAATTTAAAGGAAAATATAAAATTCCTGAAGTAGCATTTTCTTATTTTAATACGAAAGAAAAAAAATATAAATCAATAACTTCTGAAGCTATTATTGTTGATGTTACGGAAGGAAAAGAAGTACCTTCAGCAAATAATACTACAAATATTACCCAAAAACAACAGGTAATTTCTAACGATAATAATTTTAGGTTCATTGCTTTAAACACCACTTTAAAACCTAAAATTGAAGAAGAATTTTTAAATTCAATATTGTTTTATTTATTATTATTAGTACCGTTTTTAGCTATTCCAATTGGAATTATAATTGGGAATAGACGCGCGAAAAGAGCTGGAGATGTGTTTGGTAACAAGATTAGAAAAGCCGATAAACTAGCGCGTAAATATTTATCTGCAGCAAAAAAACAATTAGGAAATCAAGAAGCGTTTTATATTGCGTTAGAAAGAGCATTGCATAATTTCTTAAAAGCGAAGCTTCGTATTGAAACTTCAGAGATTTCCCAGGAGCGAATTACAGAAATTTTGCAGCGTAAAAGTGTTGAGGTATCAACAATAGAAGAGTTTGTTGCCGTATTAAACAATTGTGATTTTGCACGTTATACACCAACAACAAATGTAATGATGAATCAAGATTTTGAAAAGGCGAAAAATATAATTGCTAAAATTGATAAATACTTGTAATATGAAAAATATATTATTTACCATAGCATTATTTATTAGTTTGGTTGCTGTTTCACAAACAGCAGATGAATTATTTTCTAAAGCAAATAAATTATATCAAACAGGAAAATATACGAAAGCTATCGAGTTGTATTCAAGCATTGAAAAACAAGATTTAATATCAGATAATCTTTTTTTTAATTTAGGAAATTGTTACTATAAATTAAATAAAGTAGCACCTTCAATTTACTATTATGAAAAGGCTTTAAAGATAAATCCAAGACATGAAGATGCATCTATTAATTTAGCATTTGCCAAACGTATGACAATTGATGTAATTGAAGATTTACCTAAAACTTTTTTACAACGATTTTCTACAAGCGTAATTCAAAAATTACCTTTTGATACTTGGGCTATAATAGCTGTTGTAGCATCTTTTTTAGCATCGATTTTATTTTTGCTGTATCATTTTTCGTTTTCATCTAAAAAGAAGTTGTTTTACTTCAATACCTCCATTTTTACTGTATTTGTATTAATAATTACAGTATTTTTTGCATTTCAGAACTACAAAACAGTGCAAAAGGACCGAACCGCTATTATTTTTGTTGCAAGGGTTGAAATAAAAAATGCTCCGTCAACAAGCAGTGAAGAAGTTTTTGAACTTCATGAAGGTACTAAAGTTATTGTTTTAGATGAGTTAGATAATTGGAAAAAAATTAAAATAGCTGATGGAAAAGTTGGTTGGATTTACGCCGACGATTTAAAAGAAATTTAGTTAGATAAAAGTTCCATTATTTTTTCTTTTAGCTCTTTTCCGTGAATATTTACAGCAATAATTTCTCCACTTGCATTAATTAAAAAATTTGTTGGTAATGAAGTAATTCCATATTCTTGAGAAATTGCAGTGTTAAACCCTTCTAAAGTTGAAACTTCAGTCCATATTCGATTATCTTGTTTTAATGCTTTTAACCAACGCTCTTTTTTTGAGTCTAAAGAGATTCCATAAATTTCAAATCCTTTAGAGTTATAAGAGGTATATAATTCGTTAAGTAGCACACTTTCTGTTCTGCAAGGCGGACACCAACTAGCCCAAAAATCAATTAAAGTATATTTCCCTTTAACTGAATCTAAATTTACTATTTTATGTTGTGAATTAGGCATTTTAATGTTAGTAATTGTACTTCCAACACTTGTTTTTTTAAGTAATAAAAGTTTATTTTTAAGTTTTTGAGTGACCTCTAAATTTGGATGTTCTTCTTCAAAATTTGAAATTAATTCTTGTAAAAAAGATAAATTTCTATCACCGTTCCAACGTAATGAAGTTGCATAAATAGCTATTGAAGTTCCCATATTTTCTTTTACAAAATCAATTAGTTCATCTTGATGCTTTTTGTAGTTTGTTACTTCAAGCTCTCTTAACGTGTTTATTTTAATATGATTAATAGTATCTTTTTGAAGCGATTTAATTTCAATCCGAACAGAGGTTACCAATCTGTTTAGTGATTCTTTTCTAAATAACTCATACGCATTTAACAGTTGAGTGTCAAAAGAACCAGTTACATTTAAATTAGTAGTTGAGGTTCCATTAATTGTAATATTTTGACCTTTATCAATTGCTAGTTGAATCGTTTTTTTATCAAAAGTTAAGTTATAAATATTAGGTTCTAAAAAATAGACTGAATTAAACACTCCCTTAATATTAACTTTTAAAGTGTCAATAATTATTGTTGATTTTTTTTGAAGATTATCAATTTTAGAAAGTACAATAAAATTAGTATTTAAACTGTCAATTTTTCCCGAAATACTAAATGAATTTGGTTTTTTTGAAGTGCAACTAGTTAGGAGTATCACACTAATTATAGTAATAAAAAAACTATTTTTTAAAAGCATAAAAATTTAAATTAAGTTTCAGTTTTGACGTTAGTTTTTCAATTTCCTAACAAAAATCAGATAGTATAAGTTATTCAGAAATAATTTTTTCAGATTCTTCTTCCGCAATTTTTAAAAAATTAGGAAAAAGTGTAGGAGCTAAGTTTTTAACAGGTTCATATAAAATAGACTCTTCTTTATGCTCATCAGAAATAAAAGGAATAGTATTGTTTAATTTAGTAAATACTAACAAAATAATGCTTAATATGAAGCCAATTTTAAGTGCTCCAAAAACACCACCCAGTATTTTATTTAACAAACCTAAAGCGGCAAAATTAGCCATTTTTGTAAGCATTTTACCAAGCAAAGCAATTACTAAAACAATAATTGCAAATGTAATTGCAAATGAAACAATTGTAATATAACGCTCGTCCCAAGAAACTTTTTCAACTAATAAATCTCCAACAAAATACGAAAAATGGATGGCACCGTAAACACCGGCAATTAATGCTATTAAAGAAGCAACTTCAACAAACAAACCTTTTAACAAACCTCTAATAAACCCAAAAATTAAAAGAGCTGCAATTATAACATCAAAAGTATTCATATAATAGTTTTTGTAAATATACATGAATCGATTTGTATATTTGCAGCTAACTAAAATATTCAAATGTCAAGAGATCAAAAATTAAAAGAAGATTACGAACTTGTTCTTCAGGTTTTAACCACAAAGTTTGGGGAAGGAGAACAACTTAATTTAGATGCTATTATTTATTTAATTGGCGTACAGGAATTAGGAAAAGGGACTATTGAATATAAGAAAGATGATAAGATAAATTTAATGCACATTGCGATTTGTAGATTATTGGAACCATTTGGGTATTATGAGTTTGATTTTTTTGATGAAGAAGGTTGGCCTCATTATAAA
>NZ_JASFZF010000060.1:0-4515 GCF_046055765.1 Lutibacter sp. | reverse complement strand
TGATAAAATATCCATTATATTAAATTAATTTATCCATAAATAAAAAATTACCATTGCGATTACTACGCCACCACCAACAAAGGACATTGCATAATCTTGAAATTTTCCAGATTGCATTCCTTTAACTTTATTAGAAACAGTAACAGTTACATTACCAATGCCTACCATAGTTGCATCAACAATATGTTTATCAAACCAAGCTGCTGAAAAACCAACTATTCCAAATAATATTTTTTTGGTAACGAATATATATAATTCATCAAAATAGAATTTGTGGTAAGTCCATTTATAGAAGATTCCAAATGCATGGGAGAATCGTTCAGGTAAATTATTTTCTTTTTTATAAAAAATGAAAGCTAAAATAATTCCAATCAAACCTATTGAAGTAGCTATTGCAGCTAAAGAAAGTTCTAAATGAGAGTGAAACGGAATGTAATCAGCTGAAACATATTCACTAAAAGGAATATAACCACCAGCAATACTCATAAATGCTAAAAAGATCATAGGAATAGTCATTGACCAAGGCGATTCATGTGGTGTATGTTCATATTGTTTATTTTGTCCCCAAAAAATACCAAAATATAATCTAAAAATATAAAAAGCAGTTAAGCCAGCAACTAAAACGCTACTAACGTAAATTAGCATATTGTTTTCATAAGCAGCAGCTAAAATTTCATCTTTACTAAAGAAACCTGCAAATCCAGGAAAACCTGCAATTGATAATGCAGCTATTAAAAAAGTAATATGAGTTATAGGCATATACTTTCTTAAATTCCCCATATCTTTTAAATAATTGCTATGTACTATATGAATAATAGAACCAGCAGCTAAAAATAACAAGGCTTTAAACATAGCATGAGTAAATAAATGAAACATAGAAGCCATAAATCCTAAACCTTCATGTCCATCATATTTTGAAACACCTAATGCTAACATCATATACCCAATTTGAGACATGGTTGAAAATGCTAATACTCTTTTAATATCTGTTTGTGTTACGGCAATTACCGCTGCAACTAAAGAAGAAATAGCTCCTACATAAGCTACAATTTGTAATGCAAATCCGTCTTCAACAAAATAATATAAAGGGAATAATCTTGCCACTAAATACACACCAGCAACTACCATAGTGGCAGCATGAATTAATGCTGAAACTGGTGTTGGACCTTCCATGGCGTCGGGTAACCAAATATGAAATGGCATCATAGCTGATTTTCCAGCTCCACCCATAAATATTAAAATTAGTGCCCAAGTAAAAACAGATAATCCCATAAAAGAAGTTGCAGCCCAATTGGTAATTATAGTTCCATGTAAATCATTTAATATCTGAAAATCAAAAGTTCCAGAATAATAACTTAGTAGTAAAATTCCTATTAAAAAACCTAAATCTGCAAATCGAGTTACAATAAATGCTTTTTTTCCTGCGGCTACTGCAGATGGTTTTGTATAATAATAACCTATTAAAAGATATGATGAAGCTCCAACTAATTCCCAAAAAATATACATTTGGAATAAGTTGGTTGCTAAAACTAAACCAAACATTGAAAAACTGAACAATGCTAAGTATGAAAAGAAACGCGTATAACCATCATCACCTTTCATATAACCTCTACTGTATAAATGTACCATAAAGGAAATGGTAGAAACTACAACTAACATCATTACAGATATTGGGTCAATAAGTACACCCATATCAATATGCAATTTATCTGTTAAATTTAACCAAGTTGTTTTGTAAATAAAAGTTTGATATACACCGTCAAGTTTTCCACCTAGAAAATAAGAATAAGCGGTATACCAAGATAAAACAAATGAAGCTCCTAAGCCTAATGAACCAATCCACCCAGAAATTGATGGTGGTATTTTTTTGCTAAATAGTCCTAAAATAAGAAATAGCGCTAAAGGAATTAAGGGAATAAGAATAGTATAACTAAAATCCATTTTTTATAATTTAAATTCTTGTCTTTATTGTTTAATTTTTTATAAGTACAAACTATTAATATTTCATAGTTTCTGTATCTTTTACTTCAACAGAGTTTACGAGTTTATACAAATTAATGATAATAGCAATAGCTAAAGCGGTTTCTGCAGCTGCCAATGCAATTATAAATATGGTAAAAATGGAACCTTGTAATAAATTTGGATATAAATACGTGTTTATAAGTACAAAATTTACAGCGGATGCATTTAAAATTAATTCAATTGACAGTAATACTGTAATCAAATTTTCTCTTGTGAAAAACCCATATAATCCAATAAAAAATAAGATACTTGTTAGGGTTAAAATTTCGTAAATGTTGATTCCTGCTATCATTTTTAACTAATTTTCTTTTAATTTATTTCCTTTTGCTACTATAATAGCACCAATCATTACAGCTACTAAAAGCACACTTATTACTTCAAATGGTAAAATAAATCCTCCATCACCATAACTTAATAATTTAAAGCCTATATCTTTTACTTCAATAGAAGAATAGGTAGTTGTTGCAGCTTTAAAAGTATAAGTGAATATTGCCCAAAGGGTAATGCCTAATCCTAAAAGACTAAGAATACCTGCAATTATTTTTCTTTTTAAAGGCGTTTTCTCTAATTCAAGTTCAACATGATGAACTAATAAAACAGAGAAAATAAATAATATAATAACGCCACCTCCATAAACGGTTAATTGAATGGCGGCAAGCAGATTGTAATTAATTAAGAAATACAATCCTGCAATGCTAATTAAAACGAATAGTAAATAGATTACTGCTCTTAAAATTTTACGACTTGTAACAGATGCAACGGCGAATATAATTATAAGCGCTGCGAGTATATAAAATAAAATTGCTTCCATATTATTAATCTTCTATACCAGCTAATACTGTTGAACCTGGTTGATTTAATGTTTTTGTTAAATAACTTCTGTCATATACAGAGTTTTCGTAATTCTGAGCCCAAACAATAGCATCCGTTGGGCAAGCTTCAATACACAAACCACACATGGTACACATAGATAAATGATACACGTGCTTATCTATCATTTTTTTCTTTTTGCCTGTTTCAGGGTTAATTTGTCTATCCCAAATTATTTCAATAGAACCATTTGGACAAGCAATTTCACATGATTGGCAACCTGTACAACGGTGTTGATTATTTTCGTCATGAGGCATCACTACTTCACCTCTAAAACGATCAAACATTTTCAGCGTTTCTCTATTGTCTGGGTATTGTTGTGTAAGACTTCCTTTTCTTGCGTGAATAAAATAGCCTCCTGTAACACTCATACCAGTGAGTAAGGTTTTTATTCCGTTGTATATATCTGAAAAATAACTCATTATCTTATTATTTCAATTGTTAAATTGTCCAATTCATCCAAATTATAACTGCCATAAACATTAAATTGGCTAAGTTAATTGGTAGCAAATATTTCCATTCTAGCGTAAGTAATTGATCTACTCTTAAACGAGGGAAAGTCCATCTAAACCACATCATTAAAACTATAATTGCTAAAACTTTTATTAAAAACCAAATTACTTCTGGAAACCAAGTAATACCCTCAGTTAATCCAAATGGAGATAACCATCCACCAAAAAATACTACTACTGCAATAGAAGCTATAATAAACATATTTATAAACTCCGCTAAAAAGAAATAGGCAAATTTCATTCCTGAATATTCTGTATGAAAACCTGCTCCTAACTCAGATTCAGCTTCCACCAAATCAAATGGTGCTCTATTTGTTTCCGCAGTACCAGCAATCATAAAAATCATAAAAGCAATAATTGCAGGAATGTGACCTTGTAAAATTAGCCAACCTCCTGTGCGTTGTACTTCAATAATTTCTGATAATTGTAAGGTTCCTGTCAACAACACCATTGTTAAAAGGGATAAACCAACAGATAGCTCGTAACTAATAGTTTGTAAACCACTACGCATGGCACCAATTAAGGCAAATTTATTATTACTTGCCCAACCTCCAACTAAAATACCAATAACTCCAATAGAGGAAACAGCAAATAGAAAAAAGAGCCCTATGTTAATATCAAATGCTTGAAATTGTTTTGAAAAAGGGAAAACAGAAATCCCAATTAAAGTAGAAACAATTACAAAATAAGGAGCTAAATTGTATAAAAATTTATCAATTCTGTCATTTGAAGTTAATTCTTTTGAAACTAATTTTAAAGCATCTGCGATAGTTTGAAATATACCCCAAGGCCCAACTCTGTTTGGCCCTAAACGTAATTGAAACCATGCCGCCACTTTACGTTCAAGTAAAACTAAATATAATCCTGCTACTGCAAATAATGCCAAGTAAGCTACAGCTATTAAAACCATAATGGTAATACTGGAAGCGGTTTCAGGCATTATGCTATAAATCCAATCGTGGATAGTACTGGTGATGTTTAATGGAATATTCATTATTAAAAAATTCATAATCTATAATTAACGATCTATATCTGGAATTACAAAGTCAAAAGAAGCCATAGTAGCCACTAAATCTGCTATTTTACTTCCTTTTGTTATATGATTTAAAAC
>NZ_JASFZF010000059.1:0-17519 GCF_046055765.1 Lutibacter sp. | reverse complement strand
AAAAGGCAAGCTACCTACATCACACCGCTACAACCTAATACCTTTGCTGCGTTCCCGCCCTGGAGGATTCAAAGGGAGCTGGTTGTGTAGGACTTGCCCGGCGGCAAATTTACAATCAATTTTTGTTTTATCAATGATTTTTTTTATATTTTTATGTAACATTTTTAATTTACTGGCTACTAATAAATTACTTTAAAACGAACTATTAATATTAATAATTAGCAGTATTACTAAATCGGTATTTAGTATATTTGTTCAACTAAAATCAAACTTTTATTATGGAAAACAAAAAATCATCAGCAACACAAACAATGTTAAACTATGGTCTAATATTAGGCTTTGTATCAATTCTAATGTCCGTTGGAATTTACGCAATGGGAATGATTTATGACCAAGGAATAGCAGTTGTGCTAATAAGTTTTGTAATTATGGCAGTTGTTATTTTCTTAGGAATGAAAAATTTCAAAGAAGGAAATGGCTCATTAACTTTAGGGCAAGCACTTAAAATCGGTTTAGGTATTGCACTAGTTGGCGCAATAATTTCTATTATCTACAATCAAGTTTTTATCAACTATATTGAACCCGATTTTATGGAAAATATGATGAAAGTTGGAGAACAAAAAATGTTAGAACAAAACCCAAACATGACTGATGAACAATTAGAAATGGCAAAAGGAATACAAGAAAAAATGTCTAGTCCTTTAATTAATATTGCAATGGGTATTGTTGTAAGTTTATTTTTTGGGTTTATAATTTCATTAATTGAAGGTTTAATTTTAAAAAGCCCATCAGTTGAAGATTAATTAAATACAATTTAAATGGATATATCAGTAGTTATTCCACTACTTAATGAAGATGAATCTTTAAACGAATTACACGATTGGATTGCAAAAGTTATGCAATCCAATCGTTATTCTTATGAAATACTTTTTATTGATGATGGAAGTACAGACAACTCGTGGGAAGTTATTGAAACCCTTTCGAAAAAAAATAAGAATGTAAAAGGACTTCGATTTCAAAAAAATTATGGGAAATCTCAGGCATTAAATGCAGGTTTTAAAGAAGTAATTGGTGATGTTGTTATTACCATGGATGCCGATTTACAAGATAGCCCTGATGAGATTCCCGAATTATACAACTTAATTAAAAATGATGATTTCGATTTAATTTCAGGTTGGAAAAAAAAGCGTTACGATTCTAAAATTAGAAAAAATATACCTTCAAAACTGTTTAATGCAGCTGCTCGTAAAACTTCAGGATTAAAACTACATGATTTTAATTGTGGTTTAAAAGCCTATAAAAATGAAGTGGTAAAAAATGTTGATGTAAGTGGAGAAATGCATCGTTACATTCCTGTGCTTGCAAAAAATGCGGGATACACTAAAATTGATGAAAAAGTAGTGGCTCACCAAGCTAGAAAATACGGTGTTACTAAATTTGGAATAGATCGATTTATAAATGGTTTTTTAGATTTAATTACTATTTGGTTTTTATCAAAATTTGGTAAAAGACCTATGCATTTATTCGGTTTATTAGGAACTTTAATGTTTATTATAGGTTGTACTTTTGCCTTTTATTTAGGAGTAGATAAACTGTTTTTCAACCCTTCAGGTAGACTAATAACACAGCGACCACAATTTTATATTGCATTAGTTACAATGATTATTGGAACACAATTCTTTTTAGCTGGTTTTTTAGGCGAAATTATTTTAAGAACAAAATCTGAAGAGAAAAGATATTCGATTTCTAAAAAAATTAATTTATAACGTTTTAGTTAAAAGTCTTACTTTTCGTAAGTGTATAACAGTTAATAATAGTATTTTTGCACAATATTAAACAATAAGAATATGACTATTTTAGAGAAAGCACAATTATGGCTAACAGACACATTTGATGCTGAAACACAACAAGAAATTAAACAGTTAATTGCAAATAATTCTGAATATTTAACAGAAAGTTTTTACAAAAATCTTGAATTTGGTACCGGCGGAATGCGTGGAATAATGGGAGCAGGAACCAACCGTATTAATAAGTACACACTTGGGAAAGCTACGCAAGGATTAGCCAATTATATTAAAAAGTCATTTCCAAACCAACAACATAAAGTTGCAATAGCTTATGATTGCAGACATAATAGTCAATCTTTTGCTAAAATTGTAGCTAATGTGCTTTCAGCAAATAACATTAAAGTGTATTTATTTGAAGATATGCGTCCAACTCCTGAACTTTCATTTGCCGTACGGCATTTAGGTTGTAATGCGGGTATTGTTTTAACTGCTTCACACAACCCACCTGAATACAATGGTTATAAAGTATATTGGAATGATGGTGGCCAAATTATACCTCCAAACGACGCAAATATTATTAATGAAGTAAATAGCTTAGAGTTTTCTGAAATTAACTTTAAAGCCAACGAAAATATTATTGAGTATGTTGGAAAAGAAGTTGATGAAGCATTTATTAATGCCTCCATAAAAAATGGAACATTTAATTCTAAAGGCAAAGAAAATTTAAAAATTGTCTTCACATCATTACATGGAACTTCAATTAAACTAATTCCTGATGCACTGGCAAAAGCAGGTTATACAGATGTAAATATTGTTGAAGAACAACGGGAACCAAATGGTGATTTCCCAACAGTTGCTTCTCCAAACCCAGAAGAGCCTGCAGCATTAAAAATGGCAATAGATTTAGCCAATAAAATAGATGCAGATATTGTTATTGGAACTGACCCTGATAGTGATAGAATTGGAATAGCAGTTAGAGATTTAGCAGGGAAAATGATACTTCTAAACGGAAATCAAACGATGAGTGTTATGACCGATTTTCTAATTAAAAGTTGGGAAAAAGAAGGAAAACTAAACGGTAAACAATTTGTAGGCTCTACCATAGTGTCAACTAATTTAGTAAATGATATTGCTGCAAGTTACGGGGTTGAAACAAAAGTTGGCCTAACTGGATTCAAATGGATTGCCAAAATGATTCGTGATGCTGAAGGAACTCAAGATTTTATTGGTGGTGGTGAAGAAAGTTTTGGATATATGATTGGTGATTTTGTAAGAGATAAAGACGCGGTAACAGCAACTTTACTTGCTTGTGAAATTGCTACAAATGCTAAAGCTAACAATAGTTCATTTTATAAAGAATTACTAACAATATATACGAAGCATAATTTTTACAAAGAACACCTAATTGCAATTGTAAAAAAAGGTATGGATGGAGCTGAAATAATTAGTAAAATGATGGTAGAATTGCGTAAAAATCCATTGTCAGAAATTGATGGATCTAAAGTTGAATTTTTATGTGATTATCAAGCTTCGACTAAAACTAATTTAATAACAGGTAACGTTGAAATTATTGATATTGAGAAATCAAATGTACTAATTTATGAAACTGTTGATGGAACTAAAGTGGCTGCAAGACCAAGTGGAACTGAGCCTAAAATAAAATTTTACTTTAGTGTAAATACACCATTAGACACCATAGAAAATTCGATAGCAACCGAAGCTGTTTTAGATACTAAAATTCAACGTATTATTAAAGAAATGAAATTATCTTAATGGAGTATTTCGAAAAAATATTAAAATATGCTAAACCCTATATCAAATTTGCATGGTTAAATGTATTATTTAATATTTTATACGCATTATTTAACGTTTTATCAGTTTTAGGATTTATTCCTGTACTTGGTATTTTATTTGGTCAAGAAGAAAAAATATATAAAAAACCTGTTTACGAAGGAGCTTCTACCCTATTTAATTATGTACAAGGTACCTTAAATTTTAAAATAACTGAAATGATGGAAAGTGGTGGAATTGATAAAGCGCTACTTTTTATTTGTATTCTATCATTTAGCTTATTTTTCTTTAAAAATTTATTTCGCTACTTAGCTTCATTTTCATTAGTTTTCTTAAGAAATGGTGTTGTAAAAGATGTACGTGATAGTTTATATCATAAAATTATTAAACTTCCACTCTCCTATTTTTCAGAAAAGAAAAAAGGAGATATTATTGCTCGTATGACATCTGACGTTCAGGAAGTTGAAATTTCTTTTTTAACATCGTTAGAAACTATTGTCCGGGAGCCTTTAACAATAGTTCTTACCTTAATCTCCATGTTTGCCATTAGTGCAAAACTCACGTTATTTGTGTTCGTTCTTTTACCTGTTTCTGGCTTTATTATTTCTTCGATAGGAAAAAAATTAAAAGCAAATTCACTATTAGCACAGCAAGAAACTGGTAATTTCTTATCTTTTATTGAAGAAACTTTAACTGGTTTACGAGTAATAAAAGGATTTAATGCTGAAGAAAAGATTGAAAAAAAATTCAACAAATCTACCACCAAGTTTAGAGATTTAATGACCAGTGTTTTACACAGAAAAACGTTGGCTTCTCCTATGAGTGAATTTTTAGGTTCTGCAACCATCATTGCAATTTTATGGTTTGGAGGAAGACTTGTTTTAAGTGAAAATAGTGAAATGACTCCTCAAGAGTTTTTTGGATACATTGGGTTATTTTATCTTGTTTTAAATCCTGCGAAAGCAATTTCAACAGCGTTCTATAATATTCAAAAAGGAAATGCATCTGCTGAACGAATTTTAGCAATTTTAGAAACAAAAAATACAATTATAGATAAATCAAATGCTTCGGAAAAAGACACGTTTGAAAATCAAATTACTTTTGAAAATATTTCATTTAAATATAAAGATGATTTTGTTTTAAAAGATTTTTCATTAACAATACCAAAAGGAAAAACTGTAGCATTAGTTGGTCAATCTGGTAGTGGAAAATCTACATTAGCTAATTTAATAACACGCTTTTATGATGTAAATAAAGGTGTTATTAAAATTGATGGAGTTGATATAAAAGATATCAAACAAAAATCTTTACGAGGTTTAATGGGTATTGTAACTCAAGAATCTATTTTATTTAATGATACTGTAAAAAACAATATCAGTTTAGGTGTGAAAAACTCAACTACAGAACAAGTAATTGAAGCCTCAACAATTGCCAATGCTCACGAATTTATTAAAGATTTGCCTGAGCAATATGAAACTAATATTGGTGATAGTGGTAACACTCTTTCAGGTGGACAAAAACAACGATTAAGCATTGCGCGTGCAGTTTTAAAAAACCCACCAATTATGGTGTTAGATGAAGCAACTTCAGCTTTAGATACTGAAAGCGAACAATTGGTCCAAAAAGCTTTAGAAAAAATGATGAAAAATAGAACATCATTGGTAATTGCACATCGCTTGTCAACCATTCAAAAAGCTGATTTAATTGTTGTTATGAAAAAAGGTGAGATTGTTGAACAAGGAAAACATAACGAATTACTGGCTAAAAAGGGTGAGTATTTTAAGTTAGTTACCATGCAAGCTCTTTAACAATTATCAATTGTTAATTATTTTAAGTCCTAATTTATCCGCTCTCTCTAACATAAAAACATAAGCTTCATCATAATTATTTACTATTTCACCTTCTAAAATTGCTTCTTTTATAGCATCTTTAATTTGACCAATTTCACGACAAGGTTTTAAATTAAATGTTTCCATGATTAATTCTCCAGAAATCGGTGGTTGAAAATTCCGAACATGGTCTCGTTCTTCTACTTCTTTAATTTTTTGACGAACTATTTTAAAATTGTTATGGTATTTTTTAAATTTTGCAGGGTTTTTAGTAGTAATGTCAGCTTCACATAAAGTCATTAAACTATCAATATCATCTCCAGTATCAAAAATCAAACGCCTTATTGCTGAGTCAGTTACATCAGTTGCCAGCACAATTGGACGAGAACTTAAAAATACCATTTTTTGAACAAACTTCATTTTATTATTCAAAGGCATTTTTAAACGTTTAAACAATTTATAGACCATTTTTGAGCCTACAAATTCATGACTATGAAATGTCCAACCAACAGTTTTATCAAATTTTTTAGTTGGTGCTTTACCAATATCGTGCAATAAAGCCGCCCAACGCAACCATAAATCTGTCGTATTTCTAGAGATATTATCAACAACTTCTAGTGTATGATAAAAATTATCCTTATGCTTCTGACCTTCCACTTCTTCAACACCTTGTAAATTAGTTAATTCAGGCAAAAAACGCTCTAGTAATTTAGTTTTATGCAATGATAAAATACCAACTGATGGAATATTAGAGAGCATTATTTTGTTAAATTCAGTAATAATGCGTTCTCTTGTAATTATATCAATTCTTTTTGAATTTTTAGCAATAGATTTCAGTGATGTATCCTCAATTATAAAATTTAATTGAGTTGAAAAACGAATAGCACGCAACATACGCAATGGATCATCTGAATATGTAATATCGGGATTTAATGGTGTACGAATAATTTTATTTTCTAAATCTTTTAACCCGTCAAAAGGATCTAATAAACTTCCATAGTCCAATTTATTTAAGCTTAAAGCTAATGCATTTATCGTAAAATCTCTTCTATTTTGATCGTCTTGTAATGTTCCATCTTCAACAATTGGATTTCTGCTATCTTCATTATAAGATTCTTTACGAGCACCAACAAATTCAATTTCAACACCTTCATAACGTAACATTGCCGTACCATACGTTTTAAAAACTTGAACTTTTGGTTTATTTGGTAACAAATTAGCAACTTCTTTGGCTAATTCTATACCACTACCAACTGCAACAATATCAATATCGACTGGTGTTCCTCTATTCAAAAAATAATCACGTACAAAACCCCCAATCACATAAGTTTCTAACTTCAAATTAGTTGCAGCTTTTGTTATATATTCAAAAATTGGATACTCTAAAGCATCTGTATATCTATTATTTGGTATCATAAATTAATCTGAGTTAAATAAACCTCTATATTTTAAAGCCTTATAACTTTTGCTTGTCATTCCTGCAAAGGCAGGAATGACACACACTAAATTGTTTTTAAACATCATTATAAACTTGTTTCAAAATCTTAACCTTATTTATAATTATACTTTATTATGAGAACCTGAAACAAGTTCAGGTTGACGAAAATTTCATATCTTAAAAACTCCTGTTTTATTTATCAATTAATTAATCACGAACTACTATTAACTCTCCATTATCTCCTATTCTTAAAATTGTAGAAGATTTTTTATTTATTTCTTCGCGCTGCAAATTTACAATATAGTCTACGCTATCCAAAATTGATTGTTCAATTTCTTGAAAACTTTTAGGAGTTAGATTACCACTAATATTTGCGGAAGTTGACACTATAGGTTTACCAAAAGCCGTAATTAATTGATTACAAAATTCATTTTTAACTATTCTAATAGCAACCGTATTATCTTTTGCAACTACATTTTTGGCTAAACCAGCTGGATTGTTATAAATGATGGTTGTAGGCTTAGACACTGATTTTAAAAACTTTATAATACTTTCTGAAATTGAGGGAATAAACTTTTGAAGCATTTTAATACCATCAACCAAAATAATTAAACTTTTACTTTCAGATCGCTGTTTAATTTCAAAAACCTTAGCTACAGCAATTTCAGAAGTTGCATCACAACCAATTCCCCAAACAGTGTCTGTTGGGTATAGAAGTATTTTAGATTGGTTTAACACTTCTAGTGCTTTATTTATTTTAGTTTTTATCATGAATTAACAAAAGTATCTTTCGGAAATTAAAATCTACAATAAGCATTAAACAGCAACATCATTTTCACGAAGTGCATCATTTAAAGAAGTTTTTTTGTTGGTGCTTTCTTTTCTTTGTCCAATAATCATTGCACAAGGAACATTAAATTCTCCCGCAGGAAATTGTTTTTTATAACTACCAGGAATTACCACCGAACGTGCTGGTACTTTCCCTTTCATTTCGACCGGTACATCACCTGTTACATCAATTATTTTTGTACTCATAGTTAATACTACTCCAGCTCCTAAAACAGCTTCTTTTTCAACATGCACTCCTTCAACAACAATACAACGCGAACCTATAAAAACATCATCTTCAATAATTACAGGAGCAGCTTGTAAAGGCTCTAATACTCCACCAATTCCAACACCACCACTTAAGTGTACATTTTTACCAATTTGAGCACAACTGCCAACAGTTGCCCAAGTATCAACCATGGTTCCTTTATCAACATAAGCTCCTATATTTATATAACTTGGCATTAAAATAGTTCCGCTAGAAATATAAGATCCATAACGTGCTACTGCATGTGGTACAACACGTATTCCTTTTTCTTTATAACCTGTTTTTAATGGAATTTTATCATGATATTCAAAAATTCCAACTTCCATAGTTTCCATTTTTTGAATTGGGAAATATAGCACTACAGCTTTTTTTACCCATTCATTTATTTGCCAACCATCAACTAAAGGTTCTGCTACTCTTAAAACGCCGCTATCCAATAAATCAATAACTTTTCGTATTGCATTTTGAGATACTTCATCTTTTAATAAATTTTTATTATCCCAAGTTTTCTCTATAATTTCTCTTAACTTATCCATATATAACATCTTATTAACGCAAATATAAAGTTTAAATTAATTATATAATTCAAAATGACTAAATTTGCACAATTTTAATATATTATGTTAATAGTTTGGCACGTATTTTAGCTTTTGATTACGGTTTAAAAAGAACAGGAATTGCAATTACTGATGAGTTACAAATTATTGCTTCAGGATTAACTACTGTTGATACAAAAAAGATTTTCTCCTTCTTAACAGATTACCTTAAAAATGAAAATGTGGAGTTATTTGTTGTTGGCGAGCCAAAACAGATGAACAATACTGAAAGTGAAAGCGAACAGTTTATAAAACCTTTTATTTTAAAATTAGGTCAAACTTTTCCTAAAATTCCAATAAAACGTGTTGATGAGCGTTTTACCTCAAAAATAGCCTTTCAAAGTATGATTGATAGTGGTTTAAAAAAGAAGCATCGCCAAAATAAAGCGCTTATTGATGAAGTTAGCGCTACCATAATTTTACAATCTTATTTACAACAAAATGAAGAATAATTTTTTTAGAAAAATTGTTGTATTTATTAGGAGAAAATACCGGGTTCTCTTCAAAAAATACTACCGTAAAAAAGATATTGAACTATTAAAGGATAAAAACTTTGTAGTTGTTTGTGATAATTGTTGGGCTGGAGCTGTATATCAATGGTTAGAACGACCATACAACTCCCCTTTTATTAGTGTTGGTTTTTATGGAGATTGCTATATAAAATTACTTTCAAATTTTGATTATTATATGGCTCTTCCTCTAAAATTTATTACTGAAAGTAAATACAAAAATAGAAAAATTACGTATCCGCTTGCACTATTAGGTGATATTGAAGTTCATTTTACACATTATAAAGATGAAGAAGAAGCCAACACTAAATGGGCACGTAGAACGGCTAGAATGCTAGAAGAAACTAATAGAAATAATTATATTTTTATGATGTCCGATGCATGGTATGCAACAGAACAAAATTTTAAAGATTTTACAGCACTTCCATTACAAAATAAAATTTCGTTTTCAATTCATGAATATAAACATCTAAATCTCAAAAACCATTATCAAGTATTAGAAATTGATAAAAACTTTAAAGATCGTGTTCCAAATGGGGTAAAACTTTTCAAAATTAATTTTATTTATATGAATCTATATAAATGGATAAAAGAGTGTTTATCATAATTCTAAATCTATCTTTTTGTTTTAACTAATAATTTGTACTTTTGCAATCCAAAAAAAGCCGAATGATATTACCAATTATAGCATATGGAGATCCTATTTTAAGAAAAGTAGGGGTTAAAATTGACAAAGAATACCCAAACCTTTCCGAATTAATTGAAAACATGAAGGAAACAATGATTAATGCACGTGGTATTGGCTTAGCTGCACCACAAATTGGTAAAGCTATACGACTTTTTATTGTAGATACTTCTCCTTTTGAAAAAGATGAAGATTTAGATGAAAAAGAACGTGTGTTCTTAGCAAATTTCAAAAGAATTTTTATCAATGCTAAAATTGTAGAAGAAGAAGGTGAAGAATGGGCTTTTAGTGAAGGATGTTTAAGTATTCCTGACATAAATGAAGATGTATTTAGAGAAGATAAAATTACCATTGAATATTTGGATGAAAATTTTGAAAAGCATACTGAAAATTTAGACGGTTTGGCTGCAAGAGTTGTTCAACATGAATACGATCATATTGAAGGTATTTTATTTACTGATAAAATTTCTTCACTAAAAAAACGATTAATTAAAAAGAAATTAGAAAATATTTCAAAAGGAAAAATTAGTCCTAATTACAGAATGAAGTTTCCCTTATTAAAAAGAAAATAAATATATGGAATTAAAAGATATAGTTGCAATTAACGGAAAACCAGGATTGTACCAAATAAAAGCACAATCTAAAGGAGGAATAATTGTAGAATCATTAATTGATTCAAAAAAGTTTCCAGTTACAGCTACACACAATATTAGTGCTTTAAATGAAATTGCAATTTATACGTATGAAGAAGAAATTCCATTACGCATAATATTTAAAACTATTGGAGAAAAAGAAAATGGAAAGGAAGCTATTAGCCCTAAAGAAAATGGAAAAACTTTAACTTCATATTTTAGAGAAGTACTACCCAATTTTGATGAAGAACGTGTATATACTTCAAACATCAAAAAAGTACTACAATGGTATAACTTATTAGCTTCCAAAAATTTTGATTTTACTTCAATAAAAGAGGAAGAAGAAACAGAAGAGGCTTAATTATGAATACTAGAGAGCAACAACTACAAGCATTTGGTAGGTTATTAGATATTATGGATGAGTTGCGATCTAAATGCCCGTGGGATAAAAAACAAACATTCGAATCTCTTCGCCACTTAACAATTGAAGAAACTTATGAATTAGGTGAAGCAGTTCTTAACAATGATTTGCAAGAAATCAAAAAAGAATTAGGTGATGTTTTACTACATATTGTTTTTTATGCAAAAATAGGCTCAGAAACAAACGATTTTGATATTGCAGATGTTGCCAATTCAATTTCAGAAAAGCTAATTTATCGTCATCCTCATATTTATAGCGATGTTAAAGTAGAAAATGAAGAAGACGTAAAACAAAATTGGGAAAAACTAAAATTAAAAGAAGGAAAAAACTCTGTTTTAGAAGGTGTTCCAAAATCATTGCCTTCCATGGTAAAAGCGAATAGAATTCAAGATAAAGTTGCTGGAGTTGGATTTGATTGGGAAAAACCTGAACAAGTTTGGGAAAAAGTACAAGAAGAACTTTCTGAGCTAAATGCTGAAATTGAAAAAGGTACTACCAATAATATTGAAGCTGAATTTGGTGATGTTCTTTTTTCAATGATTAATTATGCTCGTTTTATCAACGTAAATCCAGAAAATGCTTTAGAACGCACTAATAAAAAGTTCATCAGTCGTTTTCAATATTTAGAAAAAGCAGCAAAAAAAGAAGGTAAATCGTTACACGATATGTCGCTTTCAGAAATGGATGTGTTTTGGAATGAATCAAAAAAAATCTACAAATAATATCTACAAGCTATATTCTCTCAACTTAATTTTTTACATTAGTATATCGAATTGGTTAAAATGGAAAAAATTGTAATTATTACCGGAGGGAGTAAAGGTTTAGGACTTGGTCTTGCAAAAAAATACCATAAAGAAGGGTATCGTGTTTTCTCAATTTCAAGAAGTAAAATTGAAAAATTATATTCAGCTGAGCAATATCAATGTGATTTAAGCAAATCAGAAACCATAAAACCTATTATAACTGAAATATTTTCACATTTAGATAAATATAATATTACAAATTTAACGCTTATAAATAACGCTGGAGACTTAGGTACTGTCAATACTTTAGATAAAATAGTTCCATCAGATATAGCGTATACAATTCAAGTTAATTTAACAGCACCACTAATTTTAAATTCATTATTTATTAAATTATCTGAAGGTTGGACTTGTAAAAAACAAATTCTTAATATTTCATCGGGAGCTGCAATAAACCCTTATGAAAGTTGGTCAATGTATTGTTCTTCAAAAGCTGGCATTGATATGATGACTCACGTAATTTCTAAAGAGCAAAAAGAATTAAATAACGGTGTAAGTATTGTTTCAATTTATCCGGGAATAGTTGATACAGATATGCAAACTGAAGCAAGAAATACACCTAAAGCAAATTTTAAATCTGTACAACGATTTATTGATTTTTATGAGCATGGTAATTTACGCTCTCCAAAAGATGTTGCTGAAAAAATTTATCACTTAGATATTTCAGGTGAACTAAAAAATGGAAGAATTTTAGATGTTAGAAACGTTTAATTATAAGTTATTATATTCTAAAATTTTATAAATAGTTTTTTAACACTATCATAAAAATCTCTTTTGATTGCTCTTTTAACTTCTATTTTTTTTATTGGTTTTATATTAATTAAACCAAATTGTAAAATATTTTATTTTAGCAATATCCGGAATTTGATCAAGAGTAATTTCTTCTCTACTAAATATATTTAATCCTAATTCTCTTTTATCTATAGCAATTGTAGCATTTAATTCATCAATAAAAAGTGTTGCTGAAGTTAATGTAGTTTCTACATTATTAACTAAATAGTTTTCATTAATTTCTTTGAATGTAGATTGAAGTGATATTCCTTTATCCGTTATATAATTACTATCAAATATTTGAATACTTTTTATTTTTGACAATGAATCATTTTGATTAGTAGGAGCTATTTCTAATAATTTTTTCCCATCAAATGTAAAAATTTCATATTCGTCATTGCTTATTGAGAATAATTTTTCTTCAGCAACAGTATTTAATGAAGTATTAGAGACAATTGAATCAGTTTTAAAAATTGAATTTAAGTCTAAAATTGTTGTTTCTTTAGTTAAAAATCCAACTTTCCCTTTTTCAATTAAATATTGATTTTCTTTAGCACATTGAACAAATAAAAATGAAACTAAAACTATAGATATGATTTTCTTTAAAATTGACATGAACAATATTTTTATATTCTATACTTATAAACGTAACAAACAAACTTTTATTTAATAAAAGTAAAAATTAAAGCACTCTCTTTAAAATCCCTAAAACACCTCTAATAAATGTAGCACTTGTAACAACTTTTAAAATTGGGTTCATACGAGTACTTTTTCTTGTACTAGTTGATCTTAATGACTTTTCTCTTTCTTTTCTCTTAATTTTAATTTCTTCTTTTTCATGAATTTTTTCAATTTTTTTATTCAAAATTTCATAAGCGCTTTCTCTATCAACTACGTCATTGTACTTATAATATAAATGTGAATTCTCTATTAATTGCTTTAACTCTTTATCGGTTAATACATCCATTCTACTCATTGGTGCTCTCATCATAGTAGCTGCCAATGGTGTTGGTCGTCCTTTTTCATTTAATACCGAAATAAAAGCTTCACCAATACCTAATTGTGTTAAGGTCTCATCTACATCATAATATTCAGAATCTGGATAGTTTTCTGAAGCTAATTTAATTGCTTTTCTATCTTTTGCCGTAAAAGCACGTAATGCATGTTGCACTTTTAACCCAAGTTGAGCCAGCACATCTTCAGGAACATCTTTTGGATTTTGTGTTACAAAAAAAAGTCCAATTCCTTTAGACCTAATTAATTTTACAATACTCTCAATTTGAGAAATTAACGCTTTAGAAGCTTCTCTAAAAATTAAGTGTGCTTCATCTATAAAAATTACTAACTCTGGTTTTCCACTATCTCCTTGCTCAGGAAAACTACTATAAACTTCCGCCAATAATTGCAACATAAATGTTGAAAATAACTTTGGTTTATCTTGTATATCTGTTAAACGTAAAATTGAAATAATTCCTTTATTATTTTCATCTGTTCTTACCAAATCCTTTACCTCAAATGATCGTTCTCCAAAAAATAAATCTCCTCCTTGTTGATCGATTTCGATTATTTTTCTCAAAATTGCACCAGTACTAGCTTTTGAAATTAAGCCATATTCAGCTTGAATCTCTTCTTTTCCTTCAGCAGTGGTAAAATGGAGTACTTTTTTAAAATCTTTTAAATCTAACAGCGGAAGTTTATGATCGTCACAATATTTAAAAATAATTGCAACTATTCCACTTTGTGCTTCCGATAAATCTAAAATTCGTGATAGCAAAACAGGTCCAAATTCAGAAATAGTTGCTCGTAAACGAACACCTTTTTGGTTTGATATTGTCAACACTTCAACAGGAAATTTTTTAGCTTCAAAAGGCAAACCAATTGCTGCATGTCTCTCCTCAATTTTAGGATGTCCTGGACTCGCTTTTGCTAAACCACTTAAATCACCTTTTATATCCATCAATAATACTGGAATTCCTTTCTCTGAAAGGTTCTCTGCCATTACTTGTAACGACTTAGTTTTTCCAGTTCCTGTAGCTCCCGCAATAAGTCCGTGCCTATTTAATGTTTTTAATGGAACTTTTACATAAGCATCTTTTACAGTCTTTCCATCTAACATAGCCGAACCAAATATTATAAAATCTCCTTTAGTTTTGTAACCTTCAGTAATATGGTTGAAAAAAACTTCTTCTCTACTCATTTTAAATATTTTTGTTAAAAATAAGATATAAAATCCAAATTAAAAATTTCAATAGAAATTAAGTTCATTTTATTTATTATTAGTACTTATTTCTATATTTGCATTATGATTGATAAACATACACAGCAACTAATAAATAAAGGAGAAATGCTTCCTTTAATGGAAGAATTTTACACTATCCAAGGTGAAGGTTTTCACTCTGGAAAAGCCGCCTATTTTATTAGAATTGGAGGTTGTGATGTTGGGTGTCATTGGTGTGATGTAAAGGAAAGTTGGAATGCAGATTTACATCCTCCAACACTTACAAATAATATTATAACTAACGTTAAAAAACATGCAAAAACAGTAGTTGTAACAGGTGGAGAACCTTCTATGTGGAATTTAGACTATATAACTAAATCACTGAAAAAAATTCATATTAAAACTCATATTGAAACATCAGGAGCTTATCATTTAACAGGAAAATGGGATTGGATTTGTTTATCACCAAAAAAAACAAAATTACCTTTACCTACTATTTATCCTAAAGCTAATGAACTTAAAATAATTGTTGTAACAAAAAATGATTTTAAATTTGCTGAGGAACAAGCTTCAAAAGTATCGGATAATTGTGAATTATTTTTACAACCTGAATGGAGTAAACGTAAAAAAATGACACCTCTTATAGTTGAATATGTTATGAAAAATCCACAATGGAAAATTTCTTTACAAACTCATAAATATCTGAATATTCCTTAACTAAATTAATACAATCTAATTAAAAACTTTAGAAATAAGAGAAGCAACAATTGCTGATGCTGAATTTATAACAATTTTAGGAAGAGTCACTTTTACAGAAATCTTTGGATTTTATTTCAAGGATAATAACGATTTGTTAAGTTATTATGAAAGAACATTTTCAGTAAAAAAATGGATTTTCAAATATTGGTAAACATGATTTTCAGATAGAAAAAGAAAATTTCGAGTTTAACATAATGTTCAAAAAACTCGGATAATATTAAACTATTTCAAACTATTAATTTTATTTATAACTATTGTATAAATCTTCTCAAATTGCTCATCTATAGTCATTTCAGAATTATCAATTTCAATAGCATCATTTGCTTTTATTAACGGTGAATCTTTACGAGTAGAATCTATATAATCTCTATACTCAATATTTTTTAATATTTCATCAAAAGTCACTTTATCACCTCTTTTAGTTAATTCCTCAAATCTTCGTTGTGCACGTTTCTTAGCAGAAGCATTCATAAATATTTTTAATTCTGCATTTGGAAAAACTACAGTACCTATATCTCTACCATCCATAACAACACGTTTATTAGTTCCAAATTGCTGCTGTTGTTCCACTAATTTTCTTCTTACTTCAGAAATTTCTGCAACTTTACTAACAAATTCAGACACTTCAATATTTCGAATTTCCTTTTCTACATTAATATCATTCAAATAAATTTCAGCAAAACCTAAATCAGTATTAAATTTAAACTTTAAACTTATTATATCTAAAACTGAAATTAATTTATCCTTATAAAAAAATGTGTTAGAAATTAATTGATGCTGCATTGCGTATAAAGTAACGGCTCTATACATTGCACCAGAATCAACATATACGTATTCCAATTTTTTTGCTAACTGTTTAGCAATGGTACTTTTCCCTGTAGATGAAAATCCGTCTATTGCAACTGTAATATCTTTCAATTTATTAATTTAAATTTATTTGTAAACTCAATGTATTTGCATTTGATGCTGGGTGATATTTCGAAAATGCATAATTAAATTTAAACTTATTCAGTTTTAATCCAAACCCAGCAGTAAAACCAGCAAAAGTTCTTTTATCAATTAACCGCAATTCATTAGCCCTTCTAAAATTATATCCTACTCTCAAATTAAATGCACCTTCAGGAAATATTTCAGCACCTATTGATAAATGTCGAACCGCATTATCGAAAAAAGCTATATTTTCTTTAGTAACGTTTCCATCAATATCTGTTGTTGAATTTGAAGGATTACTAACTGAAATATCCCATTGCTGTAAATTATCAACTGAAAAATGCCAAGTTATTGGAACATTTTCTAACTTATACGAAGCTCCTAATTCTATTTGTAAAGGTAACTTTTCTCTTGTTTCATCAAAAACTGTAACTTGATACCCTATATTTCGTATAACCAAAGTGAATATATATGGTTGATACTCATTATAATATAAAATCGCAAAATCTGTAGCAACACCAATGGAAGAATAATTATCAATTACTGAATTAATAAATTTAATATTCCCTCCTATAAAAAAATCAGTTTTAAAAATATTATACGAATATCCAACTGAAAATGATAAATCAAATGCTTTAAAACTTCCTATCTCAATACCATTATCATCTGCTCTAATAAATTTTCCGTAATTTAAATAAGTAATTCCACCATGAAGGGTTCCAAAATTTCTACTCACCGTATGTGCAAATGAAACAGAAGTTAAATTTATATCTGCTAAATAATTTAAATAATTAACTGATAATTGATTATCTAAATCTTGATTAATTACTGAAGGATTCCATAAAGGCTGATTTACATCATCCATTAAAGTTAATGTCTTACCACCCAAAGCAGCTTGTTTTGCAGATCCTGTTAAATTTAAAAAATTATAAATGCTTTCACCTCCAACTTGTGAAAATGAGGTTAATGAAATCAAAAAAATAAGAATACTAATTTTTTTCATATTTGGAATTACAAAATAAACTTAAATATACCTTAAAACCCAAAAAAGAATAAATTATTTTGGATTAGATTAAGACTTAAACAAAAAAAAACCTTCAACAATAAAGTGTTGAAGGTTTTCAAAAGAAAGGCAGTGACATACTCTCCCACCGTGTGGCAGTACCATCTGCGCTGATAGGCTTAACTTCTCTGTTCGGTATGGGAAGAGGTGAGCCCTATCGCTATAACCACCTTAAGTTGTTTGGGGAACTA
>NZ_JASFZF010000058.1:0-27730 GCF_046055765.1 Lutibacter sp. | reverse complement strand
AGTTGTAAACTAAGATATTGTTTGGGAGATGGTATGGAGATTTGAAAATAAAACCCTTATAGATAAAGGGATTGTGAGATGTAATAGTGGAGACGCCGGCTCATTTTTAAGTTAATTTTTATTATCTAAATATTGTTTGTATGTTGTTGTAAAACAAGGTATTGAGCAATTTTTTTATGCCTTATTATAATTTTTTTTAATAATAAGATATAACAAAATTATCAACCATTTTATATGAACATAAAATAATAAAAATTATGAAGCACACATTTTATTTGAGAAAACCAAAAGGAGAAAAAGAAACATTAATACTTTTTTCGTGTTATTTTAAATATGAACAAAAGCAATTTGTTTATTCAACGAGAAAAACAATTCACCCTAATCATTGGGATTTTAAAAATAATAAGCCTAAGAATAAGGGGAGAAATATAGCTATTAATCAAAAAAATATTACCAATACATTAAATAAGTTCTCAGATGAGTTTGATACATTTCAATCTAGATGTGAACTAAGTAAAACCGAATTTAATAGCGATTTGTTAAAACAATATTTAAATCAAGCCTTTGGTATTGTAACATCCAATCAAAGTTCATTTTTTGAAGTTTATGAGAAATTTATGGATGAAAAAATTAAACGTAAAGAATGGAAAGAGGCTACAGTTAAAAGATATTATAATATAAAAAATATATTATTAGAATTTGAAAAAGTAAATAAATATAAATTGACTTTTAGTAAAATTAACAATTCATTTTATACTGATTTTACTGACTTTTGTTATGAATATAAAGATCATTATACAAGTACATTTAGTAGAAATGTTGGGTTGTTTAAAACATTTATGTATTGGGCTTATAAAAAAGAATTTACTTTCAATAAAGCCTTTATGGATTTTGTTAAACCACCAAAAGATTTAACTAGACAAGAAGTTTTTTCATTGGAAGATATTAAATATTTGAATTCTTTGGATTGTAGTTGTGAGAGGTTAACTAATGTGAAGGATATTTTCATTTTTCAATCTTTAACTGGCTTAAGGGGAGGTGAATTGAAGAAGATAAATAAAAGAGTAGTTTATGATAATTATTTTGTTTTAAAAGAGGAGAAAGATTCTTCAAAACCAGATAGAGAAATTCCTCTAATCTCCTTATCTAAAGGGATTCTCATGAAATATAATTATGAACTTCCAATTATAACAATTCAAAAATGTAATGATTATATAAAAGAGGTAATTGAGGAGGCTGGATTTACTCATGAAGTTGAATACACACGGACTAAAGGAGTAGAACAGAAAACATTTATAAAGAAGTTTTATCAACGAATTTCATCTCATACCGCTCGTAGAACGTTTATTACTATAATGAGAAATAATGGAATTGCAGATAAAACCATTATGAGTATAAGTGGTCATAGAGATATTAAATCTTTTAATATCTACCACCAAGTTAATAATACTGCTAGGATTGATGCTGTACAGTCAGTTTTTGGAGGAATGTAAATTTCAAAAGGAATTTAGAATATTTAGTAATGTAAACTATATTTATCGAAAATATGTATATTGTAAAATATAGTTTACATTATAATCCGATTATGGCAAGAAGAAAAGTTATTTTATTACCAAAAGGAAAAAGAATTCTATCTGAATTAGGTGAGAATATTAAACTCGCAAGATTGAGAAGGAAATTGAGTGCTACACAAGTGGCTGAACGTGCAAATATGAGTAGACCTACTTTATCAGGTATTGAAAAAGGTTCTGAAAGTATTAGTATTGGTTCTTATTTATTAGTGCTACAAGTTTTGGGATTGGAAAAAGATTTATTAAATGTTGCTAAAGATGATATTTTAGGAAGAAAAATACAAGATGCTGGTTTAATTGTGAAAAAAAGAGCTCCTAAAAAGAATTAAAACTCAATTGAGATTATTATCAACTTTAATTATATGTAAATACATATAATATTTGTTTTATTTCTTAATTTATATCTATTTACATATAATTTACTATATTTGTTTAAAATTATATTTAATTACATATAATGAAAACATTACAGGAGTTTGTTAAAGGGCGTAGAAAAGCGGTTCATTTAACTCAAGAAGAATTTGCAGAAAGGGCAGGAGTTGCCTTAACTGTTGTTCGGAAAATAGAACAAGGAAAAAACAATTTAAATTTAGAAAAAGTAAATTTAGTATTGAAAATGTTTGGACATGTGCTGATGCCAGTAGATGAACGTTTACTTAATTCAAATATACAATCAGATGAGAAAAGCTAATATTTATTACGATAATATTTTGGCTGGAGTATTAACTGAAACGAATGATGGTGAATATACTTTTCAGTATGATACAAATTATATAAGTCAATATCCTACTCAATTTATCACATTTACAATGCCAGTGAATGATACAATATATCGAGAAAAGAGGTTGTTTCCCTTTTTTGAAGGGTTGATTCCTGAAGGTTGGTTATTAAATATTGCTTCTAAAAACTGGAAAATTAATCCTAATGATAGAATGGGGTTATTATTAGCATGTTGTAAAAATTGTATTGGAGCAGTGAGTGTAGAACCTAAAGAGGATTCAAATGAAGAATAAATGCCTATACTGTTATAAAGAACTTTCTGAAGGAAAGGATTTTCATGAAAAATGTAGTTTGGAATTTTTTGGGACAGAAATACCTCCAAAATTGCCATATTCTTTAGATCAAATGTCTGAATTGGCTAAAAATGTTGTGGAGCGTAGTGTTGCTGTTCCTGGTGTTCAGCCAAAGTTATCAATGTCATTAATTGAAGAAGAAAAACAAAAATCTGATAAAAGATTGACCGTTATCGGTGCTTTAGGTGGGAATTATATATTTAAACCGCCATCTGATGATTTTATTGAAATGCCCGAGAATGAACACCTCACAATGCGTATTGCTGAACTATGTGGAATATTAGTAGTGCCATCTTCATTAATTAGATTAAAGTCAGGTGAATTATCTTATATCACTAAAAGAATAGATAGGGAAGAAGATAGTTCTAAAATACATATGATTGACATGTTTCAAATTACGGAAGCCTTTGATAAGTATAAAAGTTCTATGGAAAAAATAGGCAAAGCTTTAGATACTTATGCAACAAATACATTACTAGATAAGCTTCGTTTTTTTGAATTAACTGTATTTAGTTTTTTTACTGGAAATAATGATATGCACTTAAAGAACTTTTCTATGATTAAAACTAATTATGGTTGGAGTTTATCACCTGCTTATGATTTGTTAAATGTAACTATTGTAAATCCTGACGATACAGAAGAGTTTGCTTTAACTATTGCTGGTAAAAAGAAAAAAATAACTAAAGAATTATTGGTGGAATTTGCTGAAGGATTATCATTATCATCAAAGCAAATTAATGGAGTTTTTAAGCGTTTTAAAAAGCTAAAAAATGATATGGAAGATTTGATTAATAATTCATTTTTAAGTAATAAGATGAAATTGAATTATAAAAATTTGTTAGATGAAAGATTTACAATAATTAATGTTTAGAGTCTAATCTGCTCACTAAATAGGGCATTATCACTTATCTTATAAGAGGTGAAAACATAATATTATATTCTATATATATGAGCTGCAAAATATAAATTTAATAATAGCTAGACCCTAAGAGAGGAAAGTTCAATTACCATTGTTGTGTATCTGACTTTATTGTAGTAGGTTTATTAACCTTATTGTATAAATATTCAATAAACCAATTTGGAATAGATTTGACAAATGTCTGAACTTTCTTTCCATAGTCAATTTGAGCTACCATTTTGTAATATTCCCCAGAATTATCAAATAGATATGCTCTCGTACTTAATTTTACAGCATCGTACATTAAATCTAATGATTTATAATATCTTTTTCTGATTTTTTCTTCGGGAACAGGGTGTCCATTTTGAGCTACTCGGATATTAACTCGATTGACATTAATATCAGGGTCATCTGTTGTCAGAAAATAAAAATAGACTCTATAACCATTACTTTTTGCATTTTTAATTATTTCTAATTTTGAGAAATGTGAAAAAACAGTTTCAAAAGAGAAATCTTTACCTTTAAGAATTAGTTGATTTCTAATAAATCCAGAAATATCCGCAGCAATATAGGAGTTGTATTCTCCAGAATACTGAATATTATTTTTTATTATTTTAAATTTCTTATGAAGATTTGGATTCTGCAATATTTTTTGAGACATACCAAATTTTAATAAATACTCTCTTAGAGTATCAGTTGTTGAATTAAGTTTATATTTGTAGAGAGAAAGAGAATCCCTAAGTTTAAGTTTTTTTTCTATTTCATCTGCATTCACAAAAACTCCAATTGGGTATTTTTTTCGAAGATTTTCAGCTAATGTGGATTTTCCAGAACCATTTGGCCCAGCAAATATTCTTAACCGTTTCTTTTTAAACTTAGTCAAGAGAAAAAATTTCGGGGATATTTATTTTTGATTGTTCAATTTCTCTAACAAATTCACTTGTTCCGTCAGGGTGTAATCTAAAAATAGATCCATTTTCCTCATAAAGAACAGGAATATTCGTGTCTTTTGCTTTCTCTAAAGCTTTAAGTGAAGCACCGATAGCTGCTCCAGCTATTAATGATGCTAAAGATCTTTCACTTTTTCCAGTAAATAAAGCACCAAGGGCAGCGCCAATTAATCCACCTGCAATAGCAGCTTTTATTATATCATTATTATCAGGCATATTGCAAATTTACAAAAAATATACAATTTAGATTGTTAAAGTTTTTTTAATTTCCCTTAATGTTAGTCGTTATGTTTTGCTTACAATGAGTTTCTTTAAGATTTGTGCGACTGGAAAATCGAAGATTTTTAGGTTGTAGCAAATCGTTTGTTCAATGTTAGTCGTTTTATTAGATTTTAGAATATCTAAAATTTAAAATTCCGTAAATTATTATTCCCACAAACTATTTAATCCAACAATAAGAAACTATTAATTCTGAAATTCAATTGTTTTACTTGATCTCCTATAAAACTTATATGTAAAGTTATTAAAAATGAAATAGTTGTTAAGCTAAATTTACAACAATTGCTTTGTATTTAAACCTTTAGTAAAGGTTCATATGCTTTAAATAATTCAATTTTTTCCTTTATTTGCTTTTCTTTATTCTTTAAACCAAGATATCTATACAGACTAAGTGAAATCTCATACATAGAAAATAAATAACTATTATTCCCCAAACTCATATTTTCGAGAATTTTGATACCTATCTCTTGATTTTCTACAGCTTCTTCAATCCTTTCCTCTATTAAAAATAGATTGGATAACTCATTATGGTAGCTTGCTAAATAAAAATCATTTCTATTTAATTGATCAAGAGATTTATGTAACTCTATACCTGCCTTTAATAGGTTAATTGCTTGTTTATAAGAACCTGCAATAGCATATGATTTCGAAAGTATTTTATACTCGATACTCAGTTGCTGGTCATTATAAAGAGAATGTCTTTTTCTTATTTTTTGAACTTTATCAAAGTTCTTTGCAACACTTATCAGATCCTTCTCCATTAAATAGATATTAGATAAATTATTTAAGGATGTAATGATCAAATTCAATGAATTTTTATCATTTTTAGAATATGATTTTAAGGCTTTTTTGAAGTAAATAATAGCCAAATCACTTTCATTATTTTCAGCGTAACAAAGACCTAAATTATTATAAATGACTCCTAAACTGTTCTTATTCAATGAGACATAATTCTCTGCTCTTTTAGCTAAGCTAATTAACTGAGTTAAATTACTTTTAGCTCCCAAATAGAATCCTTTCGCATATAAAAACTCATTTTCTAATAATAACAGTGGTTGATAAAGGCTACTTCTATATTGTTCTTTAATAGAATTAAGAATAGACTCTGCGTATTTTAAATATCTAAAAGAATTCACAGGAGCATTATAACCTTCTTCAATTCTTCTTATTAACCAATTAATATAGAGCGTACTCCCAAGAAAAGAGTTTAATTGCTTTCTTTCAGTGTAAATGATTATTTCACGTGTTATTTTATGAATATCAATTCTCTTCCTATCATTACTTACAACTATTAATCCTTTTTTATCTAGTGAATTGATAATATTAGAAATAGTAATCTTATTTTCAGAATAATGACTTAATCCATTTATTAGAATTAAATCCTCTATAACTATGTTACTCGCAGGTAATAATGCTAAAAAATTTAAATAATTATTTTCTAAGGACTCAAGAGAAGGCAAACTAAATCTTTCAATTAAATAATTGAATATTCTAATTGGGCCAGATGTGTCATTTATATCTATATCAATCATAAAATCGACGTCATCAAGTCTCTGAGATTTAAGAGAAATAAGAAATGATTCTAATGTCAAATCAAAACTATTTTGAATGGTCTTTGCTACTAATTCAATAACTAGAGGGTTATAATCAATTGTATTGAATAAATCTTTAAATAACTGATTCTTAATTTTTTCTTTATTGTTATGAGATAAGTATATTTCTTTGGCATCTTCAAAACCTAAAAGTGGTAATTTCAAATTAGGAATAGTTTTTAGATGACTTCTTGTTAATACCAGTTTATGCCAATTAGATGTCAACGTAAGAGATTCTATATCTAATAATTCATTTTCAGATTGTTGAATGTCAATTATGAATAAATTTTCACCTTCTATTTTATTTAGTTTATTAATAATAGATTTAAATACTAATTGATTGTTATCATTGCCTTTTGTAAAGTCCAATTGTAAATTCTCCTTCATTATATCATCTAAGAGCAAAGAGGATTGTATTGAATTTTCTAAATTTAACCAAATAATATGATCATATATTTCAAAGGTTTTCAAATACTTTTTACCAAATGAGGTTTTGCCCATTCCCCCTTCAGAATAGATTGAAAGCACTTTTTTCTTTGACAAAATAGATTGTGCATTAAGTAAGAAGTCATCCCATCCAAAAACATGCTGAGAATAAAAATCTGGAATAAGGTTTAAATATTTTGGAATCGTAGCCTTAGGGTTTTCAATCTTACTTTTTAATAAATCAATTTCTGTAGAGTGAATTTCTTGCGTACATCTAATTTCTTCAATATTTAATTTTAAAGACTCGATTTCAATCCTTAATAGCTTTGTTAACTTACTATCTATTAAATTCAGTAAATCATTATCTGTTTGAGTAATAATGTTAATAAGAGATTCATTGCTTAGTGCTCTATCAAATGAATTTTCTTTTTGCGAACTTCTATAAATCTCTGAGAGTAGAACACTAAATAACAATGAAACAGGCTTACCTTCAAACTTAGAATGCTTCAGTAAATTATGGATTTCTTTTGTAGTAAAATCAATTGCCTTTTCAGGAGAATTTCCACTAAATTCCCAAACAATGTTTTTTACAAAAAATTCAATACTGTTCTCTTTAGTTTCTCCAATAAAACTACTACAAACATCCTTTATTTTTTGCTTATAAATATCTTCTGTACACTTTCCTAAAAGCTTATTTTTTCTTGCCTTAATTTCTTTATTAAGAATTTCCCTCACTTTTTTTATACATAATATTAGAAGTTTATCATTCCTTAAATTAATGTCATCAACCCACTTTAGTAAAAGCTTTTCCCTTACAGATATTTGAGAGTTAGTAGAAAAACAAAATGATATTTTCTCATTTGAATTTCTATATTTTAAGAAAAGAATAAAAAAATTAAAAAGTGATTTCTTTACCTCTTTAGAATTTAAACTAAAGGACGATGTATAACATTTAACCTGAGTAAATATAAGTTTATCTCCAACTTCTTTAATATCTTCTTCAACTTCAGTACTGGTTATTATATTTTTATTATCAATATAATTAGTAATCCATTTTTTTAAGACTAATAAATATTGATAATAGAACCCCCTATTTGTTGCTACTGCATCAGTATTAATTCCAAATATTTTAATTATTTCTTCTTCCATTTAATAAGTTAAAATATACTCATTTAATAAATCGGTCTATCAGACCAGTAAAAATTTAAACTACTTACTTTTTCTATAATTGTATGAACATCTTCATCTAAAAATTTTGAATAAGGGCTATCCACATAATCCAATCCTGTTTTACTGCAAGTACTCTTATCAATAATATATGCCATAATTGGTGCAATTTTTCCTTCAATTATTTCTGAATAATCTTTTGAATAATTACTAGGGATTTTGAATTGACATATTAAAGAATCATCTTTTTTAATTGGCGTAGGTTCAAATTCATCTTGAATCATTATTCTTTTTATAAATAAAACACCATCAAATTGGGCTATATCCTGTATTAATGGTTTATCTATTATTCCATTAAAGTTAGAATTAATATATTCTCTTTGGTCTTCTAACCATTTTTTAAATTGAATACGGGTTATAGGTATACTTTCAAAACTTTGAAGCCATTCATATAGATTTTCTACATGACCATAACAACTAATTCTCACCTCTTTATCTTCCATATTCCATGATAATGTAAATGATATTACTGAATCCAATTTTCTTTCAATCATTTTAAAAAAAACTGATTTGAGAGCCAAAAGAGTTATTTTAATATCTTCCTCTTCATTTTTCCTATTATGAAATATACAAGGGATATTCCAATATGTATCATTAAAACTTCCTAGTAAAACATCATTTGGGATAAAAAGGTTTCTCCCTAGTCGTTCCAACGCTTTCTTAATCTCAATTATATTTGCTTCAAGAATTGAATGGCTTGTATTACCAAGAGAAACGATATCATATATAGAAACACTATGTGTCTTATTTGCAAAATCTTCATTTTTATTGTGATATGAAACAAGAAGACGAATTCCATCTTTTTCATCAATACTATGTGGCACTAACTTCTCTGTCAAAGTCTTAACTCTTTTACCTTTTTCGTATTGTGATTTTGGTTTATCTATATCAAAGTATTCATAAATGAGAGGATTCCCTTGCATATACTTTGTTATTAAATTTTTCCAATTTTTTAACTCTAGATCACCATCAATTCTAAATAGTTTTTTGTAGTTGCTCCTCCTTCCAAATTCAGTCATATTTTGATCTATTCTGTCAAAGTACAACTCCGAGGTGTAACCTCGAATAGCACCGTCAAAATGGATAAATGTATCTTTGTTTGTATCATATATTGAATGAATGTACCTACATCCAAAAAAATCATCAGTTGTTGGTACATTGTTTTCTTTCAACTCCTCTAATTCAAATTCTTTTAAATTCTTATTGTTCTTCCAATAAAACTCAGTTGAAGAAACTTCAAAATATTGTTTTTCAAAATCATTGCATATATGTTTTGTAAGACCAGGATTAATTTTTGAGATATCATCATTGTATTTTGGACCAAACCAGTACTCAAATTCTAAGGTCTGTAAAAAATCTGGAGCATATCCAATCATGTCCCAATCTATTGCCATTTTAAGGGTTATTTTATTATTATTCTTATGAGTCATAAACTCGTCTAAAAATAAATGATGAAAATTATTCAGCCTGGATAAGGATTTTCTAAAATAACTATGTGAATAGATACAAAGAGGTAATACTTTATGTATGAATACTCCATGGTGTTTATAGGTAAAATCTTTTTCTAAATCTTTAATGTTTATTAGGCCAGCCTTATCTTTTAGATTAACAAGTTTTGAAAAATAAGTTGCTACAATATTATTTTCAAGAATAGCTAGTGTCCCAGCTGATATATATCTGTATTTTTCTGATAATCCTTCTTCCAATATTCTAAAAAGTTCACCATTATTTTTATCAATATCTTCCTTTAGGTGTTTAGAGTGAGTATACTTCTTAAAGTTAAGTATCTGATGCGACTCCTCATTCGTTTCTGGAAATAAAGATAGTCCTAATTGTCTCACTATAGATGGTTCAAAATATAATGCATATGGAATCATACAACCTATAGGCCTGTGCATATCATGCCCTATGTGCATAGGCACGCCTTCAGTTGCTTTCTCCCACATCATATCTTCCATTACGGAAATGGGAATTAAATAACTGTACTTATTTACTCGATCAGAGTTTAATATTGAAAATGATTTTTGCATTAAAAAAAATCTATTTAGTTTTTAGATAAAAAAAATAATACTCCATTATATTCATAAGTAATTAAAGAAGTTAAACTTTGAGTTTTTTTAATTTTTCAAAGTCTATTTCTTTCATAGCGTCATCAATAAACAGTCTTAAGTCTTTCTTAAGTTGACCTACATTTTCTTCAGGGTAGCGGTTCTCAAAATTAGGGTGGTGTAATATTTGGATAATTTTATAGAATTTAAATACTCTATCAACAACTTCCTTAACTTTATAATAAATTTCATCTTGCACATCAATTTGAGGAGTAAACAACTCATCTTTAAAATCAACATACAAACCTTTATTTTTTATATTGTTAAATTCTTGTAATAAATTAACACGGTCAATTGAATTTACAAGAGGCTTAGAAGCTTCAACAATATCAAAGAAACCATTAACAACATTATTCCAAAAGTTAGATTTTGAATTGAACACTTTTGGTTTTTTCTTTCTACCCTCCCAAATAGTTGAAGTTTCATAAATACTAATAGACATCTCTATTAGTTGTGAAATTTGATGTCTAATTCTATGGTCTGAAAAAAACTTTTTAGCATCTTTTAATTTATAAATATTATAATTTTCAGAATGTAAAAAAACTAAAGTAGCTTTAACTACTTCTTCTGAACTTAAAATTAAAAGTGATGTAGCAGAACTAAAAGATTTTCTATTTGAAATTATTACTTCTGCATCTCTTTTTATTCTAATCGCATTTTTATATATACTTCTATGTAAATCTATAGATTCACTTGAAGAAAGGTTTAAAAATCTTTTCATACCTAACTATTCAAATATTTAATTGCATAAGTTTCATTTCTATATACTAAATTATAATGATTTACCAGGTTTCTATTACTATTGTCTAATCTTAAAAATACATTTTTAAAATTTTCATCTGAAAGTGAAATATCTGCAATTAAAAAGGCAATAAACCTATTAATTTTTTTAATGGACATAATTATAGACTCTTCTTCAGAATTAGTATCCCACATTTCTTTGAATTGTAGTATAGAAAGGCTTTGTGTATGTGAGTGCCAGGAAAGATAATTATACATGTTATTATTAACACCATCTCTTATACCTGCTCCTGTTAAAAGCTTATCCCAACTAATTGGATAAAATTTTTCTCCATGAAACATTATTTTCCATTCCTTATTAATTGTTTTAAGAAAGCTCTCTTTTTTTTGTTTAGATAAATTTTTATAGCATTTACTTAATTTAATTTTTTTATCAAAATTTATAATTGCTTTTTGATCTAGCTCAACTACTCTTTTTTCATTATCGGTTTTAGGAGTAACATTTCGTTTATTAATACCATATCTCATCCATATCGCAAACCTACAATCTAAAGTATCTTCAGCTTCTAAAGAATTAGACAAATAGTTTTGGACTAAATAATTTTCAATTAAAGTTCGTTCAATACTGTAAATTGAAAAAGGGTCTAACATTAATATACTGAAATTATTTATAGAAGAACTTAAAGTTACACCTTTAATTAAACTCTTTATTGTAAAACAATGTGCCATAATTTTCTGTGACAATAAATTGATGTAATAGAGTCTCTCATCCTCAAATTGAACATTATTATTTTTAATTCTATCTGAAAAAAGTGAAAGTAGAATATCTAATAAATCGTTAAAATGGGATAGGTGTACTTCAGGAATATCTGCCGTCATTTCTATAAAAAATTTAAAAAAATGATTAGAGTTTTTCATAAGTTTATGGTAGAATTAATTTATGCTTATCACAGAGATCTTTAAAACTCAAAACTTTACCCTAATAAACCTCCCTCTCCTTCATCTTCTTCATTTCCTGGTAATTCCAAAGCTTTTACTGATTGAATGGCATTACCTGCAATTCCTTTAATTGAACCATACATATCAATTGTATTAGTAATAACTTTTTCAATTTGTTTATCACGTTGTTTCCAAATCCGTTGCATAGAACGTTTTTCACTTTCTAAATCGGATTTCATTTGAGTAAAACCTTCTACAATAGCTTCAATTTGCATTCTAAAGGTGTTACTCGTTAGAAAATCATACAGCATATCCATTTTATCACCTTTATTTTCTTGAGTGCTAATTGCATTACTCACTTTTATAATAGACTCTCTTAATACGTTACTTAACCCTTTAAATTCTTCGTAATTACAAATCCAAATACCATCTTTTAAACCTAACCTATCCATATCAGAAGGCATAACCTCTGTAACTAATACACCTATATTTGCGCCTTTATCTCTAATGTCTGCTTTAAATTTTTCAATCCAACTAGGTTGAAAATCTTTTGTACGCTTACTTTCATAATAAATGGTCCCACAATTTTGTTCAGTTCTTGTATGGACTATTTGAAGGCAATCACCACCTCTTGCACCTTTTTTTATTTCTTCAATAGTGTCTAAAGGGAATTGAGCTGCTAACCATTCTTCTATTGCTAATTCCTGAACTTCTCCCTGCATTTGCATAGAACCCTGATCTTGCTTTCGCCTCATCTCTTCAGTCAGCTTTTTTTGAGCTTCTAATTGCATTTGCATTTCTTTGAAACGCAATTCATTCTTGTCCTCTTCAGATTTCTTAATTTTCTCTTTTTCAGCTATAAGAATTTCATTTAGTTTTTTCTGAGCTTCGGCTTCAGCTGCTTCTTTTAATTCGCCTTTTTCACGCTTTAATTTTTCTATTTCGGCTTTGGTTCGGTTAAGCTCTTTAACTTGTTCAGATTTTTCATTTAATTCTTTTTGTAAAGCATCAAATTGTTCTGATTGTTCTTCTTTTAATTTTAATTTGAGACTAGTTTCAATAACTTTCTTTTGTTCTTTGAGTTGAGTGTCTAAACGCTCTTGAAACATTTCATTTTCTTGCTTTTTCTTTTTCTCAAATTCTTCTTTTGCTTTATTTAAGCCCTCAAATTCTACTGTATATTTTTTCTTTTCCTCAGCAATTTGAGATTGGTATTTTTGCTTTATTTCTTCTTCTAATTGATGCGATAAAATATCTTGAACATCTATTGATGTACCACAATTAGGGCATTTTATTTGATTAGAATTATCCATATAGCTAATAGTGTTTAGACCTCTGATTGGCTATATGCTTTATAAATATTTTGATTTGCATATTGACCTTTAGAGCTTGCATTTAATAAGTTATCAAATTCTGATTCAGGAACACCATAATATTCATATGCTCTTCCATTATTAAACTGAATTTTTAATGTTCCATTTTCAGCATTATACCCTATTGCCGCTAAGTTACTTGAATCTACAGGTATCATTTCCATAATATTATTTTATTAGTTTATTTTTCGACTTTTTGTTTTCTCCAATTTGTAATTGCTTTCGAAAATTCTGGATTTTCAACTTCTGTTTTTTTCCATTCTGAGGAAGGGATCGCATCGTTACTATCTGGTCTTGGTTTCATTAAAGGAATTAAAACTCTACTTGGAATTTGTATTGCTTCACCAACGATTATTGCTTCACCTGTTCTTAAAGAGGGTAAAGAATCTGCTAAACCGCTAGAATTATCAGGAATAGAAGAACGAATTATAGATTGGTCATCTGAACTAGAGAGTCTTAATGTAATAAACGTTCCACATTGTGATAAAATTGAAGTATCTAAATCAGAAGGTCTTTGACTAACTATCAAAGCACCAATACCATACTTTCTACCCTCCTTACAAATTCGTCTAACAGCATTACTTGAATAACCCTGAACAAATTGATTGCTACCACCTTTTGGTAAATAAGAATGAGCTTCTTCATAAACCATTAATAATGGTCTTTGCCTTCCTATTCCATCTAAATATCTCCCCCAAAACATTGTTTCAAAAGTTAGTCTTGAAATTAAACCAACAGCCAAATCCATAGTTTCAAATGGTACTCCTCCCAAATCAAGAATAGTGATTGGTTTATCGTGATTAATCCATTCATTAAGTAAATCATCTAAATCTTTTGTGATTCCATCATAAACACCAGTGTTAAATATGAAGTCAATTCTATTATCAAGTAATTTACCCCTTAGTTTATTAAGGTAAGATGAAAATAATTTATTTGTAGTATAAATAAATGGAGGAGAACTTCCAGTTCCAGCAGGTTCAAATTGAGGTAATTCAAGCGTGTCTTTATTCCCTTTTAGCTCCTTACCTTTTTTATCTTTTTTATATGCTACACTTGATAAATCACCTTTTGTATTTACTGTTGCAAAAGTCTCTAAATATAAGTCATATAAAATTTTTTTTAAATCAAAAGGTATGGGTGAATTTACTGTGATTTGATGTTCAGGTATAGCTCCTGATTTTAACTTTTTTGAAACTTCAATTTTTTGTTTAAGTATTTCTTCTTGTATTCGTAAATCTTGAGGCGAATCAATGGCTTGTCTTTTATCAAATAGTATTAATGCAAGTTCATTATAAGATAAACACCAATAAGGGATTTTTAATTTATTTTTACCATCCAGAGAATAAACTTTACTATAATCTTTTAGAGCAGTATGATATTCAGAATGTGGATCTACTAATATAATTTTTGCCTTTGGATAACTACCTGAATTAATAGCTTTTAATAAAGCTGTTACAGTGTTAGATTTTCCAGAGCCAGTTGAACCTACAATGGCACTATGACGTGTAACTAATTTATCAATATCTAATAATGCAGGAATAGATTCAGAACTAGCTATATTTCCTATTTTAATATAGTTGACATCTGAGAGTTCTCCATAGATTTTCGTCAAATCTCTTTCTGATACAAGGTGAGCTTCATCACCAATTGTTGGATATTGACTAATACCCCTTTGAAAATTCCCATTTGTTGTCCCTTCTCCAACAAGTTGAACAGTCATCCATCTGTTTCCGTAGGGCAATTTATCAAATAGATTTTCAGGAACTGCACTTGCTCCGACTTGTGATATTATACCATAAAGTAGAGTAAACCCTATTGGTATTTTTATAAAAGTACCTATTTGTCCAATCCTATAGCCCTGACCATCAACATATACTAATCCAGATAGAGATTCATTTGACAGTAAAACTCTTACACTTGCTCCTTTTACGTCTTCTATTGTACCAAGAAATGTAGCCTTATTTTTCATTAGTTATCATCATTTTCATTACCTACTAACTCTTGTAAAAAGTCACCTAATTTCGCGAAATTTCCAAGCTTTAAATTCCAAGATGTTATTTTACCACTAGAACCATCAGGATTTTCTGTTTCTATTTTTGTTACAACATTTGCAATATTATCTTCTGCTTCAAAATTATCAATAGGTAGCCAATCTCCTTTTTTAGTTCCAATTATAGCTTTATCAAATGCCCAAAGACTAATATTTGGTCTTCTTTTAGCAATTTCTTCTGCTTTCGAATAATCGGATAATTCTCCAAATAATAAAGCAATTACAATTGAAGTAGGATTGGATTTTAATGCATTTAGAATAGCATCATTTATGTGTTCATCATTAAATGAATAACCTGTTGTTATTAAAATAGAGGGCTCTTTTTTAATAGAATTTGTTAAATGGTCGATTAATGCTAAATATGGCATTTTTCTACTCTGGTCATATTTAAGGTGAGAAGGGTATATTAAGTGTGATTCTTGGTCTTGAATATTACTACCCGTACTTCTATGAACTGAGTTTTCTGTTTGATACCAATTTAACGAACCGTGAATTTTCCATAACCTTGTCCAATGAGCAGGAATTGCATTTTCTTCAATTGCTCTCAAATCAAAAAAAGAATTTCTCGCCCCAACAAACCCATCAAAATAAGGAACAAAAGTTTCCTCAAGAGCTTGCTCAATTAAAAGGTCGTAATTAGTAGTGAAGATTTCAATGGGTTTTTCTCTATCTATAGATGCTATCCAAGAAGCAAATTTGTGATATGGAGTAATTTCTTTTGGTAATTTAACATTAATCAAGTTTGCTATTACAGTACAAATTTCTTTTTCAATGTTGACTAGCTCTGTTTGTGAAAAACCTCTCACAGAGCCACCAATTGAAACATCTTTTAATGAACGAGCAAAACTTAATACTAACTCAATATTTTCGTAATCTTTATCTTCTTTTTTTACTATTTCGATAAATTCAGAATATTTCAAATCTAATTTTTCAGGGCCCAATAACTCTGCATTTACTTTTTGACTCAATTCTTTTATTGCAGGAATCAATGGCCATTTACCTACAGGCATGCTAACTCCTAAAGGACAGCCAGCTGAAATAAAAAAGGACAGCGGTTTTTTATCATTTGATAGAGTTTGGCTTAAAAATCTTATCTGTTTTATTGGGTCATGTGTCATATCATTTTATTTAAATTTCGATTATAAACTATTTCAGTCAAACAGATTTTTTACATGATTCATAATATAACCATTTAAACCACTCCCTTGCATTGCTAATTGTTTCATGTTTTCAACATGATATTTCCCAGCCTTATTTGTGCTATACGTATAACTTCGAGAACCTCCTTTAAACCAAACATGAATTAAATGCTCTTCTATTTGATAATCAGTAATACTTGAATTTCCATCTAAATTTTTATATTTTTTCATAGTTTTTATTTTTAGCTATTTTCCACAATTCCAATCTCCTCCTCACTCAACCCATACAACTCATAAACCATTGCATCAATCTCTGCATCTGTTTTATCAATCTCTGCTTTTAAGGTTTGTGCTTCTTCCTTTTTGGTTTCAAAAACATCCATCCAATCTATTTCTTTAATTTTACTAAGCGGTGTTCCTCCACCCTTTTTTATTACTTTATTGAGTTCTTTGATAAAATCTCCAAATTCTAACTTGTACCAAGAAGCTATTGAAATATTAACAGGGAAAGAGGAGTCTAAAAAGACTTCAAAGTTAGAAACTACTTTGTATAATGACTTGCTACAAGTTGATAATTTACCAATACTTGATAATATCAATTTATATTTTAGTAAATCGCCTTCATCCTTAAAGTCTATTACCTTAATAGGTAAATCAGAAATTTTTGAAGTACTAAGTTGATTAAATTGACCATTCTTTATAATAAATTTTATTAGAGAACTATTTAAGAGAGAATTTACATAAGCTACAAAATCATTGACACCAGTATCATTCGACATTGAGTTTAAGTATTCCGAATCTAATTTTGGATAAATGAAATTTTGCCCTCCAGCACCACCTCCTGATGAATATAAATCAGAATCTGAAAAAGTAAACACATCCATATTTTTAGTGTTAACGACTATTTTATATGAATCAAAAGGCACACTGGCTCTTTCATATAGTGGTAAATACCATTGTTTTCTTTTCATTATTTTTTGAACAGCTCCAGCTGAACTGTAATATTGTTTTATTTCTTCTATTGAAAAATTTAAAAATTCATCAAGTGTGATTTTTTTATCTGTAATAGTTGAGCGATTTAGAAGTATTCTATCAAATTGAAGTAAATAACTTTTAATATTATCTGTCATTTCAAAACTGCCAACATATATTATAAATTGATCTGTTTTGGTAACAGACCATTTTTCAAGATTTTCTGGTTTGTAATATGGTTTTATTAAGCTTATATCCTCATTATTTAAAGCAACCCAACAATCATTTATCTTTAATGATATTTGATTGTTATTATGTTTTATGTCTATTCCTTCATTTAGAATAAAAATTCCTCTTCCAACTAAAGAGTCTAAAGCTAAATCATTAATAATATGTTTTTTAGAAACTTTGTCACAACCAGTAACTATCCCTTGTGATACATTGAATATTGAGCCTAAATTTATTATATTTTCGGTCAATTCAACTTTGAATGAATTGAAGTCCCAAGGTTTATATTCTTCGGATTTTAATGTTTTAACATCAATTAACCTCCTTTTCTCTAAATTAAATAATTCATCATAAATTCTATTCCTATCTATTATTTTCGAAAATTTAAATTTATAATTTAAATTTTGAGTCTTTTTTTGAGTTAAGATAACACTTGTAGTACCAGCGTCTGCAAATACTTTAAGGTCATTAAAATCTATAATTTCAATAATCTGACTATTACAAATGATTGTTTCTCTAACTTTATTTGACCAATCTGCATTGGTAAACTCTCTTGGAATAATTAAACTTTGTATTCCATTTAATTTCAATAAATCAATACCGTGTTTAATGAAAAAATAGTAAGTGTTTGACCTTCTTCTATAAAACCCTTTCCATTTAGGAATTTTTTTAAGAGCTTCAAAAATTTCAGAATGCCCTTTTTCACCAACATAGGGCGGATTTCCAATTATCATATCAAAACCACCTTTTTCAAAAATGGGTGCAAATTCTTCTTCCCATTTAAAAGCTTTGTCGCCTGCAACTGCTTTGCTATCAATTAAAGAATTACCACATTTAATATTATCACTTAAATTATTCAGTTTTCGTCTGGGCTGTGCGGTGCGTAACCATAAAGAAAGTTTGGCAATTTCAATAGATTCTTCATTTAGGTCAACGCCAAAAATGTTGTTTTCCAAAACGGTATTTTCAATGTTTGGAAACACAAAACCACCTCCTAATAAATTGGTTTGTAATTCATCTATGTAACCGTGTTCTTTTATTAAATAATCTAATGCTTGATTTAAGAAAGCACCAGAGCCACAAGCGGGGTCAAGTATTGTTAATTGCAACAACCACTCTCTATACATCTCCAAAGCTGCTAAAAGCTTCTTTTTCGTTTCCTTTTGACGTTTTGGTCGATACTCATCTTCTACTATCTTTAATTCTTCTTTTTTGTTATTACAAAGCTCACCAACTGTATTTTCAACTATGTATTTGGTAATGTACTTTGGTGTATAGAAAACTCCATCTTTCTTTCGTTTGGTTTTTTGCTTATCAAAATCAGTTCCTTCAATTTCAGCATTTACGCTTTCAATCTCATTTAATGAATTTTCAAAAATATGCCCGAGTATATTAACATCAACCTGACTATCAAAATCGTAATGCGAAAGCTCCTTAGTGTGTTTAAATAATAGGTCATCACTAATTACCAAACTATCTAAAATAGCATCGGGTTTAAACAAACCGCCGTTGTAGGCAAATATTTCAGCACCTCTATCTGTTCCCTTCCTACCAGTATCTAAATAATTAAAATACAGTTTATACCTATTGTATAAAGGTGCATAAGCATCTAAATCTTTTAACTTATCCCATTGTTCCAATATCTTTAACGTAGAATTTGGAGGTAATAAGCCTCTATCTTCTGCAAAAAAGATGAACAGAAAACGGTCAATCAGTTTTTGCGATTTCTTAAAAAGATGGTGTTTAATGTTTTTGTTTGCTCTTTCAGAATCTTCATTGTTCAATTCAGTGCGAAAAACTTCGTTTTTTATATTGAGTTTTACCAAGTCACGAAATAGCTCACGCTTAAACAACGAGTAATCAGCATAAAACTTTTTGGTAATCTTCTCTTCCTCCTGTATCGAAGCTTCTTTTATTTTAAGTGGAACATTATTAAGCAGATTGTCTTTTGCTAAACATAAATATAACAGTTCAAAATGCTCTTGATTAATGGTAAACAAGTCGAACTCTTCAAATTCAACAGCATTGTTAATGTAAAAACGTACTTTCTCAAAATTGGAAGTAATTACATACACACAACCCGTTTGATTGGCTTTGTAATCAAATGCTTGTTGACGTACTTTTTCTAAATCTTTGGTTTTAGTACTTTTCAATTCTATAACACCTAAAGCATTTCCGTCTTTTAAAATAGCACCATCAGCTTTCTTTGCTCCTTTTTCATTTTTTAACTCAGTAGTTAAATTAAACTTAGGATTTGGAGCTAACGTATAATCCAATACATTTACAAACAACTCAATAAGAAACCCCTCTTGAAATTGCTCTTCTTTTCGTTCTCTAATATTTTGTTGAATTGTAGAATTATGAAAGTATTTGGAAAACTTCTTATAGGCTTTAGCTACAACATCTCTATCCTGTTGCTTTAGGTATTTATTGAGTACCGATTTTTGATATAATGCCATTAATCTTTTTTCTTCTTTAGCAATTATGAATAGAGCCTACTAAATCTAGTATAATCTATAAAATTAAGCAATAAAGTTACAAAACCTTTTTATATAATTATAGAAATCTAGATTTCTATAATTATATTTTTTTTACTACAAGTTTTTACCCAGATTGTTAAAGAATCGTTGAATTCCTTCTCTCATTGATATTGGTAACCTTGAAAGTGGCTTTTGAGTAGGAGGTGTGTATAAATTACTGGTAGGGATTAGCGTTAAATATAAATTATTATAAGCTCTTTCCCATTGTGCAAATGTATATTCAACTCCCGGCTCTATAACAATTCGTTCGTTAAAGGTGACTAGACCTGAATACAATGGGCTATCAGGAGTTTTTTTATATTCATTGATGGTAAGTTTAAATTTTATTTCATTTGTTTCTTTATCTATTACAACAGAACTTTCAGAGTTCTCTTTTATAAAATAAATTTCATCTTTATGTTGCAATAGCTTTTCTAAATATTCATAATTTGTAATGTAATTATCCCATGAGTTTCTTTTAAGGAAAAGAAGATTCTGCTTTTCTATGTTTTCTAAAGCTTTGATAAATGTAATAAACTGGGATTGTCCAAGTTTACTACCGTAAAACTTTTTAAGTTGATTAAAATCCATTTCTAAACTATGACCTAATAGAATTTTTTCAAAATTTGAAAGATTTTTCCAATTTTTATTATCTATTGCTTTATCGAAGTCCAACCTCAATTCTCTACGTTTCTTTTCTTGCTCAAGTTGTATTTGTTCTCTTTTTAAATTTTCACAATGTAGACACTCATATGTACTATAATCACTATGTAAAGAGGATGTTTTTGTTAAAAAATTTGTTTGACTTTTTGAATCTTGTTTTTCATAAGAGTTACATTTTTGGCAATGTATAAAAAAACTAAGGGTAGAATTTTGACTAATTAATTTGTTTAATTCCGTTTGATCTAGATTAAATGAAGTTTTAATAAGTCTAGGTTTTGTTTCAAACCTAAAATCTTCATTTAATTTCCAATAAGTAGAAATTAGTTGTAAATTTTCTTCAGAACAATTTTCTGAAAGTTGAAGTTGCACATTAGCGATTTTTTGATTTTCCATGATATAAATTAAATAAAAAAAGCGTGGAACCCTAACTTACGAAATCAAAGGTATCGCCAAACACCCATCCACCACAAGAAAGAGCCCACGCCTAAGCGTGGGCGTCTTAACTTCGAAATAGGTGGATTTAAAAAATTGGCGATTTTTTGATCCCAAATCAAAAGCTAAACGCTTTATATGTTATAGAGTTAAACTCTGTATTTTTCAGTTTGCAAGTTAATCATTTATTTTTTTCGTTTTAATGCATTTGTTCTAAAAGCTAAAGAAAACCTAAAATATTATTTTAGAGAGATAGAAATAGCTTCGTTGATTAATTGTTTAATACTAGTATTACTATTAATAGCTTTTAATTTTAATTTTTTCAAAAGCTCTTTCTCAATATAAAATGAAAACTGGGTTTCATCAGTAGTTTTTGAGCTTACTGAAACCACTTTTTGAATAGCCTTACTATTATTAGTAGCCTTCGCTTTTTTGATGAGTTCATTAATACTTGGTTTTTCCATATTTATATAATTATAGATTTATAGAATTGTATTTTTATATAAGTAGTGTTGTTAAAATTTCTTTTGTGAGGTTGTCTAGTTGATTTTGAGCATTTCTATCATTTTTTATCCCTTTTACTAAGACAGAGCGTGTAAAAGAAACCAAATCACTAATATGTGTGTTCGCAATTTTTATATTGTATTCTTCTAACCCCATTAATATATCCATTGTTAAAGTTGTATTCACCTTAATCATATTAAAAACTACCATAGCTTGTTCAATTTTATTTTCAAATTTAATTATATTAATAGTGCTTTCAATAGCTAGTAGATCTAAAATTCCAGCCTTCGTTGGAATTAGAATTAAATCTGCAATCTGAATTAGTTTTGGTAAATGGTTTGATAAGTACGGAGGTGTGTCAATAAATATAAAATTATATTCTAAATCATTTATTAAATCAATAGAATCTTGATATGGAATAATATCAAAATCATCTGTCATCTCTTTAAGTCTTGATAGACTTCCTTGCAAGTCAAAATCCAATACAGCTACCGTAGCATTTTTACATAAATTTTGAGCTAAATTAAAAGTTAAAGTACTTTTACCTACACCGCCTTTTTGATGTGTTATTAATATAATTTTTCCCATTTTATTGTTTTTTATCCCAAGTTTGATATTTTTTTAATGAAGCAGGTTCTTCTTTGAAGAATTCACGTATATGATCTTTGAAGTACTCCATTCCTTCTTGAAAAGCAACCTTTTCTATTTCTTTTATTTTTTGATACTGATAAAAACTAAAAGAAATATTTAAAATAATAATGATGAAAAATGAGATAAATGAAACTGCCACCCACTTGGGAATACTGACAGTTTTTTTTAGGTCATTTTGTAAGCCTATTAAAATCCCGTGTTGCTCCTGGTAATTCTTTTGCATAATTTCTAAATTATATTTGAAAGCATCATTAATTGGAGATATATCAGGTGTGAACTTGATATTTTGAAATTCTTGTCTTTCTTTTTGAAGTTTATCAACAGATTTATTGAATGCTTCAATTTCAGTGACTAATAATTCTGTTATTTCATCGATTTTTGCCATGTTACATACTGTGGGTTATACTATTTTTAATTATTTTTTTTGCTAGTGAAAGAATAATTTTACTAGCGATATTTATTGGAAGAGAAACAATTTTACCAGAAAGTTGAATTCCTGATTTTAATTGATAATTTCTCTTGAAATTTTGTTTGAATTGAAGTTTAGGAGCAACTTTATTGATAGATAGTTCACGATGAACTTCACTTCCTTTTAGATTAACATTTTGATATTTATATCTAAAACCTTGAAGCTGGTTAGATTTACTAATAACAGGTACAACTTCAATACCTGATTTTTTCATTTTATCAACATAGTCTTGAAAACTAGTTGGTTTCAAATTAGTTAAACAAAATTCGTGTTTTTGTTTAATATCATTTCTAATAGATTTGATACTTTCAAGCTTTTGTTCTTGAACTTGTTTAACGGTTTGTAGTTTTAATTTTATTGCAACTCGTTCGGCTGCTTTTTGAGATCTTTTGCCAATAAAATTATCTTTATAAGCTACCCCATTAAAATCAATTCGATTCACATAAAGATGAATGTGTTTGTGATCTTTGTCATTATGTACAAAAGCTATAGCTTGCCTATCTCCTAGATTTAAATCTTTGATAAATTCATCTGTTATTCTAGCAAGTCCATTAATATCTAATTTTTGACCATCTTCAGCTGTTGGACTTAATACAAAACTGAATGTATTTCTTTCACAATTTATATTTTGAGATTGTATCATTTTAAATTCACAGGTAATCCCATTTGGGGTTTCTCCAATTAAATTTTGCTTATAAATAATTTTAGCATCCTTCTCCTGATTCCATCCGTATTCTATTGAAGCTTTTGTATGTGAAATTGCTTTTCCTTTTCCAATCATTTTTTAAAATTGTTTAAATGATTTTTTATTTCATCAGCTAATTTGTAAACTTCAGCACTTAAGTTTGGGTTTTTCTTTTTAAACATATTTCCAATACTTTTAAAATTATTATGATAGGTAATTAACATCTTATAAACTTCAATTTGTTCATCTGTTAATCGTTCAATTATTTTAATATCAAATGCTGCTTTTCTGCAAAATTCACTCATTGTTATCCCTGCTTTTTTAGCCCTTACTTTTAATAGCTTTTTTTCAAATAAAGTACATCTGAATTCTACTTTATGTTTCTTCATAATAATTTTTTTCTTTTGCGACCAATGGGAGAAAAAGCAAGATATGTCCTGACAAGGACACATCTTGAAACCCTTAACTACCGACTATTTTTGTGACACATTAAATATTCATTCAAATCTTTATAATTTGTGTATTTATAACTACGATCTATAAATTGATTTTTACAATTTTGTTTTATTATTTCTGTAGCTTTTATTCCTGAGTTATCATTATCCAGATAACATTTTACGGTTTCATATTCATTTAAATATTCTAGCGCATATTTAACGAGTGCAGTAGAATTTAAAATGATGTAATTTTCATTTTCTTGCATATTTTTATTAATTGTTAAATAGGAGAGAAAATCAGAAAATGACTCAAATAAGCAAACCGTATCAGAACTATTATTGATTGTTGTAATTGTTTTTTTGTATAAGCAACCTTTAAAAATGGAGCTTCTAATTTCCCATCCACCATTATCATTAATAAATCCAATCCCATAATATTCTTTGTGATTTTTAAATCTATAATGGACCTGGAAGCAATATTTTTTTGCCAGTTCAATATTAATTTTACGTTCCATTAAGTATTTAATTAAGTTAGGGTTCGTTAATTCAGTAACTTTAGTTATTGAATAATTTTGTTCATTTACTGGAGCAATTATTTTTGGTTGCTGGTGAAAAGAAAAAGTATTATTATCAAGTATTGTTAAAGCTTCTTTTATAGAGCAATTATTAAATTTCATTACAAAATCAATAATAGTACCGCCTAAACCTAGACCAAAATCGTACCAGATATTTTTATCCAAATTAACCTTAAAAGAAGGTGTTTTTTCAACTCGAAATGGTGATGAAAACCAAGCTTCATTTTTAATTTCTTTTTTTGGTTTAAAACAGTTCTTTTTTAAGTAAGAATAGAGGTCTATTTTTTTTGCTTGTTGACAGTTTATTTTGTTATTTTTCATAGAAAAGGTGAAACGTTAAAAATTTTCAAAAAAAATGATGAATTGATGACGAATGTGCGATGCGACCTTTAATGGTATACTCTAGGTTTAGTCATCGTTTTGTCATCGATTCATCATTCTTGATTTTATGAGACTTAATTCTGTCATCGTTTTTAAAAGTGATGACAAAATGATGACAAAACGATGACAAGCTCTATCCCTTATAATTACTAAGTTTATTAATAGTTATTAAGGGTCTGTCATCAATTCATCAAAATTTTTGAGTAAAAAAGTATTTGTTATTGTAAAATACCTTCCTTTGGAGTCTGTTTTTATGATTTCGCCATCATTTAAAATGATGAATTTTTCATACTGAAGAGAGTTCGCTTTATTACTTAGTTTCCAGTCTTTTTTTATTAACTTTCTAAGTTGAGTTAAATCAGTTTTAACCCTGGTTTTATTTAGTGCATTTAAAATATCCATGGGAACAAATGATACTTCATCCCAATCAAATTTTTCCATTACATTAAAAAGCAAATGAGCTAATTCTTTTTCTACTCGGTTTCTATTGTTATTTACAAGCTTTTTTAAAGCTGGAGTATAAATTTCTTTTGGTGTGAACCACATTCTTGTTTTTCTTTCACTAGCAAAAGACCTTTGTAAAGTAAACTGTAAGAATGCTGGAATTTCATTTTTAAGCTTGTCTAAGAAATTAACATCTTCCATTTTTATTCTAGGAACTTTTATAACCCAAAAGCGAATTTCATCTGCATCAATTTTTATAAATGAATCTTCTTTGTTAGAACACATAATAAATTTTCCGAAAAAATCAACTTCAAAACGCTCCTTTCCTTTAGCTTCTATTTTATTTTTGTTTGAAGTAGATAGGTATTTTATTTTTTCGGTAACTTCTTCTTTCTGAAAGAAAGCTTCATCCATTCCAAGTATTAATTTATTTCCCCAATCTAAATTGAAATTACTATTCATTGAATGACTATCTAAATAAGTCATATTGTGTCCAAAGACTTCCTTTAGATACTTTAGAAATGAGCTTTTTCCAGTAGATCTTTCTTTAGAGACAAAACAAAGAACAGGTAATGGTTGACTTGGTAATTCATATAATAATTTGAAATAGTCTAAACCTAATTCTATCTGTTTTCCAAAGATGTGATTAAAGAATTGCATCGTATACTTAATTGATCCTTGCTTGGGCTTATGGTTGAGCTCTGAATATGTATTGTAAAACCCGTGAATTTCTTTAGTAAAATTGAGATGATTAGGAAAACAGATACTTCCATCATATTTTGGTATTTGATGTACTATTTTACCGCCGTGATCTCTGATAATTGTTTTTAAATCCCATTTTAACAATGTTTCATTGAATTGACCGAATAAATTGGGAACTTGTACAATTTTTGAATAGGATGTACCAATTCTTAAATAAGGTATCTCACTCATTTTATTTAAAATTTATCGTACATTTGTCTTGTACGGTTGTTAGTAACTGTATTTTAAAAACTAAAAAGCATAGTAGTTGGAGCTACTATGCTTTTCTTTTGTATTTGAAGTTTTTTAATGACTGATCTTCATTAAAAAGTTGAAAATGATGTATAAGTTTTTTTCGCGGGCCGAATTCTTCAGCTTCAATAAATCCAGCATTAACGTAATTACGGATGCTTTGATAATCTACATGCAGCAAATCTGCTACTTGATGATAGGTGTAATACTTATTAGTATAGTCTTCTCTAGGTTTGTTTTTTAATTCAAGTAGTAGCTTTTTTACTTCAGCCATTTCATTAACTAAAAATTCGTAAGGATTGTGTATTGCTCTCATAATTACAGTTTTATGTCTTAATACTGCAAATATAAATGCTTAGTTATATGAGAATTAATTCAGAATTAATTCTTTATTAAAAATTCTTGACATAAAGGATAGTAGGAAAATACATTTTCAGATAATAGTTCATTAAACAGAACTTTATTTTCCTTTAAAACTAAATCTTTTTGCTCAAATTTTATTTTAGGATAATGATTTTTGATAGAGCCAGGTAAAACATCTTCTATTAAACCTACTTTTTCTAAAAAGTCTTTTTGATTTTTATATTTCTTAGTTTCAAGTCTTTCTTCAGGATAGAATTGTTGAATCAAGTAATACTTTAAAGCAATTTTTTTTATTGAATTATCATTTGGGCCTGGTTTAATAATAAGCCTGTTATTACTTGATTCTTTTTTATTAATCGACTCAATTATTTGAATCGAATAGTTTTTTTCAATAAATAAAAAGATTATTTCAATATTGAGATAAAAACTTCTTCTCCAATTATTAACAACATTTTGTGCAAACAAAGTGTTGTTTTGATTTGTTGAGTTAGTAATATATAATGTATTTTTTTCTTTTAACCTTTTATAGTAATCATCTATGATTAAGTGAGAAAGAGATTTAAATTCATTATAAGATTTTGATTTGCATCTAACATCAATTAAATCTTCTATGAATGGAAATCTAATAATTAAGCTGTTAAATTTAATTGTAAACTCATTGTTAATCCTCAAATCATTTTTTGAAAATATTATCTGACTGTATGTTTTGTCAAAATTTTTATAAAAATATAATTTACTTGAAGGAACAAATTGACTAGTATAATAATTTCCAAAATTTGATAATGTGTTTTTTACTTTTTCTAGAATCATTTTTTATATCTTTTACATATTATAAGATATAAAAATAGTAAATTTGTTTGATACAACAATATAAAATAGGTTTGGATAAATTACCAACTCATTTACGAGCTCACAATAAAAAACCCTTATAAAATAAGGGCTTAGAAGGTGTAATAGTGGAGACGCCGGGAATCGAACCCGGGTCCAAACAAGCAACCAAAGTAGTTTCTACATGCTTAGTTTTCTTTTAATTTTCGACTAAAAGCGT
>NZ_JASFZF010000057.1:0-14306 GCF_046055765.1 Lutibacter sp. | reverse complement strand
TAAACTGGCTAAATGATTATTATATACTTGACAATCAATTAATTTGTAATTTTCTTTTTCTAATTTTTGAGTTAAATAAATAAATGCCAATTTAGAAGCGTTACTTACTTTACTAAACATACTTTCACCGCAAAAAACAGTTCCTAAATCAATTCCGTATAAACCACCAACCAATTCTTTGTCATATTGAGCGGAGTCGAAATGCCGCCAAACTTCAACCGATTTTGCAATTCCCTTTTTGTGCAAATTTAGGTAAGCTTGTTGCATTTCATTAGTAATCCAAGTTTCACCTTGGTCTGAAGCCCTAAAAATATGTTTACAATTAGAAATTACTTCTTCAAAATTTTGGTTAAAAGTAACTGTAAAATCCCCTCTACGAATCACTTGTTTCATACTTTTTGAAATTTTCAAATCTTTTGGAAACAACACCATTCTAGGATTTGGGCTGTACCAAATAATTGGCTCACCTTGATTGTACCAAGGAAAAATACCACTTTTATAAGCTAACAGTAATCTTTCAACAGATAAATCGCCGCCAACAGCCAACAAGCCATCTTTATTTGCTAAATGCACCGGAGGGAAAACTAACTCTTTTGAAAGTAAATACATATTAATTAATTTTTACAAAAAAAGAGGTTGTCTAAAAAGTGTGATTTACGTCAACCTGAAATAAATTCAGGTTCTCATACTGATTGGCAATCAATATAATAGGATTCTGAAATAAATTCAGAATGACGATTTTTATAACTTTTTAAACAGCCTCTTTTAATATTTTACAATCGATTTACTTAAAAAGGTAAATCGTCTGGTTCGCTTTCATTCAAATCAGAAGTAGTCTCTAAATTATCTAAAGGTGCAACTGGAGGAGTTGGAGTTCCAACTGAACCCTCAGCTTGAGCAACTTCAATTCTCCACCCTTGAATAGAGTTAAAATAAACTGCTTTACCTTCAGGATTTATCCATTCTCTACCTCTTAGGTTTATAGATATTTTTACATCTTGCCCAACTTGGTAACTATCTAACAAATCACATTTATCTTGTACAAATTCCACCATTAACATTTGTGGATATTGCTCATTAGTTGTAACAACCATTTCTCTTTTTCTGAAACCGCTTGCTCCAAAAGTTTTGGTTTCGTCAATTTTTTTAATTTTTCCTGTAATTTCCATATTTCAAAATTAGTTCATTAAAAGTACTTTCCAAGCACTTTCTACATCATTTTTTTCTAAAAATGCTTTCGCAAATGTATGTTTTTTTAGGGTATTATCCCCAATGTTTTGTTTATGTTCTTTTGCAAACTTATTAACATCACTTTCTGAAGGAATTGCCTCAATATTTCCTAACATTCCTAAATCATTTCCTGTTAAAATAGGGCTTTTCCTAATTTCAGAAGGAATAGCATCTACACCAACTCCTAGAATTGTTAATGGTTTTGGTATTTCAAAAAAACCATCTTTTGCTCTTGAGTATAAACTTCCACCAGCTCTTGCTACTAAATCTAGTTTTTGCTGGTCAATAGCGCCTTCTTCATCTAAAAATTCTTCTTTAATGTGTAACTTCACCACTTCACAAATTATTAAATTTCCAGCACCACCTTCTTTTCCTAATTCAACAACTTTGGTTACTTTACATTCTAATTGTATGGGAGATTCTGCAACTCTAAAAGGGGTTACTTTTTCTGAAGAAAGCATCGTAAAACCTGCTTTTTTAAATTCGTTAACTCCTTCAGGATATTCAGTACTTGATAATGACATTTGCTGAACAATATCATAATTTACCATATTTATCACCACTTCTTTTGTTGCTTTTACATTTTCTAAAGTATGTTTTGTGGTATTTCCACGCACTCTTCGTGCTGGAGAAAATATTAAAATTGGGGGATTTGCACTAAAAACATTAAAAAAGCTAAAAGGCGATAAATTTGGGTTTCCATCAATATCAACTGTGCTTGCCAAAGCTATTGGGCGAGGCGCCACAGCACTTAATAAATAACTATGTAATTTTACGGTTGAAATATCTTTTGGGTTTATACTAAGCATCAATTTGATTTTCAACAAATATAAATAATATCGAATATAATTTTAAGTTATATCAACATAAATTCTATATTTGAATAATGGCTTCACAAAATAAATTACAAATTATTAGATGGGCTGTAATAATAACTTCTTTTATTATTGTAGCACTTATTTTGTGGAACACCTACGATTTTTTTCAAAAATTTAAAACTGAAGAACGTGCTAAAATGGAAGTTTTGGCAAAAGCTTATGAGCGTTTAAGTAGTGTTGATTTAGATACCGAAATCTCTTTAGAATCTAAAATTATTGGTAATAATCATAATATACCTATGATTATTACTAGTGAAAAAGATAGTATTACAGAATGGTCCAATTTAGATATTGACAAAGCAAAAAATTCGAAATTCTTATTGAAACAACTTTCAATAATGAAAAATCAAAACAACCCAATTACTGTAAGTTATCTATCTAACAATGAAAATATTACATTAAATATTTATTATCGTGATTCTGATTTATTAACCAAATTAAAATATTACCCAGTTGCTCTAATTCTTATTTTAGTATTATTTGCCAGTGTAATTTATTTGTTTTTTAAGTCGAATAAAGTTGCTGAACAAAATAGACTTTGGACGGGAATGGCAAAAGAAACGGCACATCAAATTGGGACGCCATTATCCTCTTTACTAGGTTGGATTGAAATTTTGCGATTAGAAAATACCGATGAAAACACGGTAAAAGAAATTGAAAATGATGTGTTTAGGTTAAATACTATTGCTGAACGTTTTTCAAAAATTGGATCTATTCCTAAATTGAAACCGTTAGACATTATTTATGTAACAAGTAGTTCTTTTGATTATTTAAAATCAAGAAGTTCTAAACAAGTTGAGTTTAATTTCGAAGCTCCTGAAAAAGAAATTTTAGTAAACATAAACCTTCAATTATTTAGTTGGGTAATAGAAAATTTAGTAAAAAATGCTATTGATGCTATGGAAGGAAAAGGAAAAATAGCACTTGCCATTTCGGAAACTGAAAAAAATGTGACTATTACAATTTCTGATACAGGTAAAGGAATCCCAAAAAACTTACAACAAAAAATATTCTCACCTGGTTACACAACTAAAAAACGTGGTTGGGGATTAGGTTTATCATTGGCAAAAAGAATTATTGAAGATTACCATAATGGGAAAATTTCAGTTCAAAAATCTGAGATAAATAAAGGAACAACCTTCTCTATTCGACTAAAAAAATAATACTATAACTTTTCTGAAATAGCTTTAGCTAGTGCTTCAAACTCACTTGGATGTAGCGTTACTTTTTTAATAAATTGAATATCTTCCATTTTTTGTAAAGGAATTAAATGCACATGCACATGCGGCACTTCCAATCCAATAACACTCATGCCAATTCTCTCACAAGGAATTACTTTTTCAATAGCTATTGCAATTCTTCGTGAAAAACTCATTAACTCATTATATGTTTCCTCATCTAAATCAAATAACTTATTTACTTCTTTTTTAGGTACCACCAAGGTATGTCCTTTTGCATTGGGATTAATATCTAAAAATGCATAAAACTGATCATTTTCAGCAACTTTATATGATGGGATTTCACCATTAATAATTTTGGTAAATATTGACATATCTGTATTTTTAATCAAAAATAAGAAACCCTTCTCAATTAAAAAACTGAAAAGGGTTTTTGCTATTATTTCTTTAGTTTTAACTTCTTGAAATCTCTAATATTTCAAAATTCATAACACCACTTGGAACCTGAATTTCAGCAATTTCGCCAACTTCTTTTCCAAGTAATCCTTTTCCTATCGGAGAATTTACAGATAATTTTCCTTCTTTAATATTTGTTTCAGAGTCTGCAACTAGCGTATATGTAAATTCCATATTATTAGTAGCATTCTTAATCTTTACAATAGAGTGTATTAATATTTTTGATGTATCTAACAGTGATTCATCAATAATTCTAGCATTAGAAACTACTTCTTTTAATTTTGCTATTTTTAACTCTAAATATGATTGTTCTTCTTTTGCGGCATGATATTCTGCATTTTCGCTTAAATCACCCTTATCTCTTGCTTCAGCAATATCATTACTAACTCTAGGACGCTCAACATGTTCTAAATGTTCTAATTCTTCCTTGAGTTTTTTCATTCCCTCTACTGAATAGTACGAAATTTTACTCATAACTTATCATTTTAATAAATACAAAAAATCTCAAAACTGATAACAGAATGAGATTTAACACAAATGTACAAAATATTTGTAAATTGCAACCGTTTACCTATAAACTTGATATTATAACTATGCGAAAGCTTCTTTTATTGTTTTCAATTATTATTCTTTTTTCTTGCGAAAAAAATGAAACCAACGATATTTTACCTGATGTTCCTGTAAATATTACAATAAACACAGATTTGCCACAGTTTATAAATTTACAAACACCAACTGGTTATGCTGAAACAAGTGGAGGAATTAAAGGAATTTTAATACTCAATACAGGCCTAACTCCACTTTATAAAGCTTACGATAGAGCATGTCCAAATAATGATTGTTCATCTGCCATGATATTTGACGGCAGTTTAAAAATGAAATGCCCTTGCGATAATAGTGAATACAGTATTATTGATGGCTCTCCACAAACTTCTGGGAATATACATTTTGCAAGAGAGTATAGAGTGAATCAAATAAATCCTTCAACTTTAAATATTACCAATTTTTAACTTCCTAATTAAAAACAGATTCCTATTTTTGTACGAAACAAACAAAAAGTGATCAACTATTTTTCTTCAAAATTTAAACTTGGCGTTTTAGGAGGAGGTCAGTTAGGTAAAATGTTACTTGCTGAAACTCAAAAATTCGATATTTATACATGTATTTTAGATGGCTCTTTGGAAGCTCCTTGTGCACAAATTTGTAATGAATTTCACCAAGGAGATTTACTTGACTTTGAAACAGTTTACAACTTTGGAAAAAAAGTAGATTTGCTAACCATTGAAATTGAACATGTAAATATTAACGCACTTTTAAAACTTGAAAAAGAAGGATTAGCGATTTATCCGCAACCTAGTGTATTACAAACCATTCAACATAAAGGAAAACAAAAAGATTTTTTTATTGAACACAACATTCCAACAGCAGCTTACAAACGGTTTTCAACACTTGAAAAATTACAAAATGAAAATTTTAAATTTCCTTTTGTATGGAAAACTGCTCAATTTGGATATGATGGAACTGGTGTAAAAATTGTTAAAAATCAAAATGAATTAAATGCACTTCCTAATACAGATTGTATTATTGAGAAATTAATTCCTTTTAAAAATGAATTAGCGGTAATTGTAGCCAGGAATAAAAATGGAGAAATTAAAACATACCCTGTCGTTGAAATGGAATTCCATCTAGAAGCAAACCAAGTTGAATATGTAATTTGTCCAGCTAGAATTTCTGATGAAGTTGCTCTAAAAGCAAAAAATATAGCCTTAAAAGTTGCAGAAGCATTTCAACATATTGGTTTATTAGCTGTTGAATTATTTCAAACAGCAACCGATGAAATTTTGGTAAATGAAGTTGCTCCAAGAACTCACAATAGCGGCCATTACAGTATTGAAGCTTCTTACACAAATCAGTTTGAACAACATTTACGTAGTATTTTAAATCTTCCTTTAGGAAATACTAATAGTAAACTTGCAGGAATTATGGTAAATTTGGTTGGTGAAGAAGGTTTTTCAGGAAATGTTGTATATGAAAATATGGAAGAAATTCTAAAAATGGAAGGTGTTACTCCACATATTTATGGAAAAAAAGAAACACGTCCGTTTCGTAAAATGGGTCATGTAACTATTGTAAATAATGACATAACGAAGGCTAGAAAAATTGCTGAAAAAGTAAAAAATACCATTAGAGTAATAAGTAAATAACATTATTATGAGCAAAGTAGGAATTATTATGGGAAGCAATTCAGATCTTCCAATTATGCAACGAGCAGTAGATATTTTAAAAAGTTTTAATATTGAAACTGAAGTTGATATAGTTTCAGCTCACAGAACACCTGAAAAATTATACGATTACGCTAAAAATGCTCACAAAAGGGGAATATTGGTGATAATTGCTGGTGCCGGAGGTGCAGCACATTTACCTGGAATGGTAGCTTCTTTGAGCCCTCTTCCTATAATTGGGGTACCTATAAAATCTAGAAATTCTATTAACGGATGGGATTCTCTCTTATCAATTCTTCAAATGCCTGATGGAATTCCTGTTGCAACTGTTGCCCTTGATGGTGCACAAAACGCAGGTATTTTAGCTGCACAAATTATTGGAAGCTCTAATAAAAATATGCAAGATAAAATTCTTCAATATAAAGAAGAGTTAAAAATAAAAGTGAATAAAGCTGCAAAGGAAATTGGCAAAAACCTATAATAAAATACACGTATTTGGTGAAATTTCTTCACCAATATGGTTTTTATAACTAAAGTTTGGTATTAACGTATTTATACATTTTCTTTTAACAAATCCTTTTACTTTAACAACTAACTTAGGTTTTTTAGAAATTTTAGTTTTGGTATCGTAAAAATAACTTTGTATAGAGGTTGTTTTCATTATTATAAAATTTATTGAGTATATATTAAACGTATAAATTATTGTTTAGTATATTTTTTAACTAAAAAAAAATTAAAATTAATTGGACAAGTTTCTAATTAATAATACTACGTTACTTTTAAAAATTAAACACATTATAATATCTTTACATTTTAACAATTATCTCTAAAAAACATGAAAAATCCGTTATTAAATAATTTCAACACATTATATTCAACTGCTCCTTTTTCAAAAATAAAAAATGAGCATTTTCAACCTGCTTTTGTTGAAGCTATTAAAATCTCAAAAGAAGAAATTAACAAAATTATTGATAATAAAGAAGTTCCTACTTTTGAAAATACCATTGAAGCATTAGATTTTAGCGGACAACTTTTAGATAGAATTTCGAGTGTTTTCTTCAACTTAAATTCTGCTGAAACTAATGATGAAATACAAAAAATAGCGCAAGAAGTTTCTCCAATGTTGACTGAATTTTCTAATGATATTAGACTTAATAAAAAACTTTTTAAAAGAGTACAATTAATATTTGATATAATAGACGAATTAAATTTAACTCCCGAACAAGAAACCTTATTAACAAATAAATACAAAAGTTTTGTTAGAAATGGAGCTAACTTAAATGAAACTGATAAATTAACATTAAGAAAAATTGATACTGAACTCTCAAAACTTAAATTAAATTTTGGCGAAAATGTTTTGGCTGAAACAAATACTTTTGAACTTCATTTAACTGATAAAAAAGCCCTAAAAGGATTACCTGAAAGCACTGTTGAAGCAGCTCAAATGATTGCAAAACAAAAAAACAAAAAGGGCTGGATTTTTACATTAGATTACCCAAGCTACATCCCTTTTATGACTTATGCAGCAAACCGTAAACTTAGAAAAAAAATGGCAGTTGCTTTTGGTAAAAAAGCATTTCAAAATAATGAGAACGACAACCAACAAATTATTTTAGATTTAGTTAAATTAAGATATAAAAGAGCTCAACTTTTAGGTTATAATTCACATTCTCATTTTATTTTAGAAGAACGAATGGCTGAATCACCTGAAAATGTAGCTAACTTTTTAAATGATTTATTGGAAAAAGCCAAACCTGCAGCACAAAAAGAATTTGATAACCTTTCTAATTTTGCAAAAAAAGACGATATAAATCAACTAGAAAAATGGGATAGTGCCTATTATTCTGAAAAGCTAAAAAAGAATCTTTTTGATTTAGAAGAAGAACAACTGAAACCCTATTTTAAATTAGAAAATGTTATTGAAGGTGTTTTTTTAGTTTCAAATAAACTATACGATTTAAATTTTGAAGAAATTCACACAATTGATACCTACCACCAAGATGTTAAAACTTACAAAGTAACTGATACATCAGGTGAATTAATTGCTATTTTATATGCCGATTTCTTTCCAAGAAAAGGAAAAAGAAATGGCGCTTGGATGACTTCCTTTAAAGGTCAATGGAAACGAAATAGCGAGAACTCAAGACCTCATATTTCTATTGTTTGTAATTTCACAAAACCTACTGAAACAAAACCTTCTTTACTAACTTTTAACGAAGTAACAACCTTGTTTCATGAATTTGGACATGCATTGCACGGAATGCTAGCAAATACAATCTACCCTAGTTTATCAGGTACAAATGTTTATTGGGATTTTGTAGAACTTCCAAGTCAACTATTAGAAAATTGGTGTTATGAAAAAGAAGCACTAAATTTATTTGCAAAACACTATGAAACTCAAGAAACAATCCCAATGGATTTTATTAAAAAAATTAAAAAATCATCTAATTTTTTAGAAGGAATGCAAACTTTACGTCAGTTAAGTTTTGGAATTTTAGATATGAATTGGCATAGTGAAAATCCTTCTGAAATTAAAAGTGTAAAAGAGTTTGAAAATTTAGCTTTTAAAAACACACAATTATTTCCAGATGTAAAAGAAAATTGTATGAGTACTTCTTTTTCTCATATCTTTCAAGGTGGTTATTCTTCAGGGTATTATTCTTATAAATGGGCTGAAGTTTTAGATGCAGATGCTTTTGCATTATTTTTAGAAAATGGAATATTTGACAAAGTAACTTCCACAAAATTTAAAAATACCATTTTAACAAAAGGAGGCACAAAAAAACCAATGGAATTATATCAAAATTTTAGAGGCAAAAAGCCAACCAACCATGCGTTATTAAAACGTGCCGGACTGATAAAATAAATGTAACTAAAACAAAATATTATTTGAAAGTTGATATTTTTATGTTATTTATACCGTATAAACGGTATGTTTTATCTAATAAATAGCAATTAAATTACTTACAAAATATATTTTTTATATATAAAACACTTGTTTTACGTGATGTTTGGTGTGTTTTTATAAACAAACGGTAAATTAATTGATTTTTTATTTGTTTTATTGTAAATAATTTGTAATTTAGTACTGTTATTATTTCATAAACCCCAAATTAAATTCTATGAAATTTTATTGACATTTTGCCCCTAAATTAATCAACCCCAAAAATAACTTGATTAATAAAACGCAAAACCACCAAGCTTAGTTTTATGCAAAAGTAAGCTTGATGGTTTTTAAAAAAGAAAAACTTTAAACCCCAAAATTCATTTATATAATTATAATAGTTTTTTTAGTAAGAATGGTAATTCAGAAGTGATTATACCAAAATGTTTTGCTAGTTACAATTTATTGTATAATCACTCTGAATTAATTTAACCCCAGAATCCCCAAATCATGAAATCATTCACTTTAAAACCCCTAGTTCTAATTCTTTTTATGTTTGTTTTCTTTTCTTGTTCAAAAGAAGATGATGGTATTTATTTTAATGAAACTAATGAAGTAGTAAATACTAATGTAAACTATTCTAACATAGAAATTGAAATTTTAGATTTAGTAAATGATTATAGACAAAGTATGGGTCTTAACACGTTAGAAACTTTAAATATCATTTCAGGTGTTGCAGATGGCCATACAAATTATATGGTAGAGACTGGTCAAGTTAGTCATGATAACTTTAGTCAACGTGCAGAAATATTAATTAATAATGCTGGTGCAAAAACAGTAGGTGAAAATGTAGCTTATGGATTTAACACTGCTCAAGGTGTTTTAAATGGCTGGTTAAATAGTGAAGAACATAAAAAAATTATAGAAAATCCAAGTTATACACATTTTGGAATATCAACGGAATCTAACAATGAGGGTAGAAAATATTTTACTCAAATTTTTATAAAAAAATAATAGTTAACTAGTAATTAACATAATAATAAAAAATACTGTATTATGAAAGCAATATCTTTACAAAATACCACTCAAAAGCCTCATTTAAAAGTAATTAAACGAGATGCAAAACAAAAGAAAGCAATTACTAGAATTTATATTAATACATTAATCCCAGAATTTAACTATACAAATAGCTTAGGTGTAAACATTACATCAAGAAATTGTGTAATGTTATAAAATAATTTAAACTGTTGCCCCCACAACGGTAGTATATTTATTACAAATAAAAAGCAGTCGCAAATAATAACTTGAGAAAATTGTCGTCCCCACAACGGTAGTATAATCAAAGTTTACTATTTTACGACTGCTAAATTTTTACTTCATTTTTATAATCACAAATTCTGTTCTTCTATTTAATTGATGTTCAGCTTTAGAACATTTCACTCCATTAGAACATTTATTAACCAATTGAGTTTCTCCAAAACCTTCGTATTTTGTTATTCTATCAACGTCAATTCCATTAGAAATTATATATTGATACGTAGATTTTGCTCTTCTGTTTGATAGTGAAATGTTGTATTGATCGTTAGCTCTACTATCTGTATGTGATTCTAACCTAATAACCATTCCTGGGTATTTGTTCATTAAAGTAACAACCTTATCTAACTCTAACGCTGCATCTGGTCTAATATTGGATTTATCTAAATCAAAATAAATAGTATTTAAATCTGCTAATAAAACTACATCTTCAATTGGTTTTAAACCAACGTTTAAATTAACTACCATTTCTTTTTCTCTATCTAAATTAAAAGAATTAAATTCTTTGGTAATATTCGTGTATTTTTCTTTTGAACCTTCTAAAGTGAAATTAGCATCTCTGTCAACAATATGCTCATAATAACCATCCGCTTCAGTTATAAAATAGGCTATTTCCTCTCCATTAGCATCTTTTAACACTACTTTTGCATTTACTATAGGTTCATTATTAGCATCATCAAAAATTTGACCTTTTAACATTAAAGGAGGTATTCTTGTAAATTTATAAATATCATCATCTCCTACTCCTCCTTCTCTATTAGATGAAATATAACCATCAAAACCTTCTTTTGATAGATAATAAGAAAAATCATCTTTTGAGCTATTTATTGGTTCTCCAAGATTTAAAATATTAACTATGGTACCATTTTCATCTGAAATTGTTGCAAAAACATCTAATAACCCAAAACCTACATGGCCATCTGAAGAGAAAAATAAAGTCCCTTCATTATGAATAAATGGAAACATTTCATTTCCTTCTGTATTTACAATATTTCCCATATTTTTTGGAGTCCCTAAGGTTCCATCTTCATTTACTTCTACAACATAAATATCAGAGCCTCCAATTCCTCCTGGCATATCAGAAGTAAAGTATAATTTTTTTCCATCATCACTTATTGAAGAATGACCAACTGAGTATTCATCATTATTAAAGTGAACTCCTTTTATATTTTTCCACATACCATTAACTAACTCAGCTGTATATATTTTAAGGTTATTCACCCCATTTTTATCTGATCTTTTTTCACCTTCATAGAAGTTATTTCTTGTGAAATACATTGTTGTTCCATCCGAAGAGAAAGAAGCTGGTCCATCATGGTAAATAGAATTTACATCACCATTAATTTTTTCAGATTGTTCAACCGAGCCATCTTTACTAACACTATAAATATCTAAAAAAGGTTGAGCATTCCAAGCATATTTTCTTTTTGTTGAAACTCCTTCATCTTTTGAAGAAACAAACACAACATCATTATTTAATTCAACTGCTCCAAAATCACTAAACGGTGTGTTTAAATTAGTAGTAGCTAAAGAATATTGTTTTTTTAAATTAAACATAGCACTTATAAAATCTTCTTTATCTAAAAATTCTGAAATTCTTGAATCTTTACTTGAAACTTGGTTATACTTATCAACCCATACTTTAGATTCATCATAATTACCAATACCTCTTAATGCTTGGGCGTAGAAATAGTAGTACTCTTCTGGCACATTTTCTTGCTGAACAACATGCTTATAAACTTCAACTGCTTCTTTAGGTTTTCTTAAATACATATAAGAATCTCCTAATTTTCGCATTGCGTAACTTTTATTGAAATTTGTATCAATTAATTTTTCATACTTTTCAATAGCTTTCACAAAAGAAAAACTGTTATAATACCTATCTGCCCTTTTTAATTTACCCGATTGCCCAAATGAAGATGAACATATCAATAAAAAAACAATTGTTACTAATTTTATAGTTTTCATAATTTAAGTTCTATTTGGTTAAAAATATCTAGGTGATTTCATTTTTCCTTTTGTGTATTTAAATTCATACATCAATAAAATTTCATGAGATCCTGTTGTATAAGGTCTAATTTCTCCGGTTGGTACTTCATAAGTATAACCTATCCTAAATTGCTCAGAAACTTGAAAATCAACAAGTGCTCCCACAGCTCTTTGTGCACCATTAATTCTGTATGAACCTCCTAACCAAAACTTTTCATCAAATAATAAGTTTGCGGTTAAATCTGTTGATAAAGCAGCTCCCTTTGTATATTTAAACATAAATGAAGGCTTTAATTTTAAATTTTTATTTAAATCAAATACATATCCACCTATACCATAATAATGAACTACTTCTAGAGCTGCATATTCGCCATTATTTAAATCGTTACTTAAAAGTTTAGGAATTGACAAACCTAAATACCATCTATCACTATGAAATAATATACCTGCTCCAAAATTAGGGTTAATCCTATCTAACCTATCATTAAAATACTGATCGCTTCCGTTCACAGCTGAATTGTACAATTCACTTGCTAATTTGTAGGTAGTTAACCCAGCTTTTAAACCAAAGCTAATCTTAAAATGATCATTTCCTTGAATTGTATATGAAAAATCTCCATAAATATATGTTAAGTTTTCATACCCTGTTTTATCATTTATCATTGATAATCCCAATCCAACTTTTTCATTTCTTAAAGGTGAATGGATCGATAAAGTTTGTGTTTGTGGTCCTCCATCAAATCCAGCCCACTGATTTCTATTCAATCCAACAATACTTAATGCTCCTCTACTTCCTGCATAAGCTGGATTTATAGCAATTGTATTATACATATATTGTGTGAACTGTGGTAATTGCTGTGCATTAGAATATTGAAACCCTAGAATTAGCAGTACTATAATTATAATTAAACGCTTCATAGTTTTATTTTTATTAATTAGTTCCTAAATAAATATACCCTGTTATTGGTCTGTAACCACTACCTATTATATTTACAACATAATAGTAAGTTCCTGTAGGTAATTTATTATTTGTACCCATTGTTAAACCGGAATTATTATGATATCCACCCCAGTTATTTTGATAATTATTTGATTGATATACTATTTTACCCCAACGATTAAAGATGGTAACTTCTGCTGTAAATCCACAAGAACTAATTTCTGAGATTTCAAAGAAATCGTTTACTCCATCATTATTAGCTGTAACTACTTTAGATATCTCTATACTACCTTCTGTTGAACATGGTAATACTATACAATCCTTTTCTAAAGAAAGATATGAAATACAACCACTAACACTAGATGTGAACTCAAATTCATATACTCCGTTTTCCAAATCAATAACATTAAATACGCTTCCAGTAATTAACCTACCTGAAGTATCTAAACTTACCCATTCTCCATCATTATTAGACGCAATGCTTAAATAGTTATTCAAATCAATAGTTTGTACTGGATTCCCATTATCATCAAATAAATCATCACAAATAATAAATGTAGACTCTAATACACCATTGTTAATCGTTAAGTTCAACGTTGCAGTATTGGTACATCCTGAATCATTATCACTCTCATAAGTATAAACACCACTTTCTGTATACGTTGTGCCATTCCAAGTGTAACTATCACAAGCGGTAATATCTTCTGCTGCTGTTTCACTACTATTGTTAATTGTTAAGCTCAACGTTGCTGTATTAGTACATCCAAATTCATTATCACTCTCAAATGTGTAAACTCCACTTTCTGTATAAGTAACATCATTCCAAGTATAACTATCACAAGCAGTAAAGTCTTCTGATGTTGTTGTGTTGTTATTTGTACTTGTCAAGTTAAATGAAGTTGTTTCAGAACATCCATTAGCATCAGTAACCGTTACATTATATGAACCTTCTACTAAACCTATAGCTGTTGATGTTGTTTGACCATCACTCCATAAATACGTTACTGGCTCTTTAGCTCCATCAACAATAACTGTAGCTGTTCCATTTGCACCTTCACAAGTTTCTTCAGTTGATGTAATAGAGATTTCAAAGTTTATACACTTATCTGGATTTACAGTTATTACAACTGTTGCTTGATCACATGCTATCGGGTCTCCATTATCACAAACTTCATATACAAAACTATCTGTTCCTGTAAAACCTTCATTTGGTGT
>NZ_JASFZF010000056.1:0-30082 GCF_046055765.1 Lutibacter sp. | reverse complement strand
AAATTTTAAATTAGTTACTCCACCGTAACTGATTTTGCTAAATTTCTTGGTTGGTCAACATTACAATTTCTCATAACAGCAATATGGTAAGAAAGTAACTGTAAAGGTATTGTAGCTAATAAAGGTGTGAACGCTTCCAAAGTTTCGGGGATTTCAATAATATGATCAGCAAGATCTTTTACAATAGTATCTCCTTCGGTTACAACAGCAATAATTTTTCCTTTTCTAGATTTTATTTCCTGAATATTACTCACTACTTTATCATAATGCCCTTTTTTAGTAGCAATAACTACAACTGGCATAGACTCATCAATTAATGCAATAGGTCCGTGTTTCATTTCGGCGGCAGGATAACCTTCTGCATGGATATACGAAATTTCTTTCAATTTCAAAGCTCCTTCTAATGCTACAGGAAAATTATATCCTCTTCCTAAATACAAACAGTTTGGAGCGTCTTTATAAATTGCAGCAATTTCTTCAACAATATTATTAACCTTTAAAGTCTCTTCAACTTTAGAAGGAATCAAACTCATTTCTTGTATATAGTTATGAAATTGTGAGTTTGAAATTTCTCCTTTTAAGTTTCCTAGCTTTAAAGCCATTAAAGTAAGTACAGTAATTTGGGTTGTAAATGCTTTGGTTGAAGCTACACCTATCTCAGGTCCTGCATGTGTGTATGCGCCAGTATCTGTTTCTCTTGCTATTGATGACCCTACAACATTACACACTCCAAAAACAAAAGCACCTTGAGATTTTGCTAATTTAATTGCTGCTAAGGTATCAGCTGTTTCACCCGATTGTGAAATAGCAATTATTATATCTCCTTTATTTATTATTGGGTTTCTATATCTAAATTCTGATGCGTATTCTACTTCAACTGGAATTCGGGCTAAATCTTCAAATAAATATTCGGCAACTAAACCTGCGTGCCAAGAAGTACCGCAAGCAACAATAATAATACGATTAGCATTTAAAAATTTGGCAATATTATTATCAACACTACCCATTTTAATAATACCTTTTTCTGGTAAAAGCCTTCCTCTATAGGTGTCTAAAATTGCATTTGGTTGTTCATGAATTTCTTTTAACATAAAGTGATCATAACCACCTTTTTCAATTTGTTCTAAATTAAGTTGAAGCTCTTGAATATTAGGTTCAACAATAGAATTATCTTTAATTTTGTGAACTCGTATGTCTTCACCTATTTTAATAATTGCTAATTCTTCATCATCTAAATAAACAGCGTCTTTTGTATATTCAATAAATGGAGATGCGTCAGATGCAACAAAAAATTCGGAATTATTATCTCCAATTCCAATGGCAATTGGACTTCCTAAACGTGCAACAACTATTTCATCTGGATTTGAAATATCAAAAACAGCAATTGCATAAGCTCCAAAAATATTTGTTAAAGCTAGTTGAACTGCTTTTTCTAATTTACAATTATTCTTAGTTTTAATTTCTTCTATTAAATTAATTAAAACCTCCGTGTCAGTATCACTCTTAAATGAATACCCTCTTGCTAAAAGCTCTTTTTTTAATGTATTATAATTTTCAATTATTCCGTTATGAACAATTACTAAATTTCCTGAATTTGAAACATGCGGATGAGAGTTTATATCGTTTGGAATTCCGTGAGTCGCCCAACGTGTGTGACCTAAAGCTAAGTTTGCTTCAATATTTTCTTGCCCAACTAATTCTTTCAGGTCTGAAACTTTTCCTTTTGTTTTATGAAGAGTTAGCTTATTGTCATTCATTAAAACAATTCCAGCACTATCATAACCTCTATATTCAAGTCTTTGCAACCCATTAATTACAATTGGATATGCCTTTCTATAACCTAAATAACCTGCTATACCGCACATACTAATTTGTTTTATTAGTTATTAATTTCAGCGTATGATATTTGAAACTTTACTCTTTTATCTCCTGCACTTATGTTATCTCCATATAAAACAACTCCTTTTGGGTTCCAACTAAAATTTTTAATGCTTGTATCTAAAGGAGAAACTGGTGTATCTGTTGAACTATAAACCTTAATTCCTAGTTTAACTAAATCAACTGAGCGTTCTTCATCTTCCTCTAATTTTTTTAACAACTCAGAAATATAATCTGTTATTCTAAAAACATATCTGTATGGATTTCCATCATCATCTCTTTCTAAAGAACCTCCCATTGTAAATATTCCTTCAGTCAACATATCTAATATTTGAGAATTCTCATCATAATTATATAAAAATAGTTGTTCCGGAGCAATATTACTAGATGCATTTTGATCTACATAAAATATTAAACTAGCATTCGTAATTAACCAATTATTATCTTGTAAATCGGCTAAATTTTCTGCGTTTAATATTTCTATAGTTGCTATTGAACCTGCAGCTCCTTGTACATATAATTTATCTTCACCACTTGCTTTACTATTTGTATTATCTCTGTCTATAACATTCGATCTTATTGATCCTAGAGAAAATATATACTCATGCGAAATTCTAACTCCTTGCTCTCCTGTAGTACCATTTTCATTTGTATCTGTACCTTCTGGTTCATCCTCATCATTTGAGTAGTAAATTGTCATTTTAGCATTAGTCATGTCTAATGATATTAAATGTGAATTTTCACTAGCTAATTCTTCTGCTTCTATATAAAATCCTCGAAAGTCATGCTGAAAAGCATCAATAGATGAAAAATCTAAGTCATTTACATTATCAACAAAAATTTGTTGAATCATTGCTTCATTTAATGGAATTTTAATTGAAGGGCTTATATCTGCTTTTTTAATGGTGTCAATATCATATATGGTTGCATCTGGCATATATCTCTTCACATAAGTTACTGTATCATCTGGATTTACTTTAAAATTTCCAGAAAAGAAAGGTGTTTCGTCTTTCATAAACTCTTTATCTGAATAATAAATGGCTAGTTTAGATGGGTCTTCAGGGTCTAAGGAATTTAAAAATGTTTTTAACTCATAAACCTTTAATAAAAACTCTGTATCTACATCACCTATAATTGAATCGATTGTAAATTTTGGCTTCCCATTGCTATAATTTTCTATATCTCTTGTAGATTGGTAAGGAATATCAATTAATACAGAGTCTATATTTGCATTTGTTCCGTAGCTATAATTATCACCCGTTAAAGGAAGGGTTATTTGGCTAACAATTGATGCTTTTAATTTTCCAAATTCAGCATCAGAATACACACCTAATAAATATTGAGGAACACCATTTGAAATAACTCTCTCAACATTTTCACTTCCTGAAATAACTTCAGTAGTTAATTTATTTGTGCTAAAATTGTTATTATCTATGAGATTTACTCCAATATTTTCTATTTCCTTATCGCATGAAATTATTGTAAAAAATACTATTGAGAATAGCCCTAAGTATTTTAATACTTTTACAACTTTAGTTGTCATATGTAATTTTTGATTTTTTATGATTAAACTATAAAACTTTGTTTAAATAAAATTCTGTATATGCAGTATCAAATTCACTTACATGAAAATAATCTAATACAGGTTTTTCGCTAGTTTTTAAAAATTCTTCCAACTCTAATGGTAATTCTTCGCTTGCTTTAATAATCGCATCCGAGTTTTCAATTGCATTTTTTAAAAGATTTATATAGTTTGGGTTTTTGATTGTTTCAATTTTTGACTCATCTACATTATCAAATTTAATTTTACTTAAAAAATCACTACTTAGCTCTCCTTCAAAGCCGTTATTATACACTGAAGTAACTATTTTACTATCGGCAAATAATGCGTCATCTTTATAATATTCTTTTATATATAATGGTAAAAGTGAAGCCATCCAACCGTGTACGTGAATAATATCTGGCGCCCAATTTAATTTTTTTACAGTTTCTACAACTCCTTTTGCAAAAAATATAGCTCTTTCATCGTTATCTTCAAATAAATTATTGTCTTCATCAGAAAACAATGCTTTTCTTTTAAAATATTCATCGTTATCAATAAAGTAAACTTGCATTCTTTCTTTTGGAATTGAAGCAACTTTAATAATTAATGGCATATCCATATCATTAATTACCAAATTCATACCTGATAATCTAATTACTTCGTGTAATTGATGTCTTCTCTCATTAATTAAACCAAATCGAGGCATAAAAATTCGTATTTGTCCACCTTTCCCATGAATCATTTTTGCTGTTTCAAATGATGTTGTTGACAATTCATTTTCTGGCAAATAAGGTACCACTTCTGAAGAAACAACCAATACTCTCTTATCTTTCATAAACCAACTCTATATTTAAATAATATGCAAAATTACGAAAATTAATGTAGAATTAAGCTTGAAAAATGTAAGTTTGCACGCTTTTAACGTTTATTTACAATACTATATGTTAGTTTTTGCTAAAATAAAATCGATACAACAAAAAATTAAGTCGTTAAAAAAAGGGACTTCAATTGGGTTTGTACCCACAATGGGAGCTCTTCACAAAGGACATTTATCACTTATTAAACAAGCAAAAAAAGAGAACGATATTGTAGTGGTAAGCATTTTTGTAAATCCTACACAGTTTGATAAAAAAGAAGATTTAATTAATTATCCAAAAACTATAGATACAGATTTATCTCTCTTAAAATCAATTTATTGCGATATTGTTTTTACTCCTACCGCTGAAGAAATTTATAGTAACAACATTCAATCTCAATCGTTTAACTTTGATGGGTTAGAATTTCAAATGGAAGGTAAATTTAGAGATGGGCATTTTGATGGTGTAGGAACTATTGTTAAACGGTTATTTGAAATTGTAACACCACACAAATCTTATTTTGGTGAAAAAGATTTTCAACAGTTACAAATTATTAAAAAAATGGTTGAAAAATATCAAATTCCAGTAAAAGTTATTGGATGTGATATTTTTAGAGAAAAAGATGGTTTAGCCATGAGTTCTAGAAATAGCAGACTGACAAAAAAGCATAGAGAAGTTGCTCCATTTATTTACAAAACACTTAAAAAAGCGAAAATAGAGTTTGGCACAAAAAATGCTTCTGAAATAGTGGAAATGGTTGAAAATGAATTTAAAAAACAACCTTTATTAGAACTAGAATATTTTGAAATTGCAGATGAAGAAACACTTCAATCAATTAAAAATAAAGATCAAAAGCGAAAATATCGTGCTTTTATAGCTATTTTTGCTAATAAAATTAGACTTATTGACAATATAAGTTTATAAATATGAATAGATTAACACAAAATTATTAATTTTGCATTATGCAAATAGAAGTAGTAAAATCGAAAATTCACAGAGTTAAAGTTACAGGTGCTGATTTACAATACATTGGTAGCGTAACTATTGATGAAGATTTAATGGACGCAGCAAATATAATTCAAGGAGAAAAAGTTCAAATTGTAAATATTAACAATGGTGAACGCCTTGAAACGTATGCAATTCCAGGCCCACGAAAAAGTGGTGAAATTACCTTAAATGGTCCAGCTGCAAGAAAAGTAGCTAAAGGAGATATTATTATTATTATAACTTATGGTATTATGGATTTTGAAGAAGCAAAATCATTTAAACCATCACTTATTTTCCCAAACGAAAACGATAATTCGTTAACATAACTTGATAAAAAAAATAAAAAAAATAAGTTTTATAACACTCCCAATTGCCTTGGGAGTTTTTTTAATTTGGTACTCTTTATCAAAGTTAACAAATAGTGATGTACAAGCAATAAAAACATCATTTAAAACTGCAAATTACTGGTGGGTTGCAGTATCTCTATTTTTTGGAATTTTAAGCCATTTATCACGTGCATATCGTTGGCAATTTTTATTAGAGCCTTTAGGCTACAAACCCAGAATTGCAAATAGCATTATGGCTGTTTTAATAGCTTATTTATTAAATTTAGTTATCCCTCGTTCTGGCGAAGTTGCTAGAGCTGCAAGCATAAAAAAGTACGAAAATATTCCATTTAAAAAAGCTTTCGGAACTATCGTTGCAGAGCGCGTTGCTGATGTAATTATGTTATTAAGTATTATTGGGATTGCTTTCTTTTTACAAACTGAATTAATAAGTAGTTATATTTTTAAGGATGATGGTAAAAGTAATCTCTATTCTAAAATTATAATTTTTGTAGGGTTTCCAATCATTGGTTTTTTCTCCTACAAATATTTTAAAAAATCGAAAAACAGTATTATTGTCAAAATATTCTCATTTATAAACGATTTATTAGATGGTGTTAAAAGCATTTACAAAATGAAGAAAAAATGGCAATTTATGTTCCACACCGTTTTTATTTGGGCAATGTATGTGCTTATGTTTTATGCTGTAACTTTTGCTTTACCAGAAACAACAAACCTTCCTTTTGCAGCTATTATTGTTGGTTTTGTAGTTGGTGGTTTAAGTATGGCTTTAACCAATGGTGGTTTAGGAACGTATCCTGTTTTTGTTGCTAGTGCACTTATTTTATATCATGTTGATGAAAATCCGGCACGTGCTTTTGGTTGGATTATGTGGACCGCACAAACCATTATGGTTATAATATTTGGGGGTTTATCTTTTTTATTACTCCCAATCTATAATAAATATCAAAAATAAAAGCTTTTCTTCTTATATTTACTTCTTTCAATTTATAAAAAATGGCTAAAACTAAAACAACCTTTTTTTGTCAAAACTGTGGTTCTCAATATGCAAAATGGTTAGGGCAATGTACTTCTTGTAAGGAGTGGAATACTATTGTTGAAGAAGTTCTTCAGAAAGAAGAAAAAAGAAAATGGAAACAATCATCAATAAAACGAAAAACTAACAAAGCATTAAAAATTAATGAAATATCTTTAAACGAAGAAGATAGAATTATCACTAAAAATAACGAATTTAATAGAGTTTTAGGTGGTGGGTTGGTAAAAGGCTCTATGTTATTATTAGGTGGTGAACCTGGTATTGGAAAATCCACTTTATTGCTACAAATAGCATTAACCATTCCAAAAAAAGTATTGTATGTTTCAGGTGAAGAAAGCCAATCTCAAATTAAAATGCGTGCAGAACGGTTACAAAGTACTAACACAAATTGCTTAATTTTAACTGAAACAAATACTCAAAATATTTTTAGAGCTATTGAAGAAGCAAATCCAGATGTTGTTGTTATAGATTCTATTCAAACTTTGCACACTGAATATATTGAGGCTTCTCCAGGTTCTATTTCGCAAATTAGAGAAACTACTGCAGAGCTTATTAAATTCGCTAAAGAAACCGCTACACCAGTACTTTTAATTGGTCATATTACCAAAGATGGTAATATTGCCGGACCAAAAATATTAGAACATATGGTAGATGTTGTACTCCAATTTGAAGGAGACAGAAACCATACGTATAGAATTTTACGTGCCAATAAAAATCGTTTTGGTTCCACTGCTGAGTTAGGTATTTATGAAATGCAAAATATTGGTTTACGCGAAGTAGAAAATCCATCTGAAATATTAATTTCTCAAAAAGAAGACGATTTAAGTGGTACGGCTATTGCTGCAACTTTAGAAGGTTTACGCCCATTAATGATTGAAGTTCAAGCATTAGTTAGCACTGCGGTTTATGGTACACCTCAACGTTCAGCAACTGGTTACGACATCAAACGATTAAATATGTTATTGGCCGTTTTAGAAAAACGAGCTGGATTTAGATTAGGAGCTAAAGATGTATTTTTAAATATCGCTGGAGGTATAAAAGTTGATGATCCTGCAATTGATTTAGCGGTAATAAGTGCTATTTTATCTTCTAATGAAGATGATGCAATCCCTCAAGATTTTTGTTTTGCGGCTGAAATTGGTTTAGCTGGGGAAATTCGACCTGTAAATAGAGTTGAGCAACGTATTTTAGAGGCTGAAAAATTAGGTTTTCATAAAATATTTATCTCTAAATTTAATAAAATTAGCAAAATTAACAGCACAATAAAAATTATTAAGGTTACTAAAGTAGAAGATATTTTTGCTAATTTATTTGCATAAAAAAAGCCGAATTAATTCGGCTTTTTTTATAACTTATTTTAAACTATTATTTTTTGTTTTCTGCAATAATATATTTTTCTAACGCCATTGTCATTGAAGGCATTTCAGGAGTTGGAGCCTTTATAGTACATTTTAACCCTGCTTTTGTTGCAGCTGTCACCGTTGAATTTCCAAAAACAGCTATGCACGTGTTATTTTGCTTGAAGTCTGGAAAATTCTTAAATAAAGAATCAATTCCAGAAGGACTAAAAAAGACTAGAATATCATAAAAAACATCTTCTAAATTAGATAAATCACTAACAACTGTTTTATAAAAAATACCTCTTTGCCAATTTATCTCCAATTCATTTAACGAAGTTGGAATAATTTCTTTTAATTTATCTGAAGATGGTAATAAAAACTTTTCTTCTTTATGTTTTTTTATAATTTTAATTAAATCTGGAAATGTGCGTTGCCCAACATAAATTTTACGTTTACGATACACAACATATTTTTGTAAATAAAAAGCAACAGCTTCAGATTGACAAAAATACTTCATAGAATCTGGCACTGTAAAACGCATTTCTTCAGCAATTCTAAAAAAGTGATCAACTGCATTTCTACTAGTTAAAATAATTGCAGTATAATTATTCAAATCAATTTTTTGTAATCTTACCTCTTTTGCTGAAACTCCTTCAACATGGATAAAAGGAACAAAATCAATTTTAACTTTTTGCTTTTCGGATAATTCAATATATGGAGAATTTTCAGTCTTTGGAGCTGGCTGAGAAACTAGTATTGATTTCACTTTCATATTCTTCAATTTATCTTTAAATAGTTAATTTTAAAATAATTATTAAAGGTGCTATTTCAAGGGCGCAAATGTACAAAATAAAATAGAACAAGTTGCTAAAAATGAGCTTTTTATTATTCCGGAGTACTAAACTATATCTTAAAATTAATAATAATGCGAATACTACAAATGTTATTTCTAATACTATTTTCTTGTATTCCGTAAAATAAACACTTAAAACTAGAAATGGTAACAACCATAAAATTAAGTTATTAAAATAACTCATTTTATGATACACAATTTTACTAAATTCATTTTTAAAATTAAATAAATAAGCTAACAGCAAACCCAGAAAATAACGCAAACTAAAATAAATTATAAACCCAGAAAACAGTAAAAAAAAGCTATTAAAGTTAAGTTGTTTGGGATACATTTGAAAATAAGTATTGGCAACATAAAATAATAAAGACAAAACTAATAGTTGCACTATAAAAAGTGAGCCTTGAAATAAATTAAAAAACATCTTTTTTTCTTTATTAAAATAAATTGAAAGATACTTTTTCGAGAAAAAAAATGTACTAATACGAAACAACCTCTCTCTAAAAACTAGCTTTAGCACAACTAAAATCATAAAAACAAACAACAAAACAAACGTAATCCAATCACTATTTTGATGTATTATTTTTGTTGCTTCAAACATGTAGTTAGCTATTATTTTAACGCAAAATTAGGAATAATTTGTTTTATCTTTGCTAAATAATTTTGCTATATGTCAAATACACTAGTTATAATTCCAACATACAACGAAAAAGAAAATATTGAAGCTATTATTAAAGCTGTCTTTTTACAAGAAAAGCAATTTGATATTTTAGTTGTTGATGATAGTTCTCCTGATGGAACTTCAAAGATTGTAACTAAATTACAAAATGAGTTTACAAATTTATTTTTGGAAATTCGAAAAGAAAAAAATGGGCTAGGCGCAGCTTATATTCATGGTTTTAAATGGGCTTTAAATAAAAATTACGATTATATTATAGAAATGGATGCTGATTTTTCGCATAATCCAAAAGATTTAATACATTTATACAATGCTTGTGCTATTGATGGAGCTGATTTCTCCATAGGTTCAAGATATTTAAATAACAAAATTAACGTAGTTAACTGGGATATTAAACGATTGCTTTTATCCTATTTTGCCTCAAAGTACGTTAAAGTTATAACCCAAATCCCAATTTTTGATACTACAGCAGGTTTTGTCTGTTACAAAAGTGATGTTTTAAAAAACATAGAATTAGACAAAATTAAATTTGTTGGCTACGCTTTTCAAATTGAAATGAAGTTTAAAGCTTGGAAAAGAAAGTTTAAACACAAAGAAGTGTCGGTTATTTTTACTGACAGAAAAAGAGGAACTTCAAAAATGAGTGGCTCCATAATTTCAGAAGCTGTATTTGGAGTTATTAAAATGAGATTGCAAGGAATACAAAAATAAAAGAAAAAGAAAAATGAGTTTAACACTTATTAAAAACGCCAAAATTGTTAGCGAAGGTAAAATAATTGAAGGCGATGTTTTAATTGATGGTGAATATATTGTGGATATTAATGCTTCAATTAGTTCAAAATCTGCTAATACAACTGTGATTGATGCTGAAGGAAAATATTTAATACCTGGTGTTATAGACGATCAGGTTCATTTTCGTGAACCAGGGTTAACACACAAAGCAACTATTGAAAGCGAAAGTAAAGCTGCCATTGCTGGTGGTATAACTTCATTTATAGAAATGCCAAATACGGTTCCTCAAGCTACTACTCAAGAATTATTAGAACAAAAGTTTAAAATTGCTGCAAATAGTTCCTATGCCAACTATTCCTTTATGTTTGGTGGCACTAACGATAATTTAGAAGAATTATTAAAAACCAATCCAACAAATGTTGCTGGTATTAAATTGTTTTTAGGTTCTTCAACAGGAAATATGTTGGTGGATAATGAAGCTGTTTTAGAAAAAATATTTTCTTCAACCAACATGCTTATTGCTGTACATTGTGAAGATGAAGCTACTATAAGAAAGAATTTAGCAATCTATTTACAAGAATATGGCGATGATATTCCTATAGAATTACACCCGAAAATTAGAAGTGAAGAAGCTTGTTATTTATCTTCTTCAAAAGCGATTGAATTAGCAAAAAAAACAGGTGCTCGTTTACATGTTTTTCATTTATCCACAGCTAAAGAAACTGAATTATTTAAAAATAATATTCCACTTGAACAAAAACAAATTACGGCGGAAGTTTGCGTTCATCATTTATGGTTTGATGAAAGTGATTACGCATCTAAAGGCACATTTATAAAATGGAATCCGGCTATAAAAACTAAAAAGGATAAAGAAGGCTTATGGAAAGCTTTATTAAATGATAAAATTGATGTAATTGCGTCAGACCATGCACCGCACACTTTAGCTGAAAAACAGCAAGTGTACACCAAAGCACCAAGTGGTGGTCCATTAGTTCAACATGCTTTACCTGCATTATTACAAGCACATCGACAAGGAAAAATATCACTTGAAAAAATAGTCGAAAAAATGTGCCATAATCCTGCAAAAATTTTCAAAATTCAAAAAAGAGGATTTATTAAAATTGGTTATTATGCAGATTTAGTTTTAGTAGATATCTCATCTCCTTGGACCGTTACTAAAGAAAATATTTTATACAAATGTGGATGGTCTCCATTTGAAGGAACTACATTTTATTCAAAAATTACACATACTTTTGTAAATGGTTATCTAGCATATCACAATAGAGTGTTTCATAATACCATAAAAGGAAAACGATTACTTTTTAATAGAACTAATGAATAAAACAATCTACATCTTAATTTTAAGTGCATTTTTTACCGCTTGTACAAGTAATACAATTATTAAAAAACCAACTAACTTAATTCCAGAAGACCAAATGGTTGATTTATTAACTGATATACTTTTGGCTGATGGAGGTGATAACATTAAAAATTTAAACCTTCAACGTAATGTAAATTATTTTCCTTTAGTTTTTAAAAAATACCAAATTGATACCACTCTATTTAAAGAAAGTAATTATTTTTATACTTCAAGAATAGATGATTACAGTAAAATCCTTAGAAAAGTTGATGAACGCTTAAAAGCATTAAAAGAAAAATATAGTGCCGAAATTAAATTAGTAGATTCTTTAGCTAAAAAGAAAAGAGACTCTATAAGAAATAGTAAAAAATCACCCTCACGAAAACAAAAAAAAGGTGATAGAATAGAAGATTCACTTGATGAAAATTTAAAAAAATAAATAATTAAATAATATCATTTATTTTGTTAATTCTCTTTCTGAAGAAAGCCATTTTGTTAATTTTTTAATAAAAACTATTCGCTCCTTTTGATTTTTATTTGGTAACTTTTGAAGAAATTCTTTTTTTAAAGCAATAGGATCAACCGTTTCAAAAATTTTCCCCTCATAAGCAACTAAAATAGCTAAATTAGATTTTCCATCCCAGTTTTCATTCATTGGAAATCCTAATTTTTTTAATCCTTTATCCCAAGTTACGTCAACAGTAAACCATTGATTACCTCTTTTTATTTTTATAAAATTATGAGGATCAATAATTCTATTTTCTAATATTATTTTTTGAATATTTTTGGGGTATTTTATCGGTAATTTATTAAAATTATGCATTACAATAAAATCTTTAACTTCTAAGCCAAGTTCTACATATAAAGCTTTTAATAATGCGTGTTTCCCTGAACAAGTTCCCATGTTTTGGTGGTAAACATCTAATGGATTTCTAGAGCCAATTGTACCATAAGGTATATCTCTTACTTTTTTAAACAACGTAATTATTTTTTCATCAAACGATTGATTATTCGTCCATTTTTTAATAATATGTTGATATTTAACTTGCATAAAATTATCTTTTATACAATTCACAAACCTTTTGTATGGTCTCATTAACAAGTTCAAACTTATAATCTAATGCTGTTTTAATTTTGGCCGAAGAATAAAAATAAGTATTGTGAATAGACTTTGCTGAATGACTGGTAAGTAACGGTGGTTTTTTACTGAATAACGAAACTAATTTTAGCAAACGCCAACCGAATTCACTCATAAAAGTTGTTACCTTAATTGAAGGTCTTCTTTTCTTGAAATTATCAGCTATTTGAAAAAATACCTCTTTAAAACTCTTATTTTCTGAAACCAAAATATAACGTTCATTTTTAAGAGAACTCTTCATTAGTTGTATCATTATTTTTACAACATCGGTTACTGCAACATATCCTGTTATTCCTTCCGAATAAAACTTTAATCCTTTATTAATTTTTGTAAATAATTCACCCGGGCCGTTTTTCCAAAATCCAGCTCCTAAAATTACACCTGGATTAACAATTACAACATCAATACCTTCTTGTGATGCTCTCCAAACTTCCATCTCTGCACCATATTTTGTAATTGCATATCCATAATTATTATTTTCAGGATTCCAATCTTCTTCTTCATTAATAATTGTTTTGTTAAGTGCTTTTTCAATGGTGGCAATAGAGCTTACAAAACATAATTTTTTAACTTGTTTTTCAATACAAATATTAACAATATTAGCAGTTCCTTCAATATTAATTTTTCGCATTGCTGCATAATCTTTCGGATTGAAAGAAATGAGCGCAGCAGCATGATAAACTTCAGTTATATTTTCAAAAGCTTTTTCTAGCAAATACACATCTGTAATATCAACTTCAACCCATTCAATTTTTTGAAAAATAGCTTCAAAATCGTCCGAATAATAACTAAAAACATTTTTTACAGCTTGTAAATCACTATTTTTTCTATGACTTGCTTTTACAATATCATTTTCTAATAAAAGATGATACAATAAATGTGCACCTACTAAACCCGTTCCACCCGTTACTAAAATCATAAAACGAAAGTATAAAAAATGTTTGGGTATTTTACAATCAACTTCATTTAAAAAACTATAATGTAAACGTAGTAACTAACAACTAAAATTTTATCTTTGCTGAAATTAAAAATTTTGATAATGAATTTTGTTGAAGAACTACGTTGGAGAGGCATGTTACACGATATGATGCCCGAAACTGAAGAATATTTATTAAAAAATAAAACAACCGGTTATATTGGCTTTGATCCAACAGCCGATTCATTACACATTGGAAGTTTAGTGCCTATTATTATATTAATGCATTTTCAAAAAGCAGGCCACAATCCAATTGCTTTAGTTGGAGGAGCTACAGGAATGGTTGGTGATCCTTCCGGAAAATCTGATGAGCGTAATTTATTAGATGAAGAAACACTCAACAAAAATATAGCTGGTGTAAAAGGACAATTAGCACGTTTTTTAAATTTTGATAATAGTACTTCTAAAAATGCTGCTCAGTTAGTTAATAATTACGATTGGATGAAAGAAATTTCGCTTATTGAATTTGTACGTGATGTTGGTAAACACATTACCGTAAATTACATGATGGCGAAAGATTCTGTTAAAAAACGTATTGATTCAGAATCTAAAACCGGTATGAGTTTTACGGAATTTACCTACCAACTATTTCAAGGGTACGATTTTTACCATTTATACAAAGAAAACAATTGTAAACTTCAAATGGGAGGTTCAGATCAATGGGGGAATATTACCACAGGAACTGAATTAATTAGAAGAAAAGCCCAAGGGAAAGCTTATGCACTAACTTGTAAACTAATTACAAAAGCTGATGGTACTAAATTTGGAAAGACTGCCGGTGGAAATATTTGGTTAGATGCCAATAGAACTTCACCTTATAAATTTTATCAATATTGGTTAAATTCTTCTGATGAAGATGCTGAAAAGTACATTAAAATATTCACTTTTTTAGATGAAAAAACTATTGAACAGTTAATTTCTGAACATAAAGAAGCTCCTCATATCCGTATTCTTCAAAAGAAAATTGGAGAAGAAGTTACTGTAATGACTCACGGTAAAGATGCATACGATAATGCTATAAAAGCTTCCAATATATTATTCGGAAAATCTACTGCTGAAGATTTAAAAACACTAGATGAGCAAACATTTTTAGATGTTTTTGATGGTGTTCCTCAAGCTGAAATTAAACATTCTGTTATTGAAAATGGATTAGAAATTGTACCAGCTTTTGCAGATAACAAATTTTTAAATTCAAATGGTGAAGTTAGAAGAGCTTTAAAAGAAAACTCAATTTCAGTAAATAAAGAAAAGGTTAAAGATGATTGTGTAATAACAACTTCCGATTTAATTGCAAATAAATTTGTGTTATTACAACGTGGTAAAAAAAGTTATTTTTTATTAAAAGTAGTATCATAGGTATTATTTCATTGTCATTCCTGCGAAGGCAGGAATCTTATGATTTAAAACCGAAATAAAAATGGATTCCTGCCTTCGCAGGAATGACAGTAGAGTTACAATACCAATAAATTACAACCTCTAATATCTGAATTATCAAAACGACCTAACACTTCAAAGGTCCCATTTGTATAGGTTTTACCTATATCTTGTGTGGCAATAAATGAACAAGAATTTATATTAGCCAAATCAATCACATTAATTCCTCCCGATTTTCCTGTTGGTAAAATGGTAAGTGCATCTTCAGTATCACGAATTAAAATTTTCATCCATGGCGGGCATTCAAAAATACCGTTCCCTGTTGAATATGCTTGACTTAATAATTCTGTCATTCCATATTCAGAATGAATATTATTTACTCCAAAACCTTCTTTTAAAACTTGATGTAATTCTTCTCTAATTAACTCTTTTCTCCTTCCTTTCATACCTCCAGTTTCCATAATTACTGTATTTTTTAGCTTAAATTTATACTTTTCAACCAAATCTAATAAGGCAAATGAAACTCCAATTAGCAATACTTTTTCATTATTTTTATCTAATTCTATCAAATTTTGATATAATTCATCTAAATTATTTAAATAAAATCCGCTTTTTGAATTTTTAGATTTTTTAATAAAACTATTTGCCATATAAATTAAAGATGAACCATTACGCTCTAAATAAGATGGTAATAAAGCTAATACTGTAAATTTTTCAATAGCGCCATAAAAATATTCAAACCCTTTTGTAAAACTTTTTCTATAGACAGAAACATCCGTAACAAAATGCTTACTTTGAGCATTTCCAGTAGTCCCGCTACTTAAAAAAACTTGCTGAATAACTTCTTTCGAACTTACAATTTTATGAGATTTAAAGAATTGAACAGGTAAAAAAGGAATCTGTGAAATGGTTTTAACTTCACAAATATCAATAGTTAATAGGTTTAAAAACTCTTTATAAACACTACAATTTTTAGCCTGAAATTGAAATATTTCGAGTGCTATTTCACTAAAATCGTTACTATTATGAATATTAATAATGTTATTTCTTTTCATAAATTTTGGGAAACATCACAAAAGTAATGTAAATTTACGCAACCTATTATCTTTATAGGTATCTTATTATTAATTAAAACAGTTGCTTTTGAGTTTAAACGAGCTCGTAAAACAATGTGCTAAGAACGACCGAAGGGCACAAGAAGAAATTTACCAACTTTTTTCTGGTAAGTTATTTTCTATATGCTTAAAGTACTCTAAAAATAAACAAGAGGCTCAAGATAATTTTCAAGATGGTTTTATAACTATTTTTGAGAAAATTGGGCAATTTAAATTTAAAGGATCTTTTGAAGGTTGGTTAAAGCGTGTTATGGTGAACACTATTTTGTTGAAATATAGACAAAAAAATGTGTTAAGCCTTGTTACTGAAGAGATACCCGATGAAGTGATTGTTGATATAGATGATGATGAAGTTTCTTTAGATTTTTTATTAAATCTAATACAAGAATTACCTGATAGATATAGAATGGTTTTTAACCTTTATGTTTTAGATGGCTTTTCACACAAAGAAATTTCTAAAATGTTACAAATTGCAGAAGGCACCTCAAAATCGAATTTAGCCAGAGCAAGAAACATTTTAAAACAAAAAATTGAATTACATCAAGAAAGTCAACAATCTATTTAAGATTAAAAGATAATAGTGAGAGATTTAAAAAATATAGATAGACTATTCCAAGAGAATTTAAAAGACTTTGAGGTTTCCCCACCAACGAAAGTGTGGAATGCTATTGAAAAAAAATTAGTTAAACCTACAAAAAAACGTACCATTCCTTTTTGGGTGAAAATTTCAAGTATTGCAGCTTTATTAGCCTTACTTTTTAGTGTAGGTACTATTTATTTACTTCCTACTTCTAATGTTTCTAAAAATATATTACCTAAAAAAACTAAACTTTCTAAAATTATAGATGAAAAGGGTCAAGAAACTACAATAGCCGTAAAAGAAGAAAAATCTAAAATTAAAATAGCTGCTGAAATTGAAACAAGTACCAATCTTAAAAATCTAGCTGAAATCAATAAAGAAGTCATTGAAAATACTAACAATGAACCTTCCGAAATTACAAAAGAATTAAACCCCTATTTTTTAGCAGATGCTATAATTTTACCGCTTCAAAATAATAAAGGTAATACGGTGAAAAACAAAGATTTCTTAAATGGGAAATTGACAGTAGCTACTATATTTGCACCAATATATATCAATTCTTTTGGTGATGGCTCTGGAGTAGATTCTCAGTTTAAAGAAAATCCAACCTCTGGTAATTCCTCTTATTCTTATGGTGTAAAAGTAGCTTATAAGCTTAACGAAAAATTTAGTGTACAATCTGGTGTGAACCTCATTAATTTAGGGTACACAACCAATGGTGTTTATGTAACTCCAGGTGTTTCTGTTATTGGATTTTCTAATTTATCAAACAACCCTACTTTAGGTAAAAGTGAAATTGCAACATCTAAAGAAGCTAATAACTCTGGTAGCTTGAACCAAGTTTTTGGTTACGTAGAAATACCTATTGAAGTAAAATACAATATTGTTAATGGTAAACTAGGTGTAAATGTAGTTGGTGGTTTTAGTACACTTCTTTTAAATAGAGATGAAGTTTTTATTGAAACTAATAATTATTCTCAAAGTCTAGGTTCATCAAACAATTTAAGATCCATAAACTTTAGTGGTAATATTGGATTAGATTTGGATTATTCAATTCATAAAAATTTATTCATCAATGTTTCACCAATGTTCAAAGTTCAAACAAATACCTTTTCTAAAAATTCTGGAAGTATACAACCTTATTATTTAGGAGTTTATACAGGTTTAAATTATAAGTTTTAGTTGGTTTATTATTTGGTTGGTTACCAAATATTGAATGAAGAAAGCCGTTTCAAATTTGAAGCGGCTTTTCTTTTTAAAACATATATTATTCGTAATTTTGCATAAAACAAAAAACATATCCAGCTTATGGAAATTACAACAATAGAAAAAACAATAAGTGAAGCCTTAAACAAATTAGGTGTTCAAAATTTAAATCAAGGAACTTCAACCGGTTCTAATTTCTTTGGAAATGGTGAAATTCTTGAATCGATTTCTCCAGTAAATGGAAGCTTAATAGGAAAAGTAACTACAACTACTAAAGAAGATTTTGAAAAAGTAATTACAACTGCACAAAGTGCATTTAAAACTTGGAGATTAAAACCCGCACCTCAACGTGGAGAAATTGTTCGTCAGTTTGGTGAAAAATTACGCGAATTAAAACAACCTTTAGGTGAATTAGTTTCGTACGAAATGGGAAAGTCGTTACAAGAAGGTTTAGGAGAAGTACAAGAAATGATTGACATTTGCGACTTTGCTGTTGGCTTATCTCGTCAATTAAACGGTTCAACATTACATTCAGAACGACCTGGGCATAGAATGTATGATCAATACCATCCACTTGGAATTGTCGGTATTATTTCTGCATTTAACTTTCCTGTAGCTGTTTGGGCTTGGAATACTGCTTTAGCTTGGATTGCTGGTGATGTTTGTGTGTGGAAAGCTTCAGAAAAAGCTCCTTTATGTAGTATTGCATGCCAAAACATTATTGCTGATGTTTTAAAAGAAAATAATTTACCAGAAGGAATTTCATGTATTGTAAATGGAAATTATAAAGTAGGTGAATATATGACAACGGATAAACGTATTTCGTTAATTTCAGCAACCGGCTCAATAAGAATGGGTAAAATTGTTGCTAAAACTGTTGCAGAACGTTTAGGAAGATCATTACTAGAATTAGGTGGAAACAATGCTATTATTGTAACACCAGATGCTGATATTAAAATGACTATTATTGGTGCTGTATTTGGTGCTGTAGGTACTGCTGGACAACGTTGTACATCAACACGTAGATTAATTATTCACGAATCTATGTACGATCAAGTAAAAGAAGCGTTGGTTGCGGCTTACAAACAATTAAGCATTGGAAATCCGTTAGATGAAAATAACCATGTTGGTCCATTAATTGATACTGCTGCGGTTGAAATGTATAAAAACGCTTTGCAAAAAGTAGTTGAAGAAGGTGGAAATTTATTAGTTGAAGGCGGTGTTTTAAGTGGTGAAGGTTATGAAAGTGGATGTTATGTAAAACCTGCAATAGCAGAAGCTGAAAATCACTTTGAAATTGTTCAAAATGAAACATTTGCACCGGTTTTATATTTATTAAAATACCGTGGAGATGTACACAATGCAATTGAAATTCAGAATGGAGTAGTTCAAGGTTTATCTTCAGCAATTATGACAAACAATTTACGTGATGCAGAAACTTTCTTATCCCAAGCTGGATCAGATTGTGGTATTGCAAACGTTAATATTGGAACTTCTGGTGCAGAAATTGGTGGTGCTTTTGGTGGTGAAAAAGAAACTGGTGGCGGAAGAGAATCTGGTTCTGATGCATGGAAAGTGTATATGAGACGCCAAACGAACACAATAAATTATACAACTGAACTTCCTTTAGCACAAGGAATAAAATTTGATTTGTAATACTTTATAGCAATATTATTTTTAAAAGGCAGAGTTTAAAAACTCTGCCTTTTTTGTTATTCATTTTTAATTATATCTTTTTTCTAAAAACCAACGAAAGAAGTCTAGGGATTTCATCCGCTTCAACTCCATCAAACTGTTCTTCAATTTCTTCCAAAAAAAAGCCATTTTTATTTGCCATAGCAACATATTCTGAAACATGATGTGTATAAACTTCCAAAACTTCGGTTCCTTTTTCTGTGTCAAATCTTGCTTTACTACCAATATACTGTTTAAATGGATGCAGTTCGTTTATAAAAAACAAACCGTTAGATTTTAATTTTAATTGGGCTTGTTTAAAAATAAAATTTAAATTTTTGATATGTTCCAACATTAAACTAGCTGTTATTAAATCTGCAAATTCGTTGTCAATATCCCAAACTTCTAACAAATTTGCTTTTTTAAATAATACATTACTATTCTTTATCTTGTTTGTTGCTTTATTTAGCATTTCTTGAGAAAAATCAAGTGCAATAATTTTTTTTGCTTTTGTTACTAACCACTTGGTGTTTTTCCCTGTGCCGCAGCCTAATTCTAACACTGTTTCAAAATTATAACGTGATAAAACCTCAATAGTTGATTTTTGATCTAAATCTCTAGTTTTATTTTCGTTGGTATCATAACATTCAGCCCATAAATTATATGCTTTTTCTATGCTCATTTCTCGTCGTCTTGGTTTTTAACTTTTCTTAAAATTCTCACAGCTTCTTTGTATTTTATGTACGCTGATTTATCGTCTAAATTCCTTAAACAATTTTTAATTTCTTTCAGTTTTGATTTTGCTTCTGAAAAATTATTTAACTCACAAATTAAATAGTTTGTAGGTATTTCTTGCAAATCAGCTTGTTCACTTTTTGTAAGCGGTAACTTTTGCTGCAATTTATTTAAAATAGTATTGCAATTGTTATATACGTGATGCAGTACCTTTTTATCAAATTGTGGTGGTTGAAAAAGAAATTCTGTTACAATATCATGTTTACCATTATCTTTAAAATGAATCACTGTTTTTTCAAATGGATAATAATCAAACTCTTCTTTAATTCTTAAATAAATATATTCAGTAATTATAAACGACCTATGATTGTATTCTATTTTAACTTCATCTAAAGCTGAATAAAACAACCGAACTTGCTCATTAACTAGCTCAATATCAACTCTAGAATAAAATACTTTACCGTCTACTTTCTTCTTTTCTCCTGCCCAACACAATACAAATTGCTCGTTAAAAACTTTATATTTTGGGTGATAATGTGGTTTGTGTCGATTCATAAAATCGAAAACACCATCTAAGGTTAATTCAATATTATTACTTGCATTTATTTCAATAGCTTCAACAATAGATTGATTGGTGTTTTTCAATTCAAATTTTCCTAAAGTTGACATAGAATTGCTTCCTCTTCTGAAGAAAATACGTCCTTTTACATATTTCCAAATAGGCTTATTTAAAAATGTAACTTTATTCGTATTATGAATTGTAACTAAACCTACTACTTTATGCCTTGGTAATCTTGGAAATGGAATATTTTCGTATTGTATTTTAGGAGGATTTTCAAAATAAGAGTTTACCAAATTTTGAATTTTACTATCATCAAAAAAGTCAACTCCTTCAATTTCATTTGTTTCATCTTCAACACCAATAACAATATATGAATTATTTTCAGGGTTAGAATTTGACAATGCACAAACGTGTTTTAAAAATTTAGCTTTCCCTTCATTGGTATCTAATGAGATTTTTCGCTTTTTATCATAAAAGCTATTTTCATCGTTATGCGCTAACAAATTTTTTATTAATAACCGCTTGTTAATCATTTACCTATTATTCTTTATTTAAAATAGTAGCACTTGCTTGTGCTGTTGGATATACAATTAAATCTTCAATATTCACATGATAAGGTCTTGTTACCACAAAATAAATAATATCTGCAATATCTTCTGCTTGTAATGCTTTGAACCCTTTGTACACATTTTTAGCTTTGTTTATATCACCTTTAAAACGAACTTCAGAAAACTCGGTTTCAACTGCTCCCGGATGAATTGCTGAAACTCTAATATTATGTTTGTTTAAATCTATTCGCATTGCTTTATTTAAAGCGTTTACAGCGTACTTAGATGCGCAATATACATTTCCATTAGGGTATACTTCTTTCCCTGCAATAGAGCCAATATTCACTACAAATCCATCGTTTCTTTCCACCATTTTAGGAAGTATTGCTTTAGAAACGTACAGTAAACCTTTTACATTAATATCTATCATCGCGTCCCAATCGTCCAAATCACCATCTTGAATAGTGCTCAATCCATGTGCGTTTCCTGCATTATTTATTAAAATATCAATTTGTTTAAATTCCTTCGGAAGCGATTCAATAGCTTTAAATACTTCATTTTTATTTCGAACATCAAATGCTAGTATGGTAACATCTGTTAATTTACTTAATTCTTCTTGTAGTTGGTTTAATCGATTCATTCTTCTTCCGCAAAGAATTAAACGTATGTTATTTTGCGCAAAAAGTTGCGCAGTTGCTTTTCCTATTCCTGAAGTTGCTCCTGTAATAAAAGCTGTTTTTTTATTCATTGCTTGTAATTTTAAACTTAAGATAAATATACAAAAAAACCGCCCCTTTTCGGGGGCGGTTTGACTCGATTGATTATTAGAAATAACCAACCAAAAATCAACTAACCAAACTTTATTTTAAATTTCTTCTAATTTTAGTTTCTCTTTGTACTTTAGTTCGTTTTCTACCTTCATTCCTTACATTTTCTTTAGACGAACTAGTTTTTAAATATTGAATGTAACCATTTCCAGTAAATTCGTACGTTGTTCCAGAATTTATGTGGTACAAACTAATCTTTTCATCATTTATAACGGTTAACTCAAACTCCTCATTGCCCCAAGAATCATAATCTAATGTTAAAATTTTTAAATTATCATATCCTTGTATGTTTGCAACAGAATAACCACCTACATAATCCCAATATACATCATCAATATTTGTGCCAACTTCATCTTGTGATGAATAAAAAGTTGTTATGTTTTCAGGTGTAAAGCTTAAAAAATTCTCGTTTTCAAATTCATTTAATTCACCTAATGCACTTGTAAATGTTTTTTCCCAAACATCATATTCTTGTAAAAAGTACTCAATATTATCGTAAAATATCTGATTATAATCAAAGTTATATTTTTGATATCCTTCTAAGTAATAACTTACATTGTTATAGTTGTCTATTAGTTTTAATCTATCACTTGATAATTCTACCACATCAAAATCGTAATAACCGTCTAAGTCGTGATCAATTTCTAAAATTCCACTATAAGTATCATAATATCCTATTTCAATTCCATAACCATTTCCTGTAGAACCAATTCCTACTAAGTTATTGTTTACCCATAATTTTCCGTTTATAAATGAAACTGTAAATGCTTTAGATAAAAAAGGTACATCTCCAGTTCCTGTTGTGCTATTATAATCAACATACCATAAATCATATGCGGTAACAACATCTTCAATATTTACATAATATGGGTCATTAAACTCATCAACAACTACACTACAAGACGTAAATGCTATCCCAATAATTATTGTGGCGAAAAGTAATTTTAAAGTTCTCATAATTTTGTGTTTTTTGGTTATACTAGTTAAGAATTTCAAAATCTATGCCAAAAAAATTATATTTACATAGTGTAAACTTTTAAAGCAAAAAAATAAAGGATGAATAAAGATATAAAATGGGGTATCATAGGGCTTGGTGGTATTGCTCATAAATTTGCGACTGATTTATTATTAGTTGAAAATTGCACATTGGAAGCTGTTGCTTCTAGAAGTATTTCTAAAGCTAAAGCCTTTTCAAAAAAATATAATGCAACTAACTTTTATGGTACTTATGAAGAATTAGTTAAAAATAATTTAGTTGATATTGTTTACATTGCTACACCTCATAATTCACACAAACGATATACAATTTTAGCATTAGAACATAAAAAAGCTGTTTTGTGTGAAAAACCTTTCGCTATGAATAATAAACAGGTTTTTAAGATGATTGAAGCTTCAAAAAAGAATCAAGTTTTTTTAATGGAAGCTATGTGGACACGTTTTTTGCCAAGCATTTTAGCAGTAAAAAAGAGAATTGATGAAGATGAAATAGGCGAACTAAAATATATAAATGCCGATTTTTCATTTAAAGCGAATACATCAATTCAGCGTATTTATGATAAAAAATTAGGTGGTGGATCTTTACTTGATATTGGTATTTATCCAGTATTTTTAGCTTATTTACTACTTGGCTTACCAACTAATATAAATGCAAATGCACATTTTTATGATTCAGGTGCCGACTCGCAATTAGCTATGTTATTTAACTACAAAAATGCGCAAGCTTTATTATTTAGTAGTTTTAATTCAACTTCAAAAAGAGAAGCAAAAATTAGCGGCACATTAGGTGAAATATGCATTGAAATGCCCTGGAATGAAACTGATTCATTTTCAATTCAAAAAAACGATGGAAAATCAAAATTCATTTCATTACCAACTATGGGAAAAGGCTACACGTATGAAATTATTGAATGTAATACCTGCTTACAACAACATAAAATTGAAAGTAGTACTTGGACTCATCAAAATAGTTTAGAACTTATTTCTTTATTAGACAAAATTAGAAAAAAAATAAACTTAGCTTATAATGAAGACTAGCTAATATTTTACTGAAGATTTTACTTCTTCTACCTTATTAATTTTATAATAGTATATCGTTCCATCATAAAAATAACTTACAACTGCTTCATTGTTTTTTAAACTATAAGGAATGTTTAAATTTAAAGGTTTATTGCTATATTCCATTTCACTATTCTCATGTAAAATATAGTCATGTTTAGTATTTGGTAATGTAAAAACCCCAATAAACATAGGAGGATTGATAGTTACATCCTTTTTTAATTTAGCTTTTCTTTCTCTAAAATATACAGAATCTAATTGAATCTTAGGATTATCAATTGTAATAACAACATTAAATCCTTTAACACCAGGCTGCCCACCAACCCAAGTATTAAAAGTAGATTTTGTAACTTTAAATGGAGGGTTTTCTTGTTGTTTATCTTTTATACTTCCTCTTGTAGCACTACAAAAGGAAAAGCCTAAAAGAATAATTACTGAAATTAAAATGGTAACTAATTTATTCATAACTCTAGTGTTTATTCAAATATATACAAAGCGCGTACCAAACTACAAAAAAAGAGCTTATCAATTAAGATAAGCTCTTTTTCTATTTTTAATATGTCTGATTCCTAAGCGTTGCACAAAAAAGTGTACCTAAAACTAATTGTTTAATGCTTCCGCACCACCAACAATTTCTAATATTTCATTTGTAATTGCAGCCTGACGTGCTTTATTGTATGTTAATAATAATTCGTCACGTAATTCTGTTGCGTTATCAGTTGCTTTGTGCATTGCTGTCATACGTGCACCATGTTCCGATGCAAATGAATCTCTAATTGCTTTATACAGCTGTGTTTTTAATGATTTTGGAATTAATTCTAACACAATTTCAGCTTTAGAAGGTTCAAACAAATAATCGATTTTTGTTTTTACATCTCCTTCTATTGGTTCAATTGGTAGAAATTGCTCAATGGTTTCAATTTGTGTTGCTGCATTTTTAAAACGATTATAAAGCAAATCAACTCTATCATAAGAACCTTCAGCAAATAAGGCCATTATTTTTTCAGCAATAACAGCTACATTATCAAAAGTTAAATCATCAAAAACATCATTATTATTCTCAATAATAGTAAAGTTTTTTGATAAAATATCATTCCCTTTTTTTCCAATAGTTAAAATATCAACCTGTTTTCCTTTATACTTATTTTTAATAATATGTATTGAAGCCTTAATTATTGAAGAATTAAAACCACCACATAAACCTCTATTTGAAGTGATTGGAACGAGTAATACTTTTGAAATTTCTTTTTGTTCAGAATAAACACCTCCAACTTCACCTTCTAAAGTTGCACTTAAATTTTGTAAAAGTTCAGTCAACTTATCAGCATACGGACGCATTTGAGTAATTGCATCTTGTGCTTTTTTCAACTTTGCTGCCGATACCATTTTCATGGCGCTGGTAATTTGCATTGTTGAACCAATGGATGTAATTCTGTTACGTATTTCTTTTAAGTTTGCCATTCTAATTTGGTTTCTAGTATTGAGTACTAAGTATTGAGAATTTCATCTCAACACTCAATACTAAAATGTTTTTTAAGCGTATTTTGCTGAAACTTCTTTAGCAGCGCTTGTTAACGTATCAATAACTTCATCGGTTAATTTACCTGATTTTAAAGTGTCTAACGTATCTCTGTGCTTTGCATTTAAATATTGAATGAAATCACTTTCAAATTCTTTTATTTTTTCTACAGGAACACCTCTTAATAAGTTTTTAGAACCTGCATAAATAATTGCAATTTGATCTTCAACTTTAAATGGATCTGCTTGATTTTGTTTTAAAATCTCAACATTACGTTTTCCTTTTTCAATAATATTTAAGGTCGCCGCATCTAAATCTGAACCAAACTTAGCAAACGCTTCTAACTCACGATATTGTGCTTGGTCTAATTTTAAAGTACCTGCTACTTTTTTCATTGATTTTATTTGTGCGTTACCACCCACACGAGATACCGAAATACCTACGTTAATTGCTGGACGAACACCTGAGTTAAATAAATCTCCATCTAAGAAAATTTGCCCATCAGTAATAGAAATTACGTTTGTTGGAATATATGCTGATACATCTCCTGCTTGTGTTTCAATAATTGGTAAAGCTGTAAGTGAACCTCCACCTTTTACCATTCCTTTTAAAGAATCAGGTACATCATTCATTTGAGCAGCAATAGTATCATCGTTAATTACTTTTGCAGCACGTTCTAATAATCTTGAGTGTAAATAAAATACATCTCCTGGATATGCCTCACGTCCTGGTGGACGACGCAATAATAATGAGATTTCACGGTATGCAACTGCTTGTTTAGATAAATCATCATAAACAATTAATGCAGGACGACCTGTATCTCTAAAATATTCACCAATTGCTGCACCTCCCATTGGAGCATATACTTGCATTGATGCAGGATCCGAAGCATTAGCAGCAACAATAGTTGTATAAGCCATTGCTCCTTTTTCTTCAAACAAATTTGCAATTCCAGCAACAGTAGAAGCTTTTTGACCAATGGCAACATATATACAAAATACTGGCTCACCAGCATCGTAAAATTCTTTTTGATTGATGATAGTATCAATTGCTACGGTAGATTTCCCAGTTTGACGGTCACCAATAATCAATTCACGCTGACCTCTACCAATAGGAATCATAGCGTCAACTGCTTTAAGACCTGTTTGTAATGGTTCTGTTACTGGCTCACGAAATAATACACCTGGAGCTTTACGTTCTAAAGGCATTTCAAAAGTTTCTCCTTGAATTGGTCCTTTACCATCAATTGGAAGTCCTAAGGTATTTACAACACGACCAACAATTCCTTCACCTACTTGTAATGAAGCAATTCTTTTGGTACGTTTAACTATAGAGCCTTCTGTAATTGATTTAGAATGACCTAATAAAACAACACCTACATTGTCTTCTTCTAAGTTTAGTACAATTCCTTCTAATCCATCTTCAAACTCAACTAACTCTCCATATTGAACATTAGATAAGCCATAAACACGAGCTATACCATCACCTACCTGAAGTACAGTTCCTACTTCATCTAATGAAGCAGATGTGTCAAATCCTTCTAATTGCTGTTTTAAAATCGCTGATACTTCAGCTGGTTTTATTGATGCCATTTTATATAATTTTTAAAACTAAAATCTTTTTTACTTACAATTTTGAAATAAAGCTTTCGCTTTCAAATTGTCTTTTTAATCCTTGTAATTTATTTGCAACACTTGCATCGTATTGAATATCTCCAATACGTAGAATAAAGCCGCCAATAATGTTAGGATTTATTACATTTTCAATTGTTGCTTCTTTTCCTGTGATCTCTTTTACTTTACTTAAAACTTTTTTATTTAAAGCATCTGATAGAGGAAATGCTGTGGTAACTTTCGCCACTTCTATTCCTTTTAAATTATCAAAAAGAACGGTATATTTTTTAGCTACGTAACTTAATATTGCTAATCTTTTATTGTCAATTAATAAGTTTATTAAGCCTATAGTTAAGCTTGAAATTTTAGAAGCAAAAAGTTCATTTAAAGCTGTTTTTTTTAATTCCGTTTTTATAACTGGACTACTTAGTAACAGTTGTAAATCCTTACTTTCTTTAATTGTACTTGCAATTAGCAACATATCTTGATTGACTTCAACTTCTTTATTTTGTTCAAGTGCAAAACTTAATATTGCTTTTGCATAACGTACTGCCGCTCTAGATCCGCTCATTTTAAATTTAGCTAATAGTTACTTCTTTCAATAGATCTTCAACAAGTTTTGTTTGCTTGTTTTTATCAGATAATTCACCTCTCACTACTTTTTCTGCAATATTAATTGATAATTCAGCTACTTGATTTTTTAAATCGGTAATTGCAGCTTGTTTTTCAGCTTGAATAGTAGCTTGTGCTTGTTCAATTACTTTTGTGGCTTGTGCTTGTGCAGCACCTTTTGCTTCAGAAATAATAGTTTCTTTTATTTCGCGTGCTTCTTTTAACAATGTGTCACGTTCAGCACGAGCTTCTTTTAAAATACGTTCATTGTCAGCTGTTAAATTTTGCATTTCTTTACGAGCATTTTCTGCTTCATCTAATGCATTTTTAATACCTTCTTCTCTTTCATTAACAGCATTTAAAATAGGCTTCCAAGCTAATTTTTTCAGCAAGTAAACTAACAATATAAAAATTGCTATTTGCCAAAAGAATAACCCAAAAGAAAATTCGTTTAATAATTGTTCCATGATTTTATTATAATGTTTTGTTCAATTTAATAAAAAGCTATAACCAACCGTTATAGCTTTTTATTTTAATTTTTAGGATGCAAATAAAGCTGCAAACGCAATACCTTCAATTAAGGCAGCTGCAATTAACATTGCCGTTTGAATTTTACCAAAAGCTTCTGGCTGACGTGCAATAGCGTCCATTGCTGAACCACCAATTCTACCAATACCAATACCAGCTCCAATAACAATTAAACCTGCTCCTACAATTCCTGGAATTTCCATAATATATTAAATTAATTAATTAAACATTCTTTTTAATGATCTCCGTGTTCTTCTGCCGCTGATCCAAAATATAGGGCAGATAACATTGTGAAAATATACGCTTGTAGCACTGCTACTAGTAATTCTAAAATTGACAATACAAATGCCAATCCAAATGATAATGGCCCACCAACCCAACTTTTAAAAATAAACATTAATGCTAAAATGCTCATCAAAACTGTATGTCCTGCCAACATATTTGCATACAAACGAATCATTAATGAAAAGGGTTTGATAAAAGTTCCAAATAATTCAATTGGCGCTAAAATTATTTTCATTGGCCAAGGAATACCAGGCATCCAGAAAATGTGTTTCCAATACGTTTTTTTAGCAGTAAAAGTGGTGATTAAATAGGTTAAAATAGCTAAGGCAAAAGTAACTGCAATATTACCAGTTACATTTACACCAAGCGGTGTTAACCCTAATAAATTTACAAACCATATAAAGAAAAATATCGTTAATAAATAATTCATGTATCTTTTGTAATGCTTTTCACCAATATTAGGAATAGCTATTTCATCTCTAATAAATAATACTAAAGGTTCAAAAAAACGTCCTAAACCAGTTGCAATACCATTATTTTTAACATACGATTTTGCTAAACTGCTAAATAACCAAAGCATAAATAAGGCAATCATTAAAATACCAACTACACTTTTAGTAATTGAAAAATCTAACGGTTTTGTATTTGTTGGATGATGATGTTCGTTTAAATTTAACGTTCCTTCAGCATCAGTTTTATAAATTTTACTATGAAATAGTTTGTAGTAATTTCCATTATTTTCAGCTACTTTTTCACCATGATGAAATTTAGAAGAAGAAAATACTTGAAGGCCACCATCCCATAAAATAATTGGTAATGGAACTGTAAAACCAGCCCCTGTTATTTTGCTGTGAAACAAAGTGAACTCGTGAGAATCTAGTAAATGGTGCTTAATGTCTGCTTTTATTTTAGCTCTTAAATCCGTTGTTGGATCTGAATTTCCTTCATGAATCTTTTGTGTAGATTCATGTTGAGCATTTACTGAAATGGTCATTACTAAAAATAGTAATGTAAGAGTTTTTATAACGTTAATTCTGTACATATCACTTTATTACTAGTGGTGCCTAAAAATATTTTGCAAATATATGTTTTTAAATCAGAAACCAAAAACTATTTATTGAGATTA
>NZ_JASFZF010000055.1:0-12366 GCF_046055765.1 Lutibacter sp. | reverse complement strand
TTATGGACAATTCCTGCATTTATTAGTTTGTTGTATCCATATTTAATTGATAAAGTAACTAACAAAAAAGTATACAAATTATCATTTTGGTGGACAATAGGTGCGGTGGTCTTACTTTCAATAATACCTGAGAAAAAAGCACGATATTTAGTACCTGTTTTAATTCCTTTAGCAATTAATACTGGTTTTTATATACAATATTTAATTACCAATTTTCCCACATTAAAACCTAAAAAAGAAACATTACCTGTTTACTTTAATTTTGGACTCATTGCTATAATTGGTATTTCGTTTCCAATTATTGTGTATATACTTTTAAGAGATGCTATCACAATGCATTTAACAAGCTATATATTAACTTCAATTGCTTTGGTTTTTATAAGTATTTTAATCTTACGAAATTTGTATTTTAAAAAAATAAATAAGGTGTTTTATTTAACGATATTTTTTATGGTTTCAGCTATTACCTTTGGATTACCCATTTCAAAAAGTTTAAATCAAAATACTAACTATAATGCGATATCTACAATTCACCAGTACGAAGAAAAATACAATATTAACACCTATTCTATTGGTAAAATTTCACCAGAAATGCTATGGAATTACAAAGGTATTATAAAAAATATTTACAAAAAGGAAGAATTAACAATCCCTAAATCCAGCCAATTTGGATTATTAATGATGAATTATAATGTTAAAATTATCACTTCATTACTTAAAAAAAATTACACCATTCAATTAATAGAAACATATAATTTTAATATGGGTTCTAAAATGAAAGAAAGGTTAATTAGACAATTTTATTTAGTTTCAAAAAAATAGTACTTTTGATATATGAAAATTAAAACACTTACTAAAACAGATATTCTTGGCTATATATTTTTAATTATAGCTTTTGCAATAGGATTTTATTATGCTTATACCAATTTAAATTATTTTGATACGGCTTATGCCGTTGAAGATGGGTTTGTTGAAAACAGCCAATTTGTAATGTTGTTATGTTCTAGCATACTATTATTTTATTATTTCTTTAATTTTTTTAAACATAAAAATGCCTATTGGAAATTAGGAATTTTGGTAATGGCAATTGCTTTCCTTTTTGCTTCTGGTGAGGAAATTTCATGGGGTCAACGTATATTCAATATCCAATCTTCAGAATATTTTATTAAAAATAATGCGCAACATGAAACTAACTTACACAATATGGTAGTTGATGGTGAAAAAGTTAACAAAATTATTTTCAGTCAGTTATTAACAATTGTATTAGTTATATACATTCTTATTTTACCAATTTTATATAGAAAAGTGGCTTTTATAAAAAAAATAGCAAATTTATTTGCAGTACCTATTGTAAAATGGCATCACACTATTGCATTTTTAATTGCTACTGGATTCATTGTTTTTGTTCACTCGGAGAAAAAATGGGAGTTATATGAATTAGCTTTTGCGGTTATATTCTTTTTAATATTTCTAAATCCACTGAATAAAAAGGAAATTTTTTCTGCTAATTCTTAATTTTTTTCAAAAAATAGATTAATATTTTATTAAACAGTGTTCCGTATAAAATACCAAATAGCATTCCGGTAATTACATCTAAAGGATAATGTACGCCAACATATATTCTACTATACGCAGTTATTAATGCCCAAAATATTAAAATAAAAAATAAATAGCTATATTTATTTTTTAATAGTAAGCCAAAAAAAACAGCTATTGCCATTGAATTAATAGCATGACCAGAAAAATAGCCATATAAACCTCCACATCCTTCCCTAACTATTCTTATAGCAGAAGCTATAGCATCATTATGGCAAGGTCTCAAGCGCTTAAAACTATATTTAAAAAGGTTACTGGTTTGGTCAGAAAGTGTAATTAATAATACTGCAAATAGTAAAACAATCAACATTTTTTTAAAACCAAGCTGTTTATAGGTTAAAAACAATAAGAAAATATACAATGGAATAAAGGTGAATTTATTTGTAATAAATAGCCAAAATCCATCCCATTGTACATTACCTAAATTATTGAGGTAGATAAATAATTCTATATCCTTATGAATTAAAAAATCTAACATCTAATTCTTTATTTTATTGCTAAACCAACCAATTCCAATTCAAAAACTAAATCGGTATTAGGAGGAACTACACCTCCTGCACCTTGAGCTCCATAACCTAAATGAGATGGAATAAATAATAGTGCTTTATCTCCAATCTTCATTTGTTGTAAACCTTCTCTAAATCCAGGGATTAGACGTGCTTCAGAGCTATAAACAGTTGTAAATGGTGCATAACCACCTTTATCATCACGAATATGATCATAAACTTGGTACGACTTTGCTACTTCCTTATAACTTGTATCAAACAATCTACCGTCTGTAAAATAACCTGCATAATTCACTTTAACATTCACTCCTTTTTTAGGGAATTCACCATTTTTAGTTTCGGTAATAACATATTTTAAACCTGATGGTAACTCAATAAATTTATTAGCATTCTCATTAACTTTAATAACAAAGTTATCTTGTGCAGTCTTTATTTCTTTCTCAATTATTTTTTTTTCTTTGGCAAAGTTTTCGAAATAGTTAGTAAACTCTTTAGCTGCTCTAAATTTCCTTGCAGCCTTCCCTACTTTAATAATTTTAACCGTATTAATAGTATCATTTTGAACAATTGAATCAACAACCGCTTGCCCTTTTATAACACTTCCAAAAACAGTATGCTTACCATCTAGCCATGAAGTTTCTTTATGAGTTATAAAAAATTGACTTCCGTTTGTTGTTGGACCAGAGTTTGCCATTGATAAAATACCTGCTCTGTCATGTTTTAACAACAGTTGACCATTTTCATCTTTAGGAAATTCATCTTTAAATTTATATCCTGGATTTCCTTCACCTGTTCCAGTTGGATCACCACCTTGAATCATAAAATTATTAATAACTCTATGAAAAGTAACGCCATTATAATATGGTTTGCCTTTTAAAGAATCTGCTAATTGTTCATTTGTACCTTCTGCTAAGGATACAAAATTTGCAACTGTTACTGGTGTTTTCTCAAATTCTAATTTCAGTAAAATTTCACCTTTATTAGTTTCCATATCTGCATATAAACCATCAGCTAAATCAGCATATTTAGTTGGTTTACAGGAAGTTGCCATACTTAAAACAATAATTGCAAATAATTTAATTTGTTTCATATTTATTTTGTAATTTCTAATAATTCTACTTCAAAAATTAATACATCAAATGGTCTTATTTTACCTCCTTTTCTTGGAGTAGCTCCGTAAGCCAATTCTTGAGGAATGAAAAATTTGTATTTAGCTCCTACATTCATTAATTGTAATCCTTCAGTCCATCCTTTTATAACTCTATTTACACCAAATTCAGCAGGTGTTCCTTTGTCTACAGAACTATCAAAAACAGTTCCATCAAGTAAAGTACCATGATAATGAACTTTTACTTTTGAAGTTGCTACTGGTTTTTTACCAGAACCTTTTTTTAAAACTAAATATTGTAAGCCGCTGTCAGTTACTTTAACTCCTTCTTTAGTTTTATTTTCTTCTAAAAATTTAATTCCTTCAGCTTTAACATCTCCAAAGTCAGCTTCTGCTTTTTTCAACGCCTCTGCTTGTTGCTTTTCTCTCATTTTAACTTGTCTGTTTTTAAAAAACGTCCTTAAAATACCATCGATTTTTTGTTTTTCTATCAAAATATCTGTAGAATCAATTCCACTGATAACTCCTTGAATAAAAAGATCTCTGTCAACATCATCAAAGTTTCCTTTTAGCTTATTAGCAATGTCTAATCCTAAAACATAACTTACGGTATCTAATTCACTTTTTAAAGGTTTTTTTGTAATTCCTTGGTTATTACATGATACTATTGTTGAAATTAATACTACAACAATTAAAAATTTAATTACTTTCATTTTTCTTTTTAATTTTATTTAATTGAACTTTATAAATTAATGGTTGATTAATACTTATTTTTTTTTGATCGCCTAAATATCCGAAAACTTTGTGAGATGGAAATAAAAAAGTGAATTTATCGCCTTCGCTCATTAATTTTAGACCATTTCTTAAGCCTTCTACTATTTCTTGTTGATCTACAAAATATACTTGTTCCCCAATTTCTTCAGAAGTATAAATAATTGAATTATTTATATCATAAACTTCATAAGTATAAGTAAGTTCGTCACCAAATTTTGGCATATATTTATTACTCGAGTCTTTTTCTTCAACTGTGTACCAAAATCCATTTGATGAGGATACATAAGTACTTAACGAATCTAATTTTATTAGTTTTTTAAATGCATTTTCTTCTTCTAAAATTAAAGACTTATTATGTAAAACAGATTCTTTCATAAAAGTAGCTGTTTTCCTTACAACTGGTTTACGAGCAATTTTATCGCTACAAGATATTATTGTTAGAGAAATAATAAAAAGTAAAAAACTAATCTTCATATGAGTTTATTAATGCTGTTTTGTAATTAGGAAGTACTTTTATAAATTCTTTAACGGTTTCTTCTAAAGATAATTGTGACTTTCCTCCTGCAGCGTTGTTGTGCCCACCACCATTAAAATGTTCTCTTGAAAAGTTATTTACAGAAAAATCACCTTTTGATCTTAAAGAAATTTTAATAATTTCTTGATCTACATCTTCAATAAAAATAGCAGCAAAAATAACTCCTTCTAGAGATAAAGCATAATTAACAACACCTTCTGTATCTCCTTTTTCATAATTAAACTCGTTTAATTCATTCTGACTTAAAGTTATATAGGCCGTTTTTAATTCTTCAATTACTACTAAATTGCTTAGTGCACACCCTAAAAGCTGTAACCTTCCATAAGAATTTGTATCATAAACATTATTATGTATTTTAGCATTATCAGCTCCTTTATCTATTAAATCTGCTATAATTCTATGTGTTACACTAGTCGTAGAAGGGAATCTAAAAGAACCTGTATCAGTCATAATTCCAGTATATAGACAACTAGCAATATCAGCATCAATAGCATTTACATCATCTAATTTCTCTAAAAAGTGATACACCATTTGACAAGTTGAACAAATAGAAATATCTGAATACAAATATTTAGCAATGTTATCGGGTTGTTGATGATGATCAATCATCATAAAAGTACCTTTATAATTCTCAAGGTAATTTTGCATATCGCTACCTACTCTATGCAATGCATTAAAATCTAACAAAAAAATAATTGATGCCTCATCAATACAACTTTTTGATTGCCTATTTTGCATATCAAATTTAAAACCCTCTTCAGAGTCTGGTAACCATTTTAAAAATGCTGGATAATCATTTGGAGAAACTACAGTTGCATGATGTCCATTATTTTTTAAATAATGGTACATCGCTAAACTAGCTCCAATGGCATCGCCATCTGGATTTCTATGTGGTACAATAACTATATTTTTAGGAGTTGAAAGCAACTCTTTTATTTCCTTTATTTCATCTACATTCATAAGGAGCAAATATACAAATAATACTATATTTTTTCAGTTAAGCAATGTATATTTGCTTATCCTAATAATTAAAAAATTGAAAATGAGCTATTTTAAAACACTTTTAATCATACTATTTGCTTTTATATCTTGTAAAACAGCAGAAAAACCCACACCCGAAATTTCTTTAACAATTAAATCACCAAGTGATTTTGTAATAGCTTTTGGTTCTTGTAATAATCAAAATTTACCCAATACTTTTTGGGGAGAAATTGAAAAAAATAATCCGAATATTTGGGTTTGGGGTGGTGATGTAATTTACTCTGACACTGAAGATATGGCTTATTTACAAGAAAATTATTTAAAACAAAAACAAAATGTTGATTATTTAAATTTTAGGAAAAAAATTGAAATACTAGCAACTTGGGATGACCACGATTATGGTGTAAATGATGGAGGAACTGAATATCCTAAAAAAGTAGAATCACAACAATTATTTTTAGACTTTTTTGAGGTGCCTAAAAATGATAAAAGAAGAACGCAAGAAGGTGTTTATTATTCTAAAGATTATACCATAGCTAACGAAACTATAAAAATAATTTTATTAGATACTCGCTATTTTAGAACAGCATTAACTAATGATAGCTCATCAAAAAAAAGGTATAAACCAACAACAGACACAAATGCTACAATGCTAGGTAAAAAACAATGGAAATGGTTGCAACAACAATTAAAAAATTCCAAAGCTTCTTATACCATAATTATGAGTAGCATTCAATTTTTATCAGCTGAACATGGATTTGAAACTTGGGGAAATATGCCTTCCGAAGTTGAAAAATTAGAAAACCTCCTAATTTCAACCAAAACAAAAAATGCAATTATCCTTTCTGGAGATCGACATATTTCTGAATTTTCCAAAAAAGAAGTTAAAGGTTTAAACTATCCTCTAATTGATTTTACTTCTAGTGGTTTAACACATTCGTACTCTAATTTTAAGGAAGAAGCTAATAAATTTAGAATTGGCAATGTAGTTTCTAATAAAAGTTTTGGTATTTTAAAATTTAATTTTAAAAATAAATCGGTACAAATGGAGATTAGAGGTAAAAATAATAAACTTTACGAAACCTTAACTCAAAAATATTAGTGGTGAATAAATTTTTAATTGGAAAATACTATATTTGCCCCACTTAAAAATTATTAAGATAAATAAAAATGGCAACAAATAGAACATTTACAATGCTTAAGCCTGATTCAGTTGAAAAAGGTTATACAGGAGCAATTTTAGAAAAAATTAATGCTGCAGGTTTTAGAATTGTAGCAATGAAAAAAACACAAATGACAGTAGCTGATGCTGAAGAATTTTATGCAATTCATAATGAACGTCCATTTTTTGGCGAACTCGTTGAATTTATGACTCGTGGTCCAATTGTAGCTGCTATTTTAGAAAAAGAAAACGCAGTAGAAGATTTTAGAGTTTTAATTGGAGCTACTAATCCTGCTGATGCAGCTGAAGGAACTATTCGGAAATTATATGCAACTTCTATGGGAGAAAATGCAGTTCACGGATCTGATAGTGATGAAAATGCAGCAATTGAAAGTGCTTTTCATTTTTCTGGTAGAGAAATGTTTTAATCATACACTTTTATAAAACACATAAAAAAAACCGTTACTTTTGCAACGGTTTTTTTATTAAATTAATATAATTCTCGAAATTAAATCTTCTCCCAATTCTTCATTCATCATCTTAATAATTTTATCTTTTCCATGACTTAATTCTTCTCTTAAAACCGAAGATTTTAAATTTACAATTAAAGTTTTACCATTTAACTGTATGTTATTTGTATAAGAAACAACACCATTTCCCATTAATTTAGCCCAAGCATCTTTAACAGAAAGTTGCTGCATTCCTTTTGTTAATTTGTTTTCTTTTATTACATCCTTCATTAAATCTTGAATAGAATGAAATTCATTTTGCCGTTTTGCCATTATAATTGAAATATTTTATAAGGTTGTTTTGTTATTTTAACTGCATTTTCTGTACGTTCTTTATGCGTATCACTTATAAATAATTGTCCAAATTCATTATTATTTACCAAGTTTATAATTTGAGTTACACGCATATCATCTAACTTATCAAAAATATCATCTAATAATAATATTGGTTTAACTTTAGATTGCTTTTTTATAAAATCGAATTGCGCTAACTTTAAAGCTATTAAATATGATTTTTGCTGTCCTTGCGAACCAAATTTTTTAATAGAATACCCATCAATTTCAAAAGTTAAATCATCTTTATGTATCCCTGAACTTGTGTATTGAAGTACTCTATCACGTTCTAAATTTTGTTCAAATAATTCTAAAAAACCAATTTCATTTAATTGAGTTTTATACACTAAATTTACTTTTTCAATACCATTTGATATTGCTTCATACCTATTTTTAAAAATTGGAATAAATTCTTCTAAAAAAGCGATACGCTTTTCATAAATAACACTTCCATACTTCATTAATTGCTCATCATACACTTTTAAATTAATAGCATCAAAAGTTCTATTTAATGCAAAATATTTTAATAATGAATTACGCTGAGCTAATACTTTATTATACTTAATTACTGTTTGTAAATATTTATTATCTGATTGCGAAATTACATTATCAATAAACTTTCTTCTTATATCACTTCCATCAGTTATTAAATCTCTATCGGCAGGTGAAATAATAACTAATGGTAAATAACCTATATGGTCAGAAAATTTATCATAAACTTTACCATTACGCTTTACTACTTTTTTATGACCTCGTTTTAAACTACAAACAACTGTATCAACTTTATCGTTAATTTGATACTCGCCTTCAACCATAAAAAACTCTTCTGAATGTCTAATATTTTGAGTAGCTACAGGATTAAAGTAACTTTTAGCAAAAGACAAATAATAAATAGCATCTAAAATATTGGTTTTTCCAACGCCATTATCCCCAACAAAACAATTAATTTTAGTCTGAAAATCAAATGTTTGAGACTCAAAATTTTTAAAATTTACAAGTGTAATTTTTCGTAAGTGCATCTATTTTTTTTGAAAGTTTAAAATTATTGAAAATAAATGGTAATTTTGATATAATTGCATTTTTACTTTTCAATTAAAAAGGCTATTTTTGCGGCTACAAATTATTATAATAAATGGCAACATATAAAAAGACAGGAAGCAAAGCTAAAAAAGGGCAAAACAAAATTGAAGAACATTCAACAACAGCTGAGGTATTTAATACATTAGATGAGACTGCTTCAAGGTCAGAAAAATTCATTATTAAAAACCAAAAAACAATATTTATAGTTTTAGGTTTAATCGTAGTTTTAATTTTAGGGTATTTACCTTATCAAAAATACATTAAAGCTCCTAAAGAAAAAGAAGCTGCAAATGAGTTAGCATTTCCAAAAATTTATTTTGAAAAAACTAAAATTAGTACAGTTGCTGTAGATTCATTATATACATTAGGTTTAAATGGTGCTGATGGAAAATTAGGTTTTGTAGATATTGCTAGTCAATATAGCGGAACAAAAGCAGGAAATTTAGCAAACTACTATGCAGGTATTTCTTACTTAAAATTAAAAAACTATAAAGAAGCTATTAAATATTTAGAAGAATTTTCTTCAGATGATGAATTATTAGGTCCAACTGCAAAAGGTGCAATTGGAGATGCATTTGCAGATATTAATCAACCAGAAGATGCTTTAGAATATTATTTAAAAGCAGCCGATTTAAAAGATAATAATTTTTCTAGTCCATTCTTTCTTTTCAAAGCTGGAAACACAGCGATGGATTTAGAAAAGTTTTCAAAAGCATTAAATATCTTCAATAGAATCAAAAAAGATTACCCAGCTTCAGATGAAGCTAAGAAAATTGATATTTACATCAACAAAGCAATGTACGCTTCAAAAAAATAAGCTGTAATGGCAACAACTAATTTATCTAATTACGATAAAGCAACAATCCCAAATGCGAAAAATTTTCGATTTGGGATTGTTGTTTCTGAATGGAATCCTAATATTACTGAAAACTTATATTTAGGAGCCGAAGCTGCTCTTTTAGAAAACGGAACTCTAAAAGAAAATATACTTCGTTGGGATGTACCAGGCAGTTTTGAACTTATTTACGGTTGCAAACATATGTTAGCTACTCAAAAATTAGATGCCATAATTGCTATTGGAAATGTTATACAAGGAGAAACTAAACATTTTGATTTTGTTTGTGATGGTGTAACGCAAGGCATTAAAGATTTAAATATTAAATATGATGTGCCAGTTATTTTTTGTGTATTAACTGACAACACCAAACAACAATCTATAGATCGATCTGGTGGGAAACACGGAAATAAAGGGATAGAATGTGCAATTGCAGCTATTAAAATGGCAGCTTTAAGAGAGTTTTAACAGACTTCTTATTCACAAAACTTGACCACAACTTCAGAATTCAGTATTTTTGATTTTTATGGGATTTTTGAAAAAACATACAAATAAAAAATTTGATTATAAACCTAGATATTTTAAAGGGGAGGGAAACCCTTTTCAAATAGGTCATAAATTTGATGAATACAGAACTACTGTAGGAAGTAATAAAGGAGTTAAAGAAAAATTTAAATCTGCATTTGAAGAAAGCGAAAATGATAAAAATAAAGGATTTAATAAAACCATTTTAATTATTATTGCTGTTTTAGTTTTTATATTTTTATATATTATTGATTTTGACTTATCAATATTTAAGAATCCATTTTAGATGCCAGATATTATTCAATTATTACCAGACCATGTCGCAAATCAAATTGCAGCTGGTGAAGTTGTGCAACGCCCTTCTTCCGTAGTAAAAGAATTACTAGAAAATGCAATTGATGCAAAAGCAACGAACATAACATTAATTATTAAAGAAGCTGGTAAATTACTTATTCAGGTAATTGATAATGGCAAAGGGATGAGCCAAACAGATGCTCGATTGAGTTTTGAGCGTCACGCTACTTCAAAAATAAAAAAGGCAGAAGATTTATTTAATTTAAACACTAAAGGCTTTAGAGGTGAAGCATTAGCATCTATTGCTGCCATTGCACATGTTGATTTAAAATCGAAACAAGAAAATCAAGAATTAGGTACACATATAAAAATTAAAGGTAGTTCGCTTATTTTTCAAGAAAATACTTCTACACCTAAAGGAACTTCAATAGCAGTAAAAAATTTATTTTACAACATTCCAGCTCGAAGAAATTTTTTAAAATCTAATAGTATTGAAACCCGCCATATTATTAATGAATTTCAGCGAGTTGCACTAGCTCACCCAAATATTTCATTTTCATTTTACCATAATAAAAGTGAAGTTTACAACTTAAGTACAAGTAACTTAAGACAACGAATTGTTGCTATTTTTGGAAAAAAAACCAACGAAAAACTAGTTCCTATCAATGAGGTAACTGATGTTCTTGAAATAAAAGGTTTTATTACAAAACCTGAGTTTGCTAAGAAAAAAAGAGGCGAACAGTTTTTTTTTGTAAATGACCGCTTTATAAAAAATGCATACTTAAACCACGCAGTAACTAATGCTTTTGAAAGTTTACTTTCTAATGGTTATTTTCCAACGTATTTTTTATACTTAACGGTACCTACAAAAAGTATTGATATTAATATTCATCCAACAAAAACTGAAATTAAGTTTGAAGATGAAAAAACGTTGTATGCCATTTTACGCTCAACTGTAAAGCATAGTTTAGGACAATATAATGTTGCACCAATATTAGATTTTGAAAGAAGTGCTTCATTTGATACACCTTATAACTTTAAAGATAAAAAATCTGACACACCAAAAGTAACTGTAAATCCAGATTTTAACCCCTTTAAAAGTGACGAACAAAAAGCTACTAAATTTCCGTATAAAAGGGAAAGTACAGAACAATGGGAACATTTATATACTGGAATTGACATTCAAAATATTGAGGTTGAATCCGAAACTGTAAATACTTCACTTTTTTCAGAAGAAAAAATAACTAGTAAAACCTATCAAATTCATAAAAAATATATTGTAAGCAGCATTAAATCTGGAATTGTGTATATCAATCAGCATTTAGCCCATCAACGCATTTTATATGAAGAATTTTTAGAAAATATCACTGTTAAAGAAGCAATGAGTCAACAATTATTGTTTCCTTTAGAAATTTCATTTAATAAAGATGATATTGAATTAATTAAAGAAATTAAAGAAGATTTAGAAAGTGTTGGATTTTTATTTGATAAAATTTTAGATGATACTATTATTGTAAAAGGAATACCTGTTACTATTACTGAAAGTCAGATTACTATTATAATTGAACAATTATTAGAAGATATAAAAAACGATGTACCAAATGCTAGTTTTAGTCAGTTAGATATTATGGCAAAAAGTTTGGCAAAAAGTTTAGCTATTAAAACAGGAACAAAATTAGATTTAAAAGAGCAAGAAGAAATTGTAAATAAATTATTTATTTGCAAGCAACCAGATATGTCACCCTTTGGGAAAACTACTTTTGTTACAGAAGCTATTGAAGAAATTGATAAAAAATTTAACAATTAATACTTGTTATTAAAAATTATGGGAAGAATTACTGAAGCTGTTAAGCATTTAATAATTATAAATGTACTATTTTTTATACTACCTCAATTAGCACCTAATTTAGGTTTACAAAATATGTTTGCCCTATATTTCCCTGAAAACCCTCAGTTTGGATTTTGGCAATTTGTAACACATATGTTTATGCATGGAGGATTTTCACATATTTTATTTAATATGTACGGATTATGGGCTTTTGGAACACCTTTAGAACAAATGTGGGGCAGAAATAAATTTTTATTCTTTTACTTTTCAGCCGGATTAGGAGCTGGTGCTATTTACACA
>NZ_JASFZF010000054.1:0-8977 GCF_046055765.1 Lutibacter sp. | reverse complement strand
ATGGATCAACGACCACCAGGAACAATTGGTGTGCTATACCCAAAATTTGCAGCTGATTTCCCAAGTATATTAAGTGCTCATGATGTTGGTTTAAAAGATATGATGGAAGCATTAGAATTTCAAGACCAATTACCAAAAATTATTTTAGTGACTGTTTCTATAAAGGAAATGATTCCTATGACAATAACTTTAACAGGAGAAGTTCAAAATAATATTAAAAAATTAACCACTAAAATTTTAGAAATATTAAATAAAATAACGATCAAAAAATCAACATAAACCATTCTTTATTTCTTTAAATTATCCCTATAAATTCTTTTAATTATTGTAATTTTATAGGGGTAATTTTTGTTAACTACATGCTTAAAACATATAAAATTTTAATTTCAGGATTGGTTCAAGGTGTTGGGTTTCGTCCACATGTTTATAATTTAGCTTTAAAATTTTCTATAGTTGGCACTGTATCAAATAATGAAAAAGGAGTTATTATTTATGCCTCAGGATTGGAAAATTCTGTAAATAACTTTTATACCAAATTATTGCAATTTCCTCCACCAGTTTCTTCAATTAAAGAGAGTTCAATTAGTGAAATAGACCTTCAAAATTTTGATAATTTTAAAATAATTCCTTCAAATAAAAACGGTCACTTAAATTTACCATTAACTCCAGATTTTGCTATTTGTGAAGATTGTAAAAAGGATATTAAAAATACGAATAATTACCGTTATAATTATGCTTTTACAACGTGTGTTAATTGTGGGCCTAGGTATGCAATAACACAAACGTTTCCTTTTGAAAGAAGAAATACAACCATTCATGAGTTTCAAATGTGTACATCATGTAAAAATGAATATACCAATCCAAATGATAGGCGTTTTCATTCACAAACAAATACCTGCTCAACTTGTGGCATTACGTTGAAACTAATTAATAATGAAGGGAATAAAATTAAAATTTCAACAATACATTTATTTAAAGAAATTGCCAACTTACTTGCTGAGGGTAATATTATTGCAATTAAAAACACAAGTGGATATTTATTGTGTTGTAATGCTGAAAATGAAACAGTTGTAAATAAATTAAGAGCCAAAAAAAATAGACCAAATAAACCTTTTGCTGTTTTATATCCGTCACTAAAATTACTTCAAAAAGAGTTAGATTTAAACCTGCAACAACTAAAAAGTTTAACTTCAGTTGTGCGTCCAATTACCATTATTCCATTGCAAAACTATAAGGGAAGTTTAGCATTAAATTCAGTAGCTCCAGGATTAAATCAGCTTGGAGTTATGTTACCTTATACAGGAATTTTACAATTATTGGCCAATGAATTAGACTTTCCAATTGTGGCAACAAGTGGTAATATTCATGGTTCTCCAATTATTAGTAAAAATGAAGATGCTTTTGAAAAATTAAAGAATGTAGCCAATTATTTTTTGCAGCACAATCTTAAAATTGAACAACCTCAAGACGATTCTGTTGTGAAATTTAGTGTTAAATTTAAGCAAGAAGTCCTATTTCGGCGTTCACGTGGTTTAGCGCCAAACTATTTAAATAGCACTATAAATTCCAGCGAAAAAATATTAGCAATGGGTGCCGATTTAAAAAGTAGTATTGCATTTTACCCTAATAGCTATTTATATGTAAGTCAGTTTATTGGCAACCTTGAAAATTACGATGTTTATAATCGATTTATTGAAACAACAACTTCATTTTTAACTATTTTTGAACAACAACCAAGTGTTATTTTAGTAGATAAGCACCCTAATTATTATAGCACACAATATGGCAAAGAATTAGTACAAAAAGCCAAATGTAAACTAGTAGAAGTTCAGCATCATAAAGCACATTTTTCGGCAGTTTTAGGCGAACATAATTTATTTGAAGAAAAAGTTTTGGGAGTAATTTTTGACGGAACAGGTTTTGGTGATGATACTGCTATTTGGGGTGGAGAATTTTTTAATTATGAGAATAATACAATTGAAAGAATTAACCATTTAGCGTATTTTGATTGGTTGTTGGGCGATAAAATGGCAAAAGAACCACGTTTGTCGCTATTATCACTAGCATCTGAAGAAATGAATGATATTTTGGAAACAAAATTTACTTCAAACGAACTGAAAACGTATCAAACTTTAAAAAAATCAAATTCATTAAAAACATCTTCAGTAGGAAGATTATTTGATGCAGTTGCTTCATTATTAAATATTACTGATTATAATTCATACGAAGGAGAAGCTGCAATTTTAATGGAAAATCTAGTAACGAATTACAAATTAAATTCATGTAAAAGCTATTTGATTTCAATTGAAAAAGGAATTTCTTCCGAAGAAATTATTCAAAATATTGGAATTGATTTCAAAAATGGCAATTCTAAAGAGAGCATAATTATAAATTTCCTGTTTACTTTGGCAAATACAATTATTGAAATAGCTAAAACACATCAATATTTTTATATTGCATTTAGCGGAGGAGTATTTCAAAATACAACATTGGTTGATATGCTGCTTGAATTAGCACCTAAGGAAATAAAGTTGTATTTTCATACTAATTTATCGCCAAACGATGAAAATATTTCTTTTGGACAACTTATGTATTACTTAAATATCAACAACTAAAAATGAAATATTTAGCTGAATATAGAAACTTAGAAGCCACTAAAAAAATCTTAGATGAAATTCACAAAATAACAACTCGTGAATGGAATATTATGGAAATTTGTGGAGGACAAACACATGGTTTGGTTAAAAATGGTATTTTAGAATTGTTACCAGAAAAAGTAAGAATGATTCACGGACCGGGTTGCCCTGTTTGTGTAACACCTTTAAATTTAATAGACAAAGCGATAGAATTATTAGAGCAAGGTGTAATTGTTTGTTCTTTTGGAGACATGATTCGTGTTCCGGGAAGTAAAAAAAGTTTATTAGAAGCAAAGGCACTTGGAGGAGATTTACGTATTTTATATTCACCAATTGAAGCTGTTTCAATAGCAAAGCAAAATCCAGATAAAGAAGTGGTGTTTTTTGCTGTTGGTTTTGAAACTACTGCACCAGCAAATGCGTTATCAGTTTTACATGCAGAAAAAGAAGGAGTAACTAATTATACTATTTTAGCATCTCATGTACTTGTTCCACCCGCTATGGAAGCCATTTTAGATGATGAACTTTGTACTATTGATGCTTTTTTGGGAGCAGGGCATGTATGTGCAATTATGGGAATACAAGAATATTACCCATTGGTTAAGAAATATAAAATTCCAATTGTAGTTACAGGTTTTGAACCGTTAGATTTGGTACAAGGAATTTATATGGCCGTTAAACAGTTAGAAGAAGGAAGGTGCGAGTTAGAAAATCAATACGCAAGAGTTGTTAAAGAACATGGAAATAGAGCAGCAATTAATGTTATAAAAAAAGTGTTTGAGATAGGTACAAGAGAGTGGAGAGGAATAGGCGAAATTCCAAATAGTGGTTACGTAATTAAAGAAGCATATCGAAAATATGATGCTGAAGCAAAATTTAATATCAGTTATATAAAAGTACCTGAAAATTCGAATTGTATTGCCGGAGAAATTTTACGAGGCATTAAAAAACCAAATCAATGTGAACAATTTAGGAAAGCTTGTAAACCATCCAATCCGTTAGGAGCTCCAATGGTTTCTTCAGAAGGTGCTTGTGCTGCATATTATCATTTTTCAACCAATTTAATAGACTAAAATGAATATTGAAGATTTAGGATTTGAAACCATTAATTTAGGTCACGGTAGTGGTGGTGAGTTAACCAGAAATTTATTAGATAATGTAATATTTAAAATTTTCAGCAATCCGTATTTAGATCAAAAACACGATGGAGCTATCGTTAAAATTGAAGGTGAAATAGCAATTTCAACCGATAGTTTTGTAATAACTCCTATATTTTTTAAAGGAGGTGATATTGGAAGTTTAGCAGTGCATGGAACCGTAAATGATGTGGCTATGTGTGGAGCAATTCCGAAGTATTTATCCTTAGCTTTTATTATTGAGGAAGGATTAAAAGTGACCGAATTTGTTGCTATTGTTCAATCCATTAAAAAAGCTGCTGATGAAAGTGGCGTTCTTATCATAACTGGAGATACTAAAGTAGTTGAAAGAGGAAAAGGAGATAAAATATTTATAAATACTACTGGTTTTGGAGAAATGCATTCAAAAGCCGATATTTCGGTAAAAAACATATCAGAAAATGATGTTATTATTGTAAACGGATTTATTGCCCAGCACGGAATGGCAATTATGAGTGAGCGTGAAGGGTTGGAATTTGAATCTAATATAAATAGTGACTCTACTAATTTAAATTTTTTAGTGAAGGATTTATTAGATGAATTTGGAAATAAAATAAAGCTATTCAGAGACCCAACACGTGGAGGTTTAGGAACTGTTTTACATGAAATAGCCAATGATATTTCAAAAGGTGTTTATTTAAAAGAGGTTAGTATTCCGTTAGAAAAACAAGTTTCTGCAGCTTGTGAAATGTTAGGTTTAGATCCTATGTATGTTGCAAATGAAGGTGTTTTTTTAGTTGTGATAGATCCAAGTATAGAAACAGAAGTTTTAGAACTAATGAGAAAACATCAGAAAGGAATTAATTCAGCAGTTATTGGAGAATTCACTAGTAAACACCCAAATAAAGTAGTCATGGAAAGTTTAATTGGAGGTAAACGAATTGTAAGTCCGTTAGTTGGTGAGCAGTTACCTAGAATTTGTTAAACAAATACATATTGTAATTTACTAAAAATAGAACAAAATGTAAAAATCTGTCTAGTAGTTGATTCTAGATTTTTAAATAAAGGATTTAGCTTTTAAAAAATGGATATTTTATGTTTGTAATAAAAATGATTGCATTGCCTAATTTAAAAACAAATAATTTTTATCCAAACTATTATGTTTTAAAAAAACCTATTTTTACAAAAAAATTGTCCAATTAATTAAAATATTAATTTTTTATTAACACAGATTAATATGTTTCATATTGACATCCGTACCGTTTTTTTTGGCTATATAATCATTAACATTATAAGTGCGTTATTAATAGGCTCACTATATTTACAGGTAAAAAAAAGATTTCCAAAATCATTTTTAATATTGCTGAGTTTTATAATGAGTTCCTCAGGAAATACACTTTTATTTTTTCGCAATAGTATCACCGAATGGGGTGTAATTGGAAATACCTTAGTGGTTTCTTCCACGGTTATACTATTGATAGGTTTAGAACAATTTGTGAATAAAAAAGGAATACAAATTCAAAACTACCTTTTGATTATTGTTTTTTTATTATCTCAATACTATTTTACCTTTTTTAAACCAGATATAAATGTGAGAAGTCTTATTCTTTCTGTAAGCTATTTGTTTTTAAGTTTTCAAATAGCTTGGTTAATGTTAATCAGAGTGCCTTTAAAAATGCGAAAAATAACAGAAGGGGTTGGTTTTGTTTTTTGTATTCTTTTTATTATTCAAGTAGGTCGTATTATTTTAATTAATTTTTTACAACAAAAAAATTTAAATTATTTTAATTTAGGTAATTCTGAAGCGTTATTCCTCTTTTCCTATCAAATTATATTGATAATGCTTGCGTATAGCATTTCGCTTATGTATACTAAAAGATTAATTAGAGATGTTGTAGGGCAAGAAAAGGAAATTTTAAGATTATCTGCTGAAAAAATTCAACTTGAATTAAACCTTAAAAACAAGGAGCTTACTCAAAAGGAATTAAATATTGCGTCTTTAAGAGAGGTTAATAAAAATATAATATTTGAATTAAAAAATAATTTAGATAATCTCTCGGAGGAAAAAAATTCGGATATTCATAATTTTATTAGATCTCTAAATAATTTTTCACATAAATCAAAAATTTGGGAAGAGTTTGATATCCGGTTTAAAGAGGCTAATACTTACTTTTATACAAAACTTATTATAGATTATCCAAATTTGTCAGCTAATGAAATTAGAGTTGCTTGTTTAGTCTACCAAAATTATACTACAAAGGAAATTGCAGAAATATTGCATAGAAGTTATAAGACTATTGAAAATGTTAGAGGATTAATACGAAAGAAAATGAATCTTCAAAAAGATGTAAACCTCTCTTCATTTTTAGTATCCATCAAATAATTTGTCAACTTTTAATAGGTCGATTTTTTAAGATTGTCTATCATAACTTATTGATATGTTTTAAGTGGTAATTGTCATAAAAATCTAATAAAAGGCGAAAAAAACTCAACAAAAGGTTGTTTTTAAAAAAAATCAGGGGTTTTTCGGGGGGTGAAAAATATTATTAAAGGAAGAGAAACAAGTAGCTTTACCCTATTAATCAACCCTAATTATGAAAAAACAACTTCTCTCATTTTTAATTGTCTTTACAATCATTAATCAAATACCAGCTCAAAACAGTTCTTCATCTCAATTAGTACGGTCAACGACTGGAGTTTCTGGTTCTTCTTCAACTATATCAATAAACAATAAAAATTATATTATTGAGCAAAGTATAGGTCAATCTAGTGCTATTGGAACTTTTAAAGCAAACGGTTATACGTTTCGACAGGGTTTTATTCAACCTAATATATTATCTAAGATAATTGATAAAGATATTCCTATGAATTTGGATGTTGTTGTATTTCCAAATCCTTTTTCAGAAAATATTTCAATTTCCTTTAAAGAAGAAATTGAAGGAGAAGTTAAAGTTTATTTATTTGATATGTTAGGACGTCAAATTTATACTAATAAATATGAATCTAGAAAAAAAATCAATATAGACCTTCACGATTTTGCTGTTGCTCATTATATTTTAAAAGTAAGGTTTAATAATAGGCAATTTATAAAAAAAATTATAAAAAAATAATCAATAACTAATCATTACTAAAAATTCAATAAATGAAAAAATTTATCGTATTACTACTGCTTTTAATAACTACAGTTATAGGAACCGCTCAGCAGCTATATTTTGAAGCAGGAAAAACAATATCGTCATTCGATTATAAAAACTCACAAGGGCAAAGTCTTGACAACTTACAGGCGTCAAACCATAGTTTCATGACATTAGGCTATAGAAATCAACTATTTGTTAAAAAACTGAATAGTTCTATTGGTATTGCCTATGCAGGATATGGAGCCATTGGAAGCGATGACACCGTTGGGAATTTTATGGAGTGGGATGTTAATTATTTAGAATTTAACCTTGGGCTGGACTATGAGTTGTTTAAAATTAAGGAAGCAGCTGTATATATAAAAGGAACTTCTTCAGCTGCATTTTTAATGCAGGGAACCCAAACTCTTAACAATAAGGTCATTAATTTAAAGAATGTGGATGATTTCAACAAGACTGTTTTTGATTTTAGAATCGGTCTTGGGTTTTTACAACCTATTTCAGAAAACTTGTCATTTTATGCACAATATATGTACGGAAAAAGTTTAGATATGGCTTCAGGTGATGCAGAATTAAAAATTGCAAGTAACCAAGTAGGGTTTGGATTGTTAATAAACATTTCCAAAAAAAACAGGCAACAATAAAAATAAAAAATTAATACAACGAAAAATATAAAACAAGCTATTATGAAAAAAATACTACTTTTAATCATATTTTTAGCAACCTTAATACAAGGGTATGCTCAAACCAAAGGAATTAGTTACCAAGCGGTAATTTTAAATCCAAATGAACAACAAATCCCAGGTGAAAATGCACAGGGAAATATGTTAGCAAATAGCTCAGTTGTAATTCAATTTACAATTATTGATGCTTCAAGTAATGAAGAATATCAAGAATATCATGCCATAAGTACTGATAAATATGGCATGATAAATTTGCTTATAGGAGCAGGAACGGTTACAAGCACTAATAACTTTTCTGATATTGTATGGGATGGAACTATAAAAAAATTACAAGTAGCCATTGATTTTTCAGGTAGCGGAAGTAATTTTACACCATTAAGTGAGCAAAATCTATCATATATGCCACAACCATTAAATGACACTACAGCTCAATTAATTGTTGATAACGCTGTAAATATATTTGATGAACAGGCTAGAGCCACTGTTGCAGAACAGTTAAATGCAACAGATATATCAACCTTGCAAACGGAGCAAACCACACAAAATATAGCCATTGCTTTAAACACTTCAAAAACAGGAATTACACCTGCACAAGCAGCAACAATAGCAGCTACTAGTGGAACCAATACAGGCGATCAAGATATAACAGGTATTGCCACTAACGCAACAGACATTGCTACAAATGCCACTGATATAGGAACAAACGCAGCATCAATTTTATTAAAAGAAGATAAAGTTAACAAAAGTATAAATGTAGTTACTGATGGAGCTTCTGATGTAAAGTACCCAAGTGTAAAAGCAATAAAAACGTATGTTGATGCTAGTATAATCACAGGTTCACCAGCAACGGTAACAAATACGACCAACATTGCAACTAACACAACTGATATTGCCTCGAATACAACCGATATCTCCACTAATGTAACTAATATTGCAGGAAATACAACAGACATTACTACCAATGCAACAGCCATTGGAACAAACGCAAATGACATTACTGCTAACACAACGGACATTGCAACCAATGCAACAGCCATTGCTTCTAACGCTTCAGCAATTTCAGGAAAAGAAGATAAAGCTAATAAATCAACCGATGTTACATTATCTTCTAATTCAGATGTTCTTTACCCAACTGAAAAAGCGGTAAAAACGTATGTTGATGCCATTATAATTACGGGTTCACCAGCAACGGCAACAAATACGACCAACATTGCTGGAAATACAACAGATATTTCAACTAACGTAACAAACATTGCAGGAAATGCAACTGATATATCAACCTTGCAAACAGAGCAAACTACACAAAATATAGCAATAGCATTGAATACTTCGAAAGTTGGAATTACAGCACAACAAGCGAGTGATATAACGACCAATAATGCAAAAGTGAGTGATGTAAATCATGTAGC